>NZ_CP014671.1:1621768-1946122 GCF_001697225.1 Immundisolibacter cernigliae
AAAGCACAGTACCCCGGTGACGGTCAGGCGACTGTCCGGTGTGGTCACGAAACGGCCCTCGACGATGTGCAGGTCCTGCGCGCTTAAATCGTAACGACCGCTGGGCACCGTGATGGCGAGCTTGAGCGTGGCCCGCGCAGCGGCGAAATCGACTTCCAGCGCGCCATTTTCGAGGAAGGTCGTAGCCGCCATGCCGCCTTCGCCGGCCGTCGGCGACACCTGTCCGCCCAGCACGGAATAGCGGGCCGCGCCGGTCGCGGCCTCGGTCAGTGGCGCACCGGCGACGTAATAGATGGCGTTGCGCACGCCCTCGCCGCCGGTAATGTCGATGCCGCCATGGCGGCCATCGCCGCCAGTGCGACCATGCCCCCAGCGACCCCAGGCGATCAGCCCGTCGTTGCCGGAATGGCCGACCGGCAGGTCCCAGGTCACGGCGCCGCTGTCGTCCCGAAATGCCCGCAGCCAGCCCAGGCCATCCATGCGCAGCGTGGCCGGCGGGTACAGGTGTACCGGCGGGTCATCCTGGGGCAAGCGAAAGTCGTGCGCGATCGCCACCTGCCAAACGGGTGCGCCGCGCGGGTCTGTTTCGGATGCATGCCCGCCGCTTGCCAGCAGCGCGGCGGCGATCGGTACCAGGCTTGCGTTAGGGAAACGCTGAAGTATTCGGCGTTTCCCGCAGCGCAGGGATGCGCTGCCGAAATCAGTGGCTATAAGCCGCTGATTTTGTGAGCCATCGGAAAACCACGCTTTTCCGATGGCGGGCGCTGAGAAATCCAGGATGGATTTATTCAGCGTTTCCTTGGGATTCATTGCGCCTCTCCGGAACTGCGCGGCGCCAGCATCCGCAGCGCCAGCGCGATCACCACGGCGCTGGCCGACCACAGCGTGATCGGCGGCAAGCCGCCATACCATGCCGCCGGCGTGAGCCAACCGGGCACGCCGTAGCTCACGTGCAGGCCGCCCAGCAGCATGCCCAACACGCCGATTTTTTGCAGTAACTGCCAGTAACGCGCCGACATCTGCGCGCGTGCGCCGGGCAGCGAGCCGGCCAGGGGCGCCAGCAGCAGGAACCAGGCCAGCGCGCCCATCGCCATCGAGAATTCCGCCAGCGCCGTCAGCTCGAAAGCCTGCCTGAAAAACTGCCGGTAGTAGGCATAGTTCAGGATGGCCAGCGACATCACCACGTGCAGCGACGCCAGCGCAAAACCCATGATCCCGAAGTAGCGCCGTCGCCACAGGTGACGCGCAAATCGTCCCGGTGCGAGGCGAGCCAATGGCCCCAGGGCGAGTGCGAGCGCCACCAGCCACAGCGCGCTCCAGGAAATTGCCTTGTTGAGCACGTACAGCGGAATGTGGCCGACAGTCCACGGTCCAAACACCACGTAGCGGGTGGTGGCGTACGCGAAGGTGAGCAACAGCAGACCCGTCGGCAGGCCAAACAGGGCGCGCAGCGCCGCGCGGTCGCGGGCTTCCAGCGCGGCTTCGGGCCGGCCGCTGTCGGTGTTCATCGGGCGCGCTCCTCCTGCGTCGCAGCCCCGTGGCTGCGCCCGGAAAGGTTAACCTACGAACATTCCTTGCGCCGTTGCCAACAAAAAGGAGACTGCATCATGGGTATCGAAGTCGGCGGGCTGCTGGGCCTGCTCATCCTGATTGCCGACGTGTGGGCCGTCATCAACGTGGTCCAGAGTGGCGCCAGCACTGGCGCCAAGGTGGGCTGGGTGGTGCTGATCCTGCTGTTGCCGGTGCTGGGCCTGCTGATCTGGCTGATTGCCGGACCGCGGGGGTGAGCGGCGAGCTGCCGCTGGACCTGATTCGCCGCTACTACGCCGGTTGCAACGCCGCGGACCGGGCGGCCATGCAGGCCACGTTCTGCGATGACGTGGTGCATTACTTCACCCACCACGCGCCGGTTTGCGGCGCCGCGGCGCTGGCCGAGCACTGGGCGCGCATGCAGCCGCGCATCGGCGGTCACTGGACGGTGGATCACGGCATCGTGCAGGGTGAGGAGGCGGTCATCGAATGGACGCTGCGCTGGAGCCCGCCCGGCGGCGCGCCGGAGCTGATGCGCGGCGCCGAGTGGTACCGCCTGCGCGACGGGCGCATCGGCGAGATCCGGGCCTATTACCTGAACCGCCATGCGCCCTATGAGCGCCGTCACTTCGAGCTGGACGGTTTCGATTACGCTGGCCGCGGCTACCCCGTGCTGTCCGAATGAGTTTTTCAGGAGATCCCGTGTCATGACCGCCCAGTGCCCCCGCTGCGCCATTGCGTTGGTGGCCACCGAGTTGCAGCAGGTGCCGGTGGCGCGCTGCCCTAGTTGTCGCGGGCTGTGGTTCGAGGCGCACGCCCTGCGCGCGGCGCGCGAGGCGGTCGATCCGGACCTGGCCTTTCTGGATGTCGAGCTGTGGTCGGATGCCGAGCAGTTCCGTCATGCCCCGCGCAGCGGCCGCTGCCCGACCGGCGACGGCACCCTGCACGCGCTCGAATACGGCCACACCGGGGTGACGGTGGATTACTGCGACGTCTGCTTCGGCGTGTGGCTGGAGGAGGCCGAGTTCGAGCGCATCGTGACCGCCCTGGAACACGAGGTGGATACCCGCCCGGCGCCGGAGTACCTGCGCGCCGCCCTGCACGAGGCCCGCCAGCTGCTGACCGGCCCGCAGCCGCTGCTGGACGAGTGGCGATCGCTGCGTACCGTGCTCAAGTTGCTCGAATACCGGGTGCTGTCCGAGCACCCGGGCCTGCACCAGCGCCTGCTGGCGCTGCAGGCCGGCAATCCGTTTCGCTGAACCGGCGCCCATAAGGCGCTGTTATAGAATGCCGGCCGCTTTGGCCGGCCGGCCGCCGCCCACGTTTTCACTCTGCCCGACGATCCATGCGCCACTCCCGCGCCGCGCTTGCCCTTTTGTTGTGCCTGCTGGCTGCACCGGCCGCCGCGCGCGGCGTGTACGGCTGGGTCGAGTTCGCGGAATTGCACCTCGATGGCCAGCCGCTGAGGCTGAAGGCCAAGCTCGATACCGGCGCGCGCAGCTCCTCGCTGGATGCCACCGACATCACGCCCTTCGAGCGTGACGGCCGGCGCTGGGTGCGCTTTCGGGTCAGCCGATCGGGGCTTCAGGAAGCGCCGCTCATGGAGCAGCCGGTGGTGCGTTACGTGCGCATCAAGCGCCACAGCGGCCCGCATGACCGCCGGCCGGTGATCCACCTGCCGCTGTGCCTGGGCGACGAGCTGCGCACGGTCGAGGTCAACCTGACCGATCGCGGGCGCTTCATCTACCCGCTGTTGCTGGGGCGCAAGGCGCTGGCGCGCCTGGCGGTGGTCGATCCGGCCCGTACCTTCGTCCGCGAGCCGCGCTGTCAGGCCGGCGCCACCGGGGAGTAGTGTCCTGCGCAACCGTCATTTGCTGATCCTGTGCCTGCTGCTGGTCACTGCCGGCGGCAGCCTTTTTCTGTACAAGTGGCTCGATCTTGGCGTGCCGATCAAGGCCGACAACGCCATCGGCGCCTGGACCGTGGAGGCGCGCATCCGCTTCAGCGCGCAGTCCGGCAAGCCGGTCAAGGTGCGCTTTGCGGTGCCGCTGCGCCCGCCGGGCTTTGCCCTGCTGGACGAGACCTTCGTGTCGAGCGGCTATGGCCTGTCGACGGCCGTGCAGGATGGCGACCGCGAGGCGTTGTGGGCCATCCGCCGCGCCCGCGGCGAACAGGAGCTGTACTACCAGGCGGTGGTCTACCCGGCCCGCGACACGGCCCAGTCCACCGGCTCGCGCCCGCCGTCGGTCGAGCCGCCGCAGTTCAGCGACGCGCAGGCGGCGGTGGTGGCCAGCCTGGTCGAGCAGATTCGGGCCCACTCGGCGGACATCGCCACCTTCGCCGTCGAAACCCTGCAGCGGCTGGGTGCCCGCGACAACAGCGACATCAATCTTCTGCTAACCGGTGATGACTCGCCGCAGCGGCGCGCCGAAGTCGCCGCCGGCATTCTGGCCACGGCCAATATCGCCGCCCGTCCGGTGTACGGGTTCCAGCTCCAGAAGGAAGGTCGGCGCCTGCCGCTGCTGACGCGTCTGGAAGTCCACAACGGCGAGCGCTGGCTTTCCCTGGACCCGCTGAGCGGGGCGCAGGGCCAACCGGACGATTTCCTGGTCTGGTCGCGCGGCAAGCCGCCGCTGCGCGACAGCGACGGTGTGCGCCACCTGCGGCTCGAATTCTCGGCCGCCGAGAACACCTACGAGGCCCTGGCCGCGGCCCGCCAGCGCGCCGCCGAGCGCGGCTCACTGGCGCTGCAGTTCTCGCTGCTGAGCCTGCCGGTGCAGATGCAGATGGTGTACCGGGTGGTGCTGACCATGCCGCTGGGGGCGCTGATCATCGTGCTGCTGCGCAACGTGGTCGGCATCAAGGCCTTCGGCACCTTCGCGCCGATCCTGATCGCGCTGGCGTTTCGGGAAACCAGGCTTTTGAACGGCATCCTGCTGTTCACCGGCATCGTCGCGCTGGGTCTGGGCGCGCGCTTCTACATGGAGCGGCTCAAGCTCCTGCTGGTGCCGCGCCTGGCCTCGGTGCTGACCGTGGTGGTGCTGATGATGGCCATGCTGAGCGTGCTGACCTATCAACTGGGCATCGGCGCCGGGCTGTCGGTGGCGCTGTTCCCGATGGTGATCCTGACCATGACCATCGAGCGCATGTCGATCGGCTGGGAAGAGGCCGGCCCGCGCGAGGCCCTGCAACAGGCCGGTGGCAGCCTGCTGGCTGCCTCGCTGGCCTATCTGGTGATGACCGAGCGGCAGGTGCAGCACCTGGTGTTCATGTTCCCGGAACTGCTGCTGATCGTGCTGGCCATCACGTTGGCCATGGGCCGCTACACCGGTTATCGGCTGACCGAGCTGCGGCGCTTCAAGGCACTGGCCGGATGATCACGTTCCCCTGGCAACGGGCACGGGCGCTGCGAGCGCACGGCGTGCTGGGCATGAACCAGCGCAACGGGGACTTCATCGCCCGGGTCAACCCGCGCCGTCTGTATCCGCTGGTGGACGACAAGGTGCGCACCAAGACCCTGGCCCAGGCGGCCGGCATCCAGGTACCCGAGCTGTACGGCCTGATCGCCATCCAGCACCAGGTCCTGGATCTGCCAAAACTGCTGGAGGGCCGCGAGGATTTTGTCGTCAAGCCGGTCAACGGCAGCGGCGGCAACGGCGTGCTGGTCATCGTCGGGCGTCGCAAGGGCCGCTACCGCAAGGCCAGCGGCGCCCAGCTGACCGAGGACGAACTCGAACACCACGTCTCGAACACCCTGTCGGGCCTGTACAGCCTGGGCGGGCAGCCGGACGCGGCGATGATCGAGTACCGCGTCAAGGTCGACCCGGTGTTCGAGCCGATCTCGCACCAGGGCGTGCCGGACCTGCGCACGGTGGTCTACAAGGGCTATCCGGTGCTGGCCATGGTGCGCCTGCCGACCGCGCTTTCGGACGGCAAGGCCAACCTGCACCAGGGCGCCATCGGCGCCGGCATCGACATCGCCACCGGACTGACCGGCCGCGGCGTGTGGCGCAACGAGGTGATCGACGAACACATCGACACCGGCAACCCCATCACTGGCGTGCAGGTGCCGCAGTGGGAGACGCTGCTGGAATTGGCCGCCCGCTGCTACGACATCAGCGGCCTGGGGTATCTGGGCGTGGACTTCGTGCTGGACCGCGATTTCGGGCCGATGATGCTGGAGATGAACGCCCGCCCGGGCCTGAACATCCAGATCGCCAACCAGACCGGCCTGCTGCCGCGCCTGGCCACCGTGGACGCGCACGGCCGGCAAGGCGCCAGCGTGGCCGAGCGGGTGGCGTTTGCGCAGGAGCGCTTCGGGCGGGCCTGACCCAGGCCGCTCCCGTGGCAGCGCCGCCCCCGGCGCGAACGCCAGGGCGCAGCGTCTGCCACGGATTACCAGCGCGCCTTGACCCCGCGCGTGTCGAGGTGCAGAAACGCGCCGTGGTAGGCATTGGGCGGATAGGCCGACAGGCCGCCGGTGAAGCGCTGCCAGCCGGCCTCGCCCTGCGCCGCGTCCATGATTTCAAACAGCAGCCGGGCGTCTTCCCGGTCATGGCGGCGGTCGCCGTTGAGGTCGTCCATGCGCCCGTCGCCGTCCTCGTCGATGAACACGTCGGCCGCGTCGCCCCACTGATGGCGGCTGAAACGGGTATCGCCCAGCTGGCGGTTGTAGTGCGGCGTGCGGTAGCCGCTCATCACGGTCAGGCCGCTGCTGGCGATGCCGGCGCGCGCAAAGCGCTCCATGGCCGCCTCCAGCGCCAGCGGCAGCCGCTCGCGAAGCGCCACGTAGCGCGGCCCGCTGGCCGCCTGCTTGCATACGAATTGCCCCAGCTTCAGGCGTGGCGTCAGCGGCAGCTCGGCGCTGCGGGCATTGATCTCGATGAAACCTTCCGGCGGCCGGTACAGCGCCTGGCCGCTGGGGTGGCTCGGATAATTGCCGATCAGATAGCCGTTCAGCGCGCCGCCGCGCAGCGCCTGACGCGGCGTGGTGACCAACGCCGTGAAGCGCATCCGGGCCCCGTCGGCGCGTCGAACTTCCAGCGTGTAGGCGCCCGGCTTGCCGGGCGCGGTCCAGCGCCACTGTGCCGCGGCGAGGCGCTGGACCGCGCCGGCGCCAGCATCGAGTGTGAAAGCGCCGCTGTCGGCGTCCTCGACCTGCAAGGTGATGGCCTGGCCGGCGCGCGCCACCAGCGGGTTGACCGCCAGCGCCGAGCGCTCGGTGCCCCAACGCACGCTGAAGCCGGCACCACCGGAGCTGCCCGATGCCGGCGTCAACATGGCCAACTGCAGTGGCGCCGCCAGTGCCGGCATCACGCCGGCCGGGCCCAGCACGGCGCAGCACAGCCAGCGCGCCAGCCAGTGGCCGAAAGAGTGCCGGCCCATAGGTCAATCTCCCTGAATCGGTGTGGCGAGCGCCGCCGCCAGCGGCGCATCGCGGTCGTAGATGTCGCGTCGAAACTGTACCGCCCCATCACTGTTCACCCAGGCGGTCCAGTACAGCAGGTAGACCGGCACCGGCTCACGCAAGTTCACGGTGCGCGTGTTGCCGCCGTCGATGGCCGCGCGCAGCGCCTCGGGCGACCAGCGCGGGTCGCCCGCCAGCAGCCAGTCGGCCAGCGCCAGCGGCTCCTGCAGCCGGATGCAGCCGGAACTGAAACCGCGCTCGGCGTGCGCGAACAACGCCCGCGCCGGAGTGTCGTGCAGGTAGACGTCATGGCCGTTCGGGAACATGAACTTGACGCGCCCGAGCGCATTCCACGGCCCCGGATCCTGGCGCAAACGGTACGGCAGCGGGGTCCTGACGCGTTGCCAGTCGATGCTGGGCGGGTCGATCTGGCGCGCATCCTCGGCCCAGCCGCTGAGCACCCGTATATGCTCCCTGGCCAGATACCCCGGATCGCGACGGATCAGCGGCAGCTTGTCCTGCGCGGCCAGTCGCGGCGGCACTTCCCAGTAGGGGTTGAGCACCAGGTAGCGGATGCGGTCCGAGAATTCCGGCGTCGGCCGGTAGGGCTGTCCCACCACCACGCGCATGCGCAGCGCCACCGCCGGGCCGTCGATGGCCTCCAGCGTGAAGGCGGCCACGTTGACGCGTACCTGACGCCGCCCTGGCGCCTCGCCCAGCCAGCGCCTACGCTCCAGATTGGCGATGAGCTGGTCGACACGCACTGTCGCCGGCGTGTTCAGCGCCCGGCGCGTCTGGCGACCGATGGCGCCATCGACGTCGAGCCCGTGGCGAGCCTGAAAACGGCGCACTGCGGCCTCGAGCGGCGCATCGAACAGCGCCTCGCCATCGCCGACCGGGCCGTCCATGCCCTCGCGCGCCAGGCGTTGACGCAGCACGGCCAGCAGCGGGTCACGATCACCCGGCCGCAGGGTCGGGCCGTCCGGCAGCAGCGGCCAGCCACCCGTGGCAGCGATGGCACGGTAATGCGCCAGGGCCTGTTGCAGGCGCGGATAGCCGGCCAACGAGGAGCTGAGCCCGGACAGGAACGCCGCCGCGGATTCGGCCTGCTGCAGGCGCGCCGGCAGATCGGCATCCACCGCCAGCAAGCGCCGGCGAGGGGTGAGCCCGCCGACCTCGATCTTGCCGCCACGCACGTGCGAACCGAGCATCAACAAGCCGTCGCTGAGCAGCAGATCGAGCATGGCCTGCCCGGCTGGGGATCGATCTGCGCGTTGCGCATCGATGGCGGCGAGGTGGTAGTCGGCCGCGCGCAGACCGTGCGCGGCTGCGCCCGTCAGTTCGGCGCGCGCCGCATCCGCGCGCCGAGCGTCCCACAGCGGCGCATGGCCGCGAGCCGCATACAGCGGTCGCAGCAGCTCCGGGGCATACAGCGGCGGTCCGGCGGTGAGGCTCGGTGCTGCCAGCGCGGCCTGCAGCGCCTCGGCCACCGGCTCGGGCGCAGCCGGACTCGCCCACGTCAGGGCGGCGAGCAGCCACCCCAGCCAGACGCCCGCCCGCAGCCGGCGGCGCACGGCGGGCAGCAAGCGATAGGCTGGAATCCGCTGCGTCAGTGGTGATGGCCGCCGGCGCCGTGCACGTGGCCGTGCGCCAGCTCCTCGGCGGTCGCCGCGCGCACGTCCAGCACCTCGACCGCGAAATGCAGCGTCTGGCCGGCCAGCGGGTGGTTGGCGTCGATGACCACACCGTCCTCGTTGACCTCCGCCACGCGCACCGACATGCGTCCGCCGTGTTCATCGCTGGCGTGAAACTGCATGCCAGGCTCGATGTCGATGTCGGCCGGAAAGCGATCGCGCGGCACCACCTGCACGCGTGCCGGGCTGTGCTCGCCATAGGCATCGGCCGGGGCGATGGTCAGGCCCAGCTTGTCGCCGGCGGCGCGTCCGGTCAGCGCCTTTTCCAGGCCCGGAATTACCGAGTGGCGGCCGTGCACGAAGGCAAACGGATCGGCTGCGGTGGCACTGTCCAGCTCCTCGCCGGCGTCGTCGCGCAGGGTGTAAGCGAGGGTCACGACACAGTCGTCGGCTATGCGCATGGCGCGGCTCCGGTAAAAAAGCGGGCCGCCAGTTTAGCAGTTGGCGCTTGTCCGCTTGCCGGGCGGGCGACCGCGCTTGCGGCGCTCATGCCGATGCGCTGGAGCCCGCACCGATGCGGCGTGGCCGCGGGCGTGGCCCGCTTCTACAATCGCGGCATGAACAACGCCGATTTCGTCGCCCGCGATCTGGCCGTGCTGTGGCATCCGTGCACGCAGATGCAGGATCACGAGTGGCTGCCGCTGGTGCCGATCCGCCGCGGCGCCGGAGTGTGGCTGGAGGACTTCGACGGCCGGCGCTACCTGGACGCCATCAGCTCGTGGTGGGTGAACCTGTTCGGGCATGCCAATCCGTACATTTCTGGCGCTGTCGCCCGGCAGGCGGGACAGCTCGAACACGTCATCTTCGGCGGCTTTTCGCACGAGCCGGCACTGCTGCTGGCCGAGCGACTGGTGGCGCTGGCGCCGCCGTCCCTGGCGCGCTGTTTTTTTGCCGACAACGGTTCGTCCGCGGTGGAGGTGGCGCTCAAGATGAGCTACCACTACTGGCGCAACTGCGGCGTTGTCGGCAAATCCCGCGTCATCAACCTGAGCGGCGCCTACCACGGCGAGACGCTGGGCGCGCTGGGCGTGGGCGACGTCGGTCTGTACCGCGATGCCTACGCCGAGCTGCTGCGCGCACCGATCACGGCGCCCTCGCCGGATGCCTACGACCGCCAGCCCGGCGAGAGCTGGGCCGATGTGGCGCAGCGGCGCCTGGCCGACATGCAGGCCCTGCTCGAAGGTCACGCGCACGAGGTGTGCGCGGTCATCGTGGAGCCACTGGTGCAGTGTGCCGGTGGCATGCGCATGCACCACCCGGCGTACCTGACCGGCCTGCGGGCGCTGTGCGACCACTACCGGGTGCATCTGATCGCCGACGAGATCGCGGTCGGCTTCGGGCGCACCGGCACGCTGTTCGCCTGCGAGCAGGCCGGCATTGCGCCGGATTTTCTGTGCCTGTCCAAGGGCCTGACCGGCGGCTATTTGCCGCTGGCTGCGGTGCTGACCACGGACACCGTGTACCAGGCCTTCTACGCCGACTACGCCAGCCAGCGCGCCTTCCTGCACTCGCACAGTTACAGCGGCAATCCGCTCGGCTGCGCCGCCGCGCAGGCCACGCTGGACATCTTCGCCAGCGAACCGGTGCTCGAGCGCAACCGCACCCTGGCCGCGGCGATGGCGCGCGAGACGGCGCATCTGGTGGACCATCCGCACGTGGCCGAGGTGCGCCAGACCGGCATGATCCTGGCCATCGAGCTGGTGCAGGACAAGGCCACCCGCACGCCGTATCCGTGGCAGGAACGCCGCGGCTTGCGCGTCTATCAGCATGGCCTGCGCGAGGGCGTGCTGCTGCGTCCGCTCGGCAACGTCGTCTACTTCATGCCGCCGTATGTCATCACCGAGGACGAAATTGCCCTGCTGGCGCGGGTGGCCTGCGCCGGCATCGATCTTGCTGTTCGGCAGTAGCCGATGGCAGGCCGCCACACGCCGGCAATCCGGCCTCGCTAGAACACCCCGCACCCAACCGCTCACCGGGATTCGCCATGACACCCGCCCAATTCTCATCCGCCTGGCAGACCGTCGCCGCCGCACGCACCCGCCTGGCCGGCTGCCGCATGACCGACCTGTTCGCCGCCGATCCGCAGCGGGCGGCGCGGCTCACGCTGGACGTGGCCGGCCTGCACGTGGATCTGTCCAAGCATCTGCTGGACGATGCGGCCCTGGCCGCGCTGCTCGCGCTGGCCGAGGCGGCCGAATTGCCGCGCTGGCGCACGGCGCTGTTTGCCGGTGAGCCGATCAACAACAGCGAGGGCCGCCCGGCCCTGCACACGGCGCTGCGCGATGCATCGCCCGAACCGATCCTGGTGAACGGGCAGGACATCAAGCCGGGCGTGGCCGCCATGCGTCGGCAGATCGCGGATCTGGCCGACGCGGTGCGCAGCGGGCGGCGCGTCGGCGCCAGCGGGCAGCGCTTCACGCGGGTGGTGAACCTTGGCATTGGCGGTTCCTACTGGGGCCCGGCGCTGGCGCTGGAAGCCCTGCATGAACTCGCCACGCCGGATATCCGCATCGATTTCGTCTCCAACGTCGACCCGGCGCCGCTCAAGCGCCTGCTGGCGCAATGCGAGCCCGAACGCACGCTGTTTCTGGTGTCCTCCAAGAGCTTTGGCACCACCGAGACGCTCTACAACTACCAGGCCGCGCGCGCCTTCATGACCGGGCAGCTGGCCGAGGGGGTCGACCGGCATTTCGTCGCCGTCACCGCCAGTCCGGACAAGGCGCGCGCGCTGGGCTTTGCGCACGACGCGATCGTCACCTTTCCCGAGTGGGTCGGTGGACGCTATTCGCTGTGGTCGGCGATCGGCCTGCCGGCGGCCATCGGCCTGGGCGCGCAGTGCTTCGCGCAGTTGCTGGAAGGCGCCGCGGCCATGGACAGGCACTTCCTGAGCGCCCCGCCGGCGCACAACCTGCCGCTGCTGCTGGGGCTGCTGGACGTCTGGTACGCCAGTTTCTGGGGCTTCGGCAGCCGCGCGCTGTTGCCGTATGACCAGGGGCTGCGCCTGTTGCCGACCTACGTCCAGCAGCTGGCGATGGAAAGCGACGGCAAGGGCGTGGACCGCGACGGCCAGCCGCTCGACTACCCCACCTGCCCGGTCATCTGGGGCGGCAACGGCAACGACGGCGAACACACCTTCTACCAGTTGCTGCATCAGGGCCCGGCCACCATCCCGGCCGAGTTCCTGGTCTGCACCCGGCCCGATGTGGAGCTGCCCGGCCACCGCCAGCGCCTGGTCGCCCAGTGCCTGGCGCAGGCCGAGGCGCTGCTCACCGGCTTTGATGCACCCGACAAGCCGCATGCCCGCTGCCCCGGCAACCGGCCGAGCACGATGTTCCTGCTGCCGGGCATGACGCCGCAGCTGCTGGGCGCGCTGCTGGCCTGCCACGAGCACCGAACCTTCACCAGCGGCGTGCTGTGGCGGGTCAATCCGTTCGATCAGTTCGGGGTGGAGCTGGGCAAGCGCCTGGCCGGCACGCTGGAGCGGGAGCTGGGAGGGCAGGGCGTGCCCGGCGCCGCGCACGATGCTTCCACCGCCGCGCTGCTGGACAGTGCCCGCGGCCGGCTCGGCGACTGAAAATGGGCTGTCGGCAGTGCCGGATGGACAGTTCACCGCCGCCGGCTAGGCGCCCACTCTGCCCTCTGCTAAGGTAGCGATGCCGTCGACACGCGGCGCATTCCAACCCGATTTTTCAATGGCCGCGAGTCCACCGTTCCGGCTCAAGGGCAGCCTTGTGACGCTGTCCATACTGAAGCCGCTGAGCACCGATTTGTCCGCAATAGACGCCGGCCTGGCCGCCAAGGTGGCGCAGGCGCCGGCCCTGTTCGACCGCGCGCCGCTGTTGCTGGACCTGGCCGATCTGCCCGACGCAGAGGCCCTGGACCTGCCAGGTCTGCGCGCGCTGGTGGCGCGGCTGGGCTTCGTGCCGGTCGCGGTGCGCGGCGGCGGCGACACGGTGGCCAGCGCCGCCGCGGCACTGGGCCTTGGCGTGCTGGGCGAAGGCCGTCTGCCGCCGGACGCTGAGCCGGCACCGCCGCCGGCCCAGGAAGAACCGCTGCCCCCATCCGCCACCGCGAACGATGCAAGCGGGCCGGACGCGGCAGCCCAGATCGCCCCCGCGCCGACGCGGCTCATCACCCAGACCGTGCGCTCCGGACAGCAGGTCTACTCGCGCGGTGACCTGATCGTGCTGGCCGGCGTCAGCCCCGGCGCGGAGCTGCTGGCCGATGGCCACATTCATGTTTACGGCCCGCTGCGTGGGCGGGCGCTGGCGGGGCTTCGTGGCAACACGCAGGCGCGCATCTACTGCCGCGCGCTGGAGGCCGAGCTGATCGCCGTCGCCGGCTGTTTTCAGGTCGCCGAGGACATCGACCCGGCCCTGCGCGGGCGCCCGGCGCAGGTGTTCCTCGAGGGCGAGGATCTGGTCACGGCGCCCTTGTAACCGTTCATCGACTGGCACACAGAGGACATCGACTTGGCACGCATCATCGTCACCACGTCCGGCAAGGGAGGGGTCGGCAAGACGACCACCAGCGCCGCGTTTGGCACCGGCCTGGCCCTGCGCGGGCACAAGACCGTCGTGATCGACTTCGACGTCGGGCTGCGCAACCTGGACCTCATCATGGGCGTCGAGCGGCGCGTGGTGTACGACTTCGTGAATGTCATCCACGGCGAGGCGCAGCTGAATCAGGCGCTGATCCGCGACAAGCGGGTCGATGGCCTGGCCATCCTGGCCGCCTCACAAACCCGCGACAAGGACGCCCTGACCCTGGACGGCGTGCAGCGGGTGCTGGACGAGCTGGCGAAGGAGTTCGATTACATCGTCTGCGACTCGCCGGCCGGCATCGAGAAGGGCGCGCACCTGGCCATGTACTTCGCCGACGAGGCGATCGTGGTCACCAATCCGGAGGTGTCCTCGGTGCGCGACTCCGACCGCATCCTGGGCCTGCTGGCCAGCAAGACGCGGGCCGCCGAGCAGGGCGGGCGGGTGCGCGAGCACCTGGTGGTCACGCGCTACTCGCCAAAGCGCGTCGGCAAGGGCGAGATGCTGAGCCTGGACGACATGGGCGACATCCTGGGCATCCCGCTGCTGGGCGTGATTCCGGAGTCGCCCAGCGTGCTGGCGGCGTCCAACGCCGGCACGCCGGTGATCCTGGATCAGGCCAGCGACGCCGCGCAGGCTTACGCCGACACCGTGGCGCGCTTTCTGGGCGAGGAGAAACCGCTGCGCTTCATCACCGAAGAGCGCGGCCTGCTGCGCCGACTGTTCGGAGCACGCGCGTGAGAATCTTCGATTTCCTGCGCAACGGGCGCAACAAGGCCAACGCCTCGCTGGCCAGGGAACGGCTGCAGATCGTGGTCGCCCACCAGCGGCGCGAAGCCGGCCGGCCGCCGTATTTCGCCAGCCTGCAGCGCGACCTGCTGGAAGTGGTACGGCGCTACGTGACCGTCGACGACAGCGCGGTCAAGGTGGACGTGGAGCACCTGGGCGACTGCGACATCCTGGAACTGAACATCACCCTGCCGGATCAGCCGGCGGCCGGCGCGCGCGGCTGAGTTCGTCGATCCGGCGCCTGCGGATCAGGGCGCCTTGCCGGCCGGGGTCAGATCCGGCAGGCCGAAGGTGGCCTGCAGCCACTGCGCCACATGGTCTGCGATCGGCTCCTGGGCCGCGGCGGTGGGGTGGATGCCGTCCTCCTGGAACATGGCCGGGTCGGCGGCCACCGGTTCGAGCAGGAAATCCAGCAGCGGGATATTCGCCTCGCGCGCCACTTCCTTGAACAGATCGCGGAACTGGCGCGTGTAGATGGGGCCAAAGTTGGGCGGTATCTGCATGCCGATCAGGCCCACCCGGGCGCCGGTCGCCTGCGCGGCCTCGACCATGGCGCGCAGGTTGGCAGCGGTGGCGTTCAGCGGCTGACCGCGCAGGGCGTCGTTGGCGCCCAGCTCGATCAGCACCAGCACCGGCCGCTGGCGGTCCAGCAGCGCCGGCAGCCGGGCCAGCCCGCCGGCGCTGGTGTCGCCGCTGATGGCGGCATTGACCAGGGTCCACGGCAGCTGTTGTTCGCGCAGCGCAGCGGCCAGCAGGACCGGCCAGGCGGCGCCGTCCGGCAGTCCGTAGCCGGCGCTCAGGCTGTCGCCCAGCACCAGGATCGATCCGGCCGGCAGGGGCGTCGCGGCCCGCGAGCAGCCGGCCAACAACAGGAGCAAGACGCAGGTGATACGCGCCCAGGGAGTCGCCAAGTGGGTTACCTCGCCGCAGGGAAGGCTGGACATACTACAACCCGTCGATTTGGCGATTGCGCGCGGTGAGCGCTGTGCCATCGTCGGCCCGTCGGGCAGCGGCAAGACCACGCTGCTGGCCCTGCTGGCGGGCCTGGATGTGCCCAGCGCCGGGCGCTTGTGGCTGGCCGACCAGGAACTGACCGCGCTGGACGAGGATGCCCGCGCGGCGCTGCGCCGCGAGCAGGTCGGCTTCGTGTTCCAGAACTTCCAGCTGCTCGGCAACCTGAGTGCGCTGGACAACGTGGCGCTGCCGCTGGAGCTGCGCGGTGAGCGCGATGCCCGCGAGCGTGCCCGCGACATGCTCGAACGCGTCGGTCTTGCCCAGCGCGCCCGGCACTATCCGCCGACCCTGTCTGGCGGCGAGCAGCAGCGGGTGGCACTGGCGCGGGCCTTCGTCGGCCAGCCGCGGGTGTTGTTTGCCGATGAGCCGACCGGCAGCCTGGACCGTGCCAGCGCGCAGGCGGTGCTGGAGCTGATGTTCGACCTGAACCGCGCCGCCGGCACCACGCTGGTGGTGGTCACGCATGACGAGGCGCTGGCCGCGCGCGTCGACCGGCGCCTGGCACTCGACGCCGGACGGCTGACCGAACATGTCTGAGCTTGGCACCGCCGGCCGCTTGCTGCGCGGCGAACTGCGCCGGCCCGATCCGCTGCTGCTGGCCATGCTGCTGGCGGTGGCGGTGGGCGTGGCGGCACTGACCAGCGTCAGCGGCTTTGCGCAGCGCGTGCAGGCGGCCATCGACGCGCGCGCCGCGACCCTGCTCGGCGGCTCGGTGCGGATCACCGCCCAGCGCGATTTGCGGCCGGTCGCCGCCAGCCTGCCGTCCGCCCTGCGGCCGGCCACGACGGTGCTGGAGCTGCCCACCATGGCAGCGGCCGGCGAGCGCCTGCGCCTGGTCGAGCTCAAGGCCGTGGACGCCGCCTACCCACTGCTTGGCGAGCTGCTGATCGCCGATCAGGGGGCGCGCCGCGCGCCGGCGCCCGGCACGGTATGGGTGGAGCCGGTATTGCTGGCGCAGCTGGGCATCGCGGTGGGCGATCGGGTCGAGCTTGGCTACAGCGCGTTTACTGTGGCGGGCGTCATCGCCAACGAACCGGACCGTACGGCCGGGGCCTTCAGCATTGGCCCGCGGGTGCTGATGAACCTGGCTGATCTGCCGGCCACGCGCCTGGTATCGCCGCAAAGCCGGGTGCGCAGCCGGCTGCTGTACAACCCCTCGCCCAACGCCGCCGGCGGTCTGGTGGCGGCGCTCAAGGCCGCCGTACCCGCCAATACGACCGTGGAGACGGCCGACGAGGGTCTCGACGAAACGCGCACCATGACCCGCCAGGCAGCCGATTTTTTGCGCCTGGTGGCCCTGGCCGGCGTGGTGCTGGCGGCGGCGGCGGTGGTGCTGTCGGCGTCCAACCTCACCGAAAAGCGCCTGCCGGCGGCGGCGACATTGAAAGCGCTCGGCGCCAGCCGGCGGCTGGTGCTGCTGACCTATGCCGGGCTGGTGGCCGCCGTGGCGCTGCTGGGCGGCTTGTCCGGTGCAGCGGCCGGCAGCGTTCTGGAACGGTTGCTGCCCGTCCTGCTCAGCGGCCTGGTGCCCGCCGACCTGCCGCCGGCCGATGTGCGCATGCTGCCGATAGCCGTGCTGCTGGCACTGCTGGTGGCGCTGGCCGTGGCCGCGCCGCCGCTGCTGCGCCTGGGCGCGACGCCGCCCGCGGCGGTGCTGCGCGCGCCTGCGCAAGGCGAGGTCGAGCGCGGCTTTGCGCGCACCGAGGGCGCTGGCCTGGTGCTGGCCTTGCTGCTGTGCGGCGCCGTCTACGCGTGGCTCAGCGGCAGCGTCCAGCGCGGCCTGCTGGGCATCGGTGTGCTGCTCAGCGCCGCGCTGCTGTTCGGCGTCGGCGCGCGGGTGCTGGCGCGGGCGGCGCGGCGCCTGTCGCATCGCGGGCCGTTTGCCTGGCGCTACGCGGCGGCTGCCTTCGGGCGGGCACCGGCGCATACCGTGCTGGCGGTGGCGGCGCTCGGCTTTGGCGTGCTCGCCATCCTGACCCCGGCGCTGGTGCAGACCGACCTGCTGCGCCAGTGGCAGATGCGCGTGCCGCCGGGCGCGCCCAATCGCTTTCTGATCGACGTCCAGCCGGACCAGCGGGACACGGTGGCGCAACTGCTGGCCGCGGGTGGCGCCCAAGACGTCGACCTGCGGCCGATGGTGCGGGCGCGCCTGGCCGCCATCGACGGCCAGCCGCCGCCGGCGGCGCAAAACGAACGGGCGCGGCGCTTTCTGGAGCGCGAGAACAACCTCACCTGGCGAGCCGATCCGGAGCCCGGCAATCGCCTGACCGCCGGTACTTGGTGGGGCGGTGCCGTGCCCGAACCGCAAATCTCGCTGGAACAGGAATGGGCGGCGGCGCTGGGCGTGGCTCTGGGCGACACGCTCACCTTCGAGGTCAGCGGCCAGCAGGTGACCGGCACCGTCACCAGCCTGCGCGAGGTCAACTGGGAGAGCCTGCGCAGCAATTTCTTCGTCGTGTTCTCGCCCGGCGCGCTGGACGCCCTGCCGGCGACCTACGTCACCAGTTACCACGTCGATCCGGACCGGGCCGACGCGCTACTGCGCACGCTGGTGCAGCGCTTTCCGAACCTGACCGTGATCGACCTGGACGCGATGACCGCCACCCTGCAGGGGCTGGTCGCGCAGTTGTCCCGCGCCACCGGTTTTCTGGCCGGCTTCACGCTGCTGGCGGGCCTGGCCGTACTGCTGGCGGCGGTGCTGGCCGAGCGCACTCGCCTGCTGACCGAAGCGGCCGTACTGCGCACGCTGGGCGCCAGCCGCCGGCAACTGGGCGCGGTCTACAACCTGCGCTTTGCCTTGCTGGGCGGCGCGGCGGCCTTGCTGGGCAGCGGCGCGGCAGTGGCGGCGGGCGCCCTGGCGTGCGCCCATTACCTTGAAGTTCCCTACCGGCCGAACGCCGGCACACTGCTGGGCGCACTCCTGCTGGCCACGGCACTGGTCACGTTGACCGGCCGCCTGGGCGCGCGCCGCGTGCTGGCCACGCCGCCGGCGCAAAGCCTGCGCGGGGAGTGATCGGGCCGCCGCCCGGGCAGTGCGGTCCGGCGGTTGGCCGGTACCGCTGACGGGACCTGGCGCAGGCGCTGCCCTGGCGCCGCGGGCTTTCGCCCGCTTACTTACAATACCGGCCACACCCCCTGACCAGTCCAACGTGCATGAACGCTGCCGACCGCCCGACGCCGACCAACTTCATCCGCCAGATCGTCGAGGATGATCTGGCCAGCGGCAAACACCGGACGGTGGTCACCCGCTTTCCGCCGGAGCCCAACGGCTACCTGCACATCGGTCATGCCAAGTCGATTTGTCTGAATTTCGGCCTGGCGCAGGAGTTCGGTGGCGTCTGCCATCTGCGCTTCGACGACACCAACCCGGCCAAGGAGGACATCGAGTACGTGGAGGCCATCGAGCGGGACGTGCGCTGGCTGGGCTTCGACTGGGGCGACAAGCTGTTCCATGCCTCGGACTACTTCCAGCAGCTGCACGACTACGCGCTGCACCTGATTCGCGCCGGCAAGGCCTACGTGTGCAGCCTGAGCGCCGAGGAAACCCGCGCCTGGCGCGGCACGCTGACCGAGCCCGGCCGCGACAGCCCGTACCGCACGCGCAGCGTGGAGGAGAACCTGGACCTGTTCGCCCGCATGCGGGCCGGGGAGTTCCCGGACGGCGCGCATGTGCTGCGGGCCAAAATCGACATGGCGGCGCCGAACCTTAACCTGCGCGATCCGGTGCTGTACCGCATCAAGCACGCGCCGCACCCGCTGACCGGCGATGCCTGGTGCATCTATCCCATGTACGACTACGCGCACTGCGTGTCGGACGCGCTGGAGGGCATCACCCACTCGCTGTGCACGCTGGAATTCGAGGACCACCGCGCGCTGTACGACTGGATTCTCGACCAGCTGCCGGTGCCCTGCCACCCGCGCCAGATCGAGTTCTCGCGCCTTAACCTTTCCTACACGGTGATGAGCAAGCGCCGCCTGCACGAGCTGGTGGAAGGCGGCCACGTGCACGGCTGGGACGATCCGCGCCTGCCGACGCTGTCCGGCCTGCGTCGGCGCGGCGTGCCGGCGGCGGCCATCCGCGACTTCTGCGGCCGGGTGGGCGTGACGCGCAAGGAGAACGTGATCGACGTGGTGCAGCTCGAAACCTGCATCCGCGAGGCGCTGGAGCAGGACGCGCTGCGGGCACTGGCCGTGCTGCGGCCGCTGAAAGTGGTGATCGAGAACTACCCGGCCGACCAGACCGACTGGCTGGACGCGCCCAACCATCCGCAGCGGCCGGAGCTTGGCAGCCGCCAGCTGCCGTTCGGGCGCGAGATCTACATCGAGCGCGACGATTTCATGCTCGACCCGCCCAAGGACTTTCACCGCCTGGCCCCGGGCCGCGAGGTGCGCCTGCGCTTTGCCTATTTCATCCGCTGCGAGCGGGTAGTGACCGATCCGGCCAGCGGCCAGGTTCTGGAACTGATCTGCAGCTACGACCCGGCCACCCGCGGCGGCAACGCCCCGGACGGGCGCAAGGTGAAAGGCACCCTCCACTGGGCCGATGCCAGGCACGCTGTGCGTGCGCAGGTGCGCCTGTACGACCGCCTGTTCGCGGTGCCGGACCCGGCCGGAGAGGCCGATTACCTGGCCCAGCGCAATCCGGACTCGCTGCAGGTGCTGACCGACTGCCTGCTGGAACCGGCCCTGACTGACGCGAGCGGCGCTTATCAGTTCGAGCGCCTGGGCTATTTCGCGCCCGACCCGGACAGCCGGCCGGACGCGCCGGTGTGGAACCGCACCGTGTCCTTGCGCGACACTTGGGCCAAGGTGGCGGCGCGGGGGTGATGGCGCCGGCCGGGGTATAAAGTGCATGCCTGCTTGCAGGCGGCGGCGGACAGTCCGCGGCGGTCCGACGCCGATCACCGTTTTTCAAGGAGCGAGGAACACACCATGAACAGCCCCAACCGTCTGGCGCTTGCAAGTGCTCAGGTGCAGCAGGACAACCCCCTGCTGCCGCAGTTCGAGGCGCTGCGCGCCGCCTTCCTGCGCGCCGGTCCGACGACCTACGAGCAGCGCATCGATTCCTTGAAGCGCCTGCGCCAGGCCATCGTCGACCATCATGAGCAGATTCTGGACGCGGTGAACGCCGATTTTGGCCACCGCTCGCGCCACGAGACCTTCTTTGCCGATGTGATCGGCCTGCTGGGCGAGATTCGCCACACCCGCAAGCACCTGAAGAAATGGATGCGCCCGCGCCGGGCCGGCTGGAGCCCGCAGTTCCCGCTGGCCAGGGCGCGCATCCATTACCAGCCGCGCGGCGTGATCGGCATCATCGGGCCATGGAACGTGCCGGTGTTGCTGACGCTCTCGCCGCTGGTGGGCGCCATCGCCGCCGGCAACCGGGCGCTGATCAAGACCTCCGAGTTCTGCCCGCGCACGGCCGAGGTGGTGACCGCCATCGTCGGCCAGGCCTTTGCGCCGGACGAGGTGGCCGTGGTCAACGGCGGCGCCGAGGTGGCGGGGCATTTCTCGGCCCTGCCGTTCGATCATCTGATCTTCACCGGCTCGACGCAGATCGGCCGCATCGTCATGCGCGCCGCCAGCGAGAACCTGACGCCGGTGACGCTGGAGCTGGGCGGCAAGTCGCCGACCATCATCAGCGACGACTATCCGCTGGACATCGCCGCCGGGCGCATCGCGCAGGGCAAGATGCTCAACGGCGGCCAGGCCTGCATCGCGCCGGATTACGTGTTCGTGCCCACGGGTCGACGCGATCAGCTGGTCGAGGCGCTGGCCGTTGCGGTCCAGAAGAGCTATCCGACCCTGGCCGGCAACCCGGACCTGACCTGGATCGTCAACGACCGCCATTACCAGCGCCTGCAGGCGCACATCGCCGATGCCCGCGCCAAGGGCGCGCAGGTGGTCCCGCTGAATGCGGGCGGTGCGCCGGTGCCGGCCGGCGAGCGCGTGCTGCCGCTGACCGTGTTGCTGGGCGTCACCGACGACATGAGCGTGATGCAGGAGGAAATCTTCGGCCCGCTGCTGCCAGTCAAGACCTACGACGACCTGGCCGAGGTCATCAGCTACGTGAACAGCCACCCGCGGCCGCTGGCGCTGTACCACTTCGACGACAACACCGGCCGCACCGAGCGGGTACTGGAACAGACGGTGTCCGGCGGCGCCTGCGTGAACGATGTGCTGTTCCATGTGGCACACGAGGGCCTGCCGTTCGGCGGCGTGGGGCCGAGCGGCATCGGCCGCTATCACGGCTTCGACGGCTTCGTCACCTTCTCGCACCAGAAAAGCGTGCTGTACCAGAGCCGCTGGTCGGTGCAGTCGCTGATCCGCCCGCCCTACGGGCCGGGCCTGGAGCGGGTGATGCGCCTGGCGCTGCGCTGGTTGTAGCGTTTGCG
Source organism: Immundisolibacter cernigliae (assembly GCF_001697225.1). GTDB lineage: Bacteria > Pseudomonadota > Gammaproteobacteria > Immundisolibacterales > Immundisolibacteraceae > Immundisolibacter > Immundisolibacter cernigliae. The sequence goes on from NZ_CP014671.1 coordinate 1,643,139, forward strand.
GCGGGCCGCCCGCCAATTGGAAAGACCTGGTAGCGCGAGGATCGCCCGGCATAGCCGGGCTCCTACAGCGATGATCGCCCTACAGCGCGCCGCGGCAAAGGCCGAGTGCTATCGGTGTTTCCCTAGAACCAGCGCCGCCGCTTGAAGAACAGCAGCATGGCGCCGGCGACGCCCAGCATGACCAGCCACAGGATGGGGTAGCCGTAGTAGGCGCGCAGCTCCGGCATGGCCCACGGGCTGGTTTCGTTGACGCTGAAGTTCATGCCGTACACGCCGACGATGAAGGTGAGCGGGATGAAGATGGTGGCGATCACGGTGAGCACCTTCATGACCTCGTTCTGGCGGTTGCTGACGCTTGAAAGGTAGATGTCCAGCATGCCGGCCAGCATGTCGCGGTAGCTTTCCACCAGTTCGATGATCTGCACTGTGTGGTCGTAGACGTCGCCAAAATAGATGCGCGACTGCTCGGCAATCTGCGGCGCATCGCCACGCGACAGGTTGGCCAGCACGTCGCGCGCCGGCCATACGGCGCGGCGGATCAGCAGCATCTCGCGCTTGAGCTGGTGCAGCTCGCGCAGGGCGCCGGGGCCGGGACGGTCCAGTAGATCGGTTTCCAGGTCCTCGATGCGCTCGCCGAGCGCCTCGAGCACCGGAAAGGCGTGATCGACCACCACATCCAGCAGCGCGTGCGCCAGGCGGTCGGTGCCGCTGCGCCGCAGGCGGCCGGACGCATCGACCAGGCGCGCGTGGACGCCGGCAAACAGGTTTTCGCTGCCGTAATACACGCTGACCACGAAATCCTGCCCCAGGAACAGGGCGAAATCGTGAACCACCGGGTGAATCCCGTCCTGTGTCAGGCAGCCCATCTCCAGGAACAGGTGATCGTCGAAGTCGTCGAGCTTCGGTCGCTGACCGTGGTTCATTACGTCTTCGAGCGCCAGCGGGTGCAGGCCGAGCGCTTCGCCGACCCGGCGCAGGTCGCCGACCTCCGGTTGGCCGGCAAAATGCACCCACAACGTCGCGCCCGCGCGGCGCAGACCGGCCGGATCGTCCGGCACGCCACGGCTCTCGTGCAGCATCCCGTTGGCGTCGTAGACCACGCAGTAGACGATGGTCGCCGGCGCCACCGGCAGCGGCAGCAACTCGCCCGGCGCGCTGCCGGGCTGGGCGTATTTCTTGCGAAACAGGTCGATCACGTCATGACTCCTGGTGGAACGGCTTCCGGGGGCGCGCCTTGTCACGCTTGCTTATAACCAACTCGTAAAAAGGTTCTTCCAAGATATAAGGCAGCCCTCTATGATGACGGGCTGTCCGCACTTCTGAACCGCCATGAACGCACCGGTAACCACCTTGAACACCCCGCTGAGTCCGGATCAGGCCGCGCGCCTCGATGCCCTGGTCCGGGAGCTGGGTCAGGCCCAGTTGCAATGGCTGAGCGGCTATCTGGCCGCCCGTGCCGAACTGGGTGCCGGCGCACCTGCGGCGACCGTCGCGCCGTCGCAATCCCAGGCCAGCCTGACCGTGCTGCACGGTTCGCAAAGCGGCAACGGCGCCAAATTGGCACGGCGCCTGGCGGAACTGGCACAGGCGCGCGGCCTGCCGGTGACGCTCGCCAGCATGGCCGACTATAAGCCGGCCCGGTTGCGCGACGAGCGACTGCTGGCGCTGATCGTCAGCACCCACGGTGAGGGCGAGCCACCCGACAGCGCCCGCGAGCTGCACGAGTTCCTGCACGGGCGCAAGGCGCCGCGCCTGGAAAATCTGCGTTACGGCGTGCTGGCGCTGGGCGATTCCAGCTACGAGTTCTACTGCCAGACCGGCAAGGACTTCGATGCGGTGCTGGAGAAGCTCGGCGCGCAGCGTCTGGCGCCGCGGGTGGACTGCGATGTCGATTACGACGATGCCGCGGCGGCCTGGATCGACACCCTGCTGGGCCAGGTCAGCGCCGCGGCGGCGCCGGTGGCGTCGGCTGCGGCACCGGCCACAACCAGCGGTGGATCGCAGCACGACAAGCGCCATCCCTACCAGGCCGAGGTGCTGGAGAACGTCAACCTGAACGGCCGTGGCGCGGACAAGGAAACGCGCCACATCGAACTGGCCGTGCCCGGCCTGAGCTACCAGCCGGGCGACGCGCTGGGCGTGCTGCCGCGCAATGCCCCGGCGCTGGTGGAGGCACTGCTGAGGGTGCTCGGGCTGCCGGCCACGGCGCCGGTCAAGGCCGGCGACACCACCCTGCCGCTGGCCGACGCGCTCGATCGCCACTACGAAATCACCACCCTGACGCGGCCCTTCCTGGCCGCCTACGGCGCGCTGGCGGACAGCGGCAAGCTGGCCGGCGTGCTGGCGGCGGGCAACGAGGACGCCCTGCGGGCCTATCTGCATGGCCGGCAGATCATCGACGTGGTGCAGGAATTCCCGGTGTCGGGCCTGACGGCAGAGCAGTTCGTCGGCCTGCTGCGCCGTTTGCCGCCGCGGCTGTATTCATTGGCCTCCAGCCTGGCCGCCTGCCCGGACGAGGCGCACATCACCGTTGCCGCGGTTCGCTACCAGAGCCTGGGCGTCCAGCGGCTGGGCGTGGCCTCCACCTGGCTGGCCGATCGCGTCAAGCCGGGCGACACGGCGCCGGTGTTCGTCGAGCACAACGACAACTTCCGCCTGCCGGCGAGCAGCGACACGCCGCTGATCATGATCGGCCCGGGTACCGGCGTGGCGCCGTTTCGGGCCTTCCTGCAGGAGCGCGAGGCGAGCGGCGCCGGCGGGCGCAACTGGCTGTTCTTCGGCGACCGGCATTTCCATACCGATTTCCTGTACCAGACCGAGTGGCAGGCCTGGCACAAGAGCGGGCTGCTGACGCGCCTGGACGTTGCCTTCTCGCGCGACCAGGCACAGAAGGTCTACGTGCAGCAGCGCCTGCGCGAGCGGGCTGCCGAGGTCTATGCCTGGCTGCACGACGGCGCACACGTCTATGTGTGTGGCGATGCCACGGCGATGGCGGTCGACGTGCATGCGGCGCTGCGCGACATCGTGGCCGCCGAAGGCAAGCTCGACGCCGACGCGGCTGAGGAATACCTGCGCGAGCTGTCGCGAAGCCGTCGCTACCAGCGCGACATTTACTGAGACCGGCCATGAACGCACCCGACCCCAAGGCCCCGCCCAACGAGGTGGAGGTCATCAAGAGCCACAGCCGGCTGCTGCGCGGCACCATCGCCGACGGCCTGGTCGATCCGCTGACCGGCGCCATCGCGCCCGATGACAACGCGCTGCTCAAGTTTCACGGCAGCTACCAGCAGGACGACCGCGACCTGCGCGAGGAGCGCCGCCGCCAGAAGCTGGAACCGGCCTATCAGTTCATGATCCGCGTGCGCATGCCCGGCGGTGAGTGCACGCCGGCGCAGTGGCTGGCGCTGGACGAGGTGGCCGGTGAGCACGCCAACGGCACGCTGCGCCTGACCACGCGCCAGACCTTCCAGTTCCACGGCATCCGCAAGCCGCACTTCAAGCCGGCCATGCAGGCCATCCGGGCGGCCGGCCTGGACACCATTGCCGCCTGCGGCGACGTGAACCGCAACGTGCTGGCCAGCGCCAATCCGTTCCGCTCGCCGTTGCACGCGGCGGCCGGCGCACTGGCGCGCGCCATCAGTGAGCACCTGCTGCCAAAAACAAACGCCTACCAGGAAATCTGGCTCGACGCCCCGGCCGTGGACCCGGCCACCGAGGTCGAGCCGATCTACGGCCCGCTGTACCTGCCGCGCAAGTTCAAGATCACCGTTGCCGTGCCGCCCGACAACGATGTCGATGTGTATGCACACGACCTGTCGTTCATCGCCGTGGCGGACGGCGACCGGCTGGTCGGCTGGAACGTGCTGGTCGGCGGCGGCATGGGCATGACCCACGGCGAGAAAGCGACCTTCCCGCGTCTGGCCGACCTGATCGGTTTCTGCACGCCCGATCAGGCCATAGCGGTGGCCGAGCAGGTGGTGTGCGTACAGCGTGATTTTGGCGACCGCAGCAACCGCCGCCATGCGCGGTTCAAGTACACCATCGACGACCGCGGCGTGGACTGGTTCAAGGCCGAACTGGAACGCCGGCTGGGTTTCGCGCTGGCGCCGGCGCGGCCGTTCAGCTTCGACCACAACACCGACGCGTTTGGCTGGCAGGACGGACAGGACGGCCAGTCGCACTACACGCTGTTCGTCGAGAACGGCCGCATCGCGGATCGCGGCCAGCGGCGCCTGCGCACGGGCCTGCGCGAAATCGCCCGCATCCACACGGGGATTTTCGCGCTCACCAACAATCAGAACGTGACCATCGCCGGCGTCAGCCCCGCGCAGCGGCCGGTCATCGAGGCGCTGATCGCCGAATACGGCCTGCAGCGCGAGGTCTCGCTGCTGCGTCGCAATGCGATGGCCTGCGTTGCGTTTCCGACCTGCGCCCTGGCCATGGCCGAGAGCGAGCGCTACCTGCCTGACCTGATCACGCGCCTGGACGAAGTGGTCGACGCCTGCGGCCTGGCCGACACGCCGATCACGATGCGCATGACCGGCTGCCCCAACGGCTGCGCGCGGCCGTACATCGCCGAAATCGGCCTGGTCGGCAAGGCGCCCGGCAAGTACAACCTGTACCTGGGCGCCGGCTTCCACGGCCAGCGTCTGGGCAAGCTGTACCGGGAGAATATCGGCGAGGAGGCCATCATTGAGGCCCTCACGCCGCTGCTGGAACGCTATGCGGCCGAACGCCAGTCCGGTGAGCATTTCGGCGATTTTCTGGTGCGCGCAGGCGTGGTGGTGGCGGTTGCCGCCGGGCGCGAGTTTCACGACTGAGTGCCCGAAGAAAGGGCTGAATCAATCCATCCTGGATTGCCGGGCATCCGCCGCCGCTAAAACCCGGGCAGGCGGGTGATCGCCCGGCGGAGCCGGGCTCCCACAGTTTTCCGATGGCAGCGCGTCCCTGCGCTGCGGGAAACGCTCAATACTTCAGGGCTTGCCTAAAGCCCGACATCCGGAATGGCTTCGGCCGGCTGAACCGCGGTTTCGTCCTCGGCAGCGGGGCGCGCCGGGCCGTGCAGGCCGCATTCGCGCGTGCTGTCCTGTTCCCACCACCAGCGCCCGGCGCGGGGATCTTCCCCGACCGTGATGGCGCGGGTGCAGGGCGCGCAGCCGATGCTCGGGTAGCCCTGGTCGTGCAGGGCGTTGTACGGGATGGCGTTGGCGCGGATGAACGCCCACACGTCGTCGTGCGTCCACTCGGCCAGCGGGTTGAATTTGAGGATTCCGCGCTGTTCGTCCCACTCGCGCTCCGGCAGGGTGGCGCGCTTGAGTCCCTGCTGACGGCGGCGGCCGGTGATCCAGGCCAGTTTGCCGACCAGCATCCGGCCCAGCGGCTCGACCTTGCGAATGCCGCAGCAGGCGCGGCGCAATTCGACGCTGTTGTAGAAGGCGTTGACGCCGTGCTCCTGGGTGAAGTTGCCCAGTGACTCGGCGTCCGGAAACCACCAGTCGATGACCAGTCCGTAGCGCTGGCGCAGCGCATCCGCCACGGCATAGGTCTGTTCCGGCAGGCGTCCGGTGTCCAGGCTGGCGGTGGCAATGTCCGGCGCGTGCTCGGTGATCAGGTGCGTCAGCACCACGCCTTCGGGGCCGAAACTGTTGGTGTGGATTGCCGGGCCGTGCGCCTGGGCCGCCTGCAGGATGGCGATGGCGTGGTCGATCTTGTCGGGGGAGGCCATGGGCAGCATTCGGTATGTAGGTCCTTGTGACCCCATGGTACGGGTGCTTGATATGACTGGAAATTATTTATTTCTCATATTTTTATTCCATCTAGTAGGGTTGTCTCCTGTCCAGGCGTCAGCATGGCCATGATTTCGCTTTTCTGGCGCTGGGCATCGGCGTAGCCAAGGTCCATCAGCTCGCGGCAGAACGCACCGTCGAACAGCAGGTAGCTGGGCAGGGGGCTGAGTTCGCCAAACGCGCCGATGCCGCGAAACAGGCGTCTCACCGGCCCCGGAAAACCTTGCGTGTGGCGGGCGGCGAGCGTGCGCAGGTCAAGGCTCGGGTTGATCACGCAGGCATCGATGTGGCGCAGGCGGCGGCCTGCATTCACCCGTGGTTGCGCTTTGCTCAGGCGTACCAGTTCGTTCAGGCGCTGTACGCGATCCAGGTTCGGCCCGAGTCCGTCCATGAACAGCGAATCGAGCACGTAGCCGGCGATCTTGCCAAGTTGTGGATAGGGCGGCGGCTGCGGCAGCGGCACCGGATCGGAATTGCGGGTGCCGATCACCAGCAGGCGCTGCGCGCCCAGGTTGATGGCGGCCGACAGCGGCGTGTGGTCGCGCATGGCGCCGTCGCCGTACCAGTCGTCGTCGATGCGCACCGCCTCGAACAGCAACGGGATGGCCACCGAGGCCATCACGTGGTCCAGCGTCAGCTCGACCGGCCGGCTGAGCGCCCGCTCGCGCTGCCAGGGCGGCGGGTGGCCGGCGGCCTGGTAGAAGGTGACGCCGCGTCCGCTGCCGTAACCGGAAGCGGTGATCGCGACCGCGTCCAGCAGGCCGCGGCGCAGGTGCAGGTCGATGCGCGCGAAGTTGACGTGGCGTTCCAGCAGCGCCCGCAGCGGCTGGCAGTCGAGCAGGGCGCGCGGGTTGTGCTGGCCAAGGCCGCCGCGCAGCAGCGCTACCAGCCAATGCACGGCGCGCCCATACAGGGCGCGTCGGTCGCAGCGGTAAATGTCGCCGACCTGCAGGCCCCGCCACACGCCGGCCAGGTATTCCAGGCCGCGGCCGAAGCTGCCGGCGCGCGCCGCCAGCACGCTGGCGTTGATGGCGCCGGCCGAAGTGCCGGTGATGATGGCAAACGGCGAACGCCGGGGCCGGCCCAGCCAGTCGCTGACCGCCAGCAGCACACCGACCTGATAGGCCGTGCGCGCGCCGCCACCGGTCAGGACCAGGCCGACGCCCGCTGCAACACGCGGTCGTGTCACGCGTCCTCAGCCGGCGGCGAGCCGGTCAAGCCATGTGTCCAGCAGGCGCCGCGCCGCCGCGCAATGCGCCTGCCCGGCCAGCATCTGATCGGCGCTGTGCACGCTGGCGGCGGGCCTCAGGCGGGGGCCGAATTCATTGGCCAGCGCGGCCACGCCGGCCGGGTCCATTTCCGGATGAAATTGCAGGGCCAGCGCCCGCGCGCCGTAGCCGAAACCCTGCTGGGTGCAGATGCGGCTATGCGCCAGGCGTACCGCGCCGGCCGGCAGGTCGAAGGTATCGCCGTGCCAGTGAAACACGGTCAGCGGGCCGGTCAGGGCGTCGCCGAACGGGCTGCCGGTGCTTTCCGGCGCCGGTTCGATCTGGAACCAGCCGATTTCCTTCTGCCCGGACGGGTATACGCGCGCGCCCAGTGCGGCGGCCATCAGTTGCGCGCCAAGGCAAATCCCGAGCACGCGCTTGCCGGCTGCGATCGCTGCCCCGATCAGCGCGATTTCGGCGGCGATGAACGGATGCCGATCGGCCTCGTAGACGCCCATCGGCCCGCCCATGACGATCAGCCAGTCGAAAGCGTCCGGCGTGGGCAGCGCCTCGCCCGCGTGCAGCCGGGTGCAGGACAGGGCGTGCCGGTGGCGCAGCGCCCAGGGCTCGATGTAGCCCAGGCCCTCGAAGGCCACGTGCTGCAGCCAGTGAATGCGCAGCGCCGGCATCAGGCGGTGTCCAGGAAGGCGGTCAGTTCTTCCAGCAGCGCCTGCGGCTGTTCCTCGGCAATCCAGTGGCCGCACCGTGGCATCACGCCGCCGCGCACGTCGCCCGCCACCTGCTGCATGCACAGCTTGACCGCCGCACCGATGCTGCGCTCACCGCCCAGCGCCAGCACCGGGCAGCTCAGCGGCTCGCGCGCTGCGGCGGCAAAGTCGACCGCATCCTGGCCGGCCGCGCGGTAGTACTCGAAGCCGGCCCGCAGTGCCCCGGGCTGGGTGAGGCAGCGCGCATATTCGTCGACGTCCGCCTCGCTCACGGCGCGCGGGTTGTAGGCAAAGTTCTGAAAGAACCAGCTGATATAGGCCCGCTCGCGGCCCGCAACCAGCATTTCGGCGAGGTCACGTACACCGTGGAAGGCAAAATGCCAGTAGCTGGCCAGCGCGTTCGCGCCTAGGCCCGGCAGCTCGATGCCCGGCAGCAGCATGTCCAGGATCGCCAGCTGCGTGACCAGCGCGCGGTCCTGCGCCGCCAATGCGTAGGCCACCGCCCCGCCCCAGTCGTGGCCGACCACCGCAGCCTGCGCGATGCCGAGCTCGTCGCGCAGCAGGTTGCGCAGGTCGGCCGCCACGGTCATCTTGTCGTAGCCGCTCACCGGGCGGCTGGAGTCGCCCAGGCCCCGCAGGTCCGGCGCGATGACCCGATGGCGCTGCGCGAGCGTCGGTATCAGGTGCCGCCATTCGTGGCTGCTCTGCGGCCAGCCGTGCAACAGCAGCAGCGCCGGACCATCACCTGCGGTCAGGTAATGCAGGCGCACGGCAGCCAGCTGCGCGGTGTGGTGTTCGATGGTGGGCATGGCTACTCCGGCGCGGCGCATGGGGTCGACGGTCTGCATTGTGCCGGCGATCGGGCCTGTCGGCGCCGGTCGAATCGGCCCCGCGCCGCCGCGTTCTAGGACGTCACCAGCTTCAGGCCGACCAGGGTCAGCACCAGCGCGATCGCCGGTCGCACGAAGCCTTCCGGGGCGCGGGTGCTGTAGTGGGAGCCGATCAACACGCCCGGCACGGAGCCCAGCAGCAGCCAGCCCAGCAGCGCCAGGTCGACGTTGCCCATCAGCGCGTGGCCGCTGCCGGCCAGCACGGTCAGGGGGATGGCATGCACGATGTCGGTGCCGACCAGGCGCGCCGGCGTCAGGCGCCGCGGGTACAGGTAGACCAGCATCACCGTGCCCAGGGCACCGGCGCCGACCGAGGTCAGCGTGACCAGGAAACCGAGCAGCGCCCCGGCCAGCACGGTCAGCGGCGGCTGGGCGCTCTTGAACCTGTCCGGGGCCGTGCCACGCAGTTGCAGGCCAAGCGTGTGCAGGCGCTTTTTGAGCAGCATGGCGACAGCGGTCAGCAGCAGCACGACGCCCAGCGCCTTCAGGATCAGGCCGTTTTTGGTCTGGCCCATGCCACTGGCCTGCAGCCAGGCCAGCGTCGCCAGGGCGGCCGGCAAGCTGCCCAGCCACAGGCGGCGCAGCACCTGCCAGTCGATGCTGCGGCGGCTGTGGTGCAGGCTGCCGCCGACCATCTTGGTGATGGCGGCGAACCACAGGTCGGTACCCACGGCGGCGGCCGGGGCAAAGCCGAACGCCAGCACCAGGATCGGCGTCATCAGCGAGCCGCCGCCCACGCCGGTCAGGCCGACCAGCAAACCGACACCAAGGCCGGCGATGATGTGCGCCCATTCCATGGCGAGTGTCAGGCGATGCGCCCGAGCTCGCGCAGGCGTTCGATGACCCGGTCGGCCGCCTGCTGGGCATCGCATTCGACCGTGTTGACGCGCAGTTCGGGGTTTTCCGGCGCCTCGTAGGGCGAGTCGATGCCGGTGAAGTTCTTCAGTTCGCCGCGGCGGGCCTTCTTGTACAGGCCCTTCACGTCGCGACCCTCGGCGACATCCAGCGGCGTGTCGACGTGCACCTCGATGAACTCCCCCTCCTCCAGCAGGCCGCGCGCCAGCGCCCGCTCGGAGCGAAACGGCGAGATGAAGGCGGTCAGCACGATCAGGCCGGCGTCGACCATCAGCTTGGCCACTTCGGCCACGCGGCGGATGTTCTCCACCCGGTCGGCGTCGGTGAAGCCCAGATCCTTGTTCAGGCCGTGGCGCACGTTGTCGCCATCGAGCAGGTAGGAGTGATGGCCGAGCGCATACAGTTTTTTCTCGACCAGATTGGCGATGGTCGACTTGCCGGCGCCGGAAAGACCCGTGAACCACAGCACCGCCGGCTTGTGGCCCATCAGGCTGGCGCGGGCGGCCTTGTCGATGTCGACGTGCTGCAGGTGAATGTTGTGGGCACGGCGCAGGGCGAAATGCAGCATGCCCGCGCCGACCGTGTTGCTGGTCAGGCGGTCGATCAGGATGAAGCCGCCGGTGTCGCGGTTCACCTCATAGGCATCGAAGGCCACCGGCCGGTCGAGCGCGATGTTGCACACGCCGATCTCGTTCAGCTCCAGCGTCTTGGCGGCCAGGTGCTCCAGGGTGTTGACGTTGACCTTGTACTTCGGCTCGGTGACGGTGGCGGTGACCGTGCGCGTGGCGAGCTTCAGCAGGTACTGCCGGCCGGGCAGCATCGGTTCGTCGGCCATCCATACCAGGGTGCACTCGAACTGGTCGGCCACCTCGGCCGGCGCCTCGGCGGCCGAGATGATGTCCCCGCGCGAGATGTCGATTTCGTCCTCCAGCGTGAGGGTGACCGACTGGCCGGCCACGGCCTGCGGCCAGTCGCCGCCGTAGGCCACGATGCGCGCCACGCGGCTCTCGCGTCCCGACGGCTGCACCCGCACGCGATCGCCGGGGCGCACCGTGCCGCTGGCGATCAGGCCGCAGAAACCGCGAAAATCCAGATTCGGCCGGTTCACCCACTGCACCGGCAGGCGCAGCGGGCCATGTTGCAGGCGCGTTTCGTCGATCTCGCAGCTTTCAAGGAACGCCATCAGCGTCGGGCCGTGATACCAGGCGGTGCGCGCCGAGGGCTCGACGATGTTGTCGCCCTTGAGGCCGGACAGCGGGATCGAGGTGATGTCGGTCAGGCCGATCTGCGCCGCAAACGCCCGGTAGTCGGCATCGATGCGCCCGAACACGTCCTGCGAGAAATCGACCAGGTCCATCTTGTTGATGGCCAGCACCACCTTGCGGATGCCGATCAGGCTGACCAGAAAACTGTGGCGGCGCGTTTGCGTGAGCACGCCCTTGCGGGCGTCGACGAGAATCACCGCCACGTCGGCGGTGGAAGCCCCGGTGATCATGTTGCGCGTGTACTGCTCGTGCCCCGGCGTGTCGGCGACGATGAACTTGCGCCGATCGGTGCTGAAGAAGCGGTAGGCGACGTCGATGGTGATGCCCTGCTCGCGCTCGGCGGCCAGGCCGTCCACCAGCAACGCGAAGTCGATGTCGCCGCCCTGCGTGCCCCATTTCTTGGAATCCGCCTCGGCGGCGGCCAGCTGGTCCTCGAACAGCATCTTCGATTCGTACAGCAGGCGGCCGATCAGCGTGCTCTTGCCGTCGTCGACGCTGCCGCAGGTGATGAAGCGCAGCAGGCTCTTGCGCTCGTGCTGGGTGAGGTACTCCTCGATGTCGCTGGCGATCAGGTCCGACACGTGTGCCATCAGAAGTAGCCCTCCTGCTTTTTCTTTTCCATGGAGGCGGCGGTGTCGTGGTCGATCATGCGGCCCTGGCGCTCGGAGGTACGCGTCAGCAGCATCTCCTGAATGATGGCGGTCAGCGTGTCGGCTTCCGATTCCACGGCGCCGGACAGCGGATAGCAGCCGAGCGTGCGAAAGCGCACCTTTTTCAGCATCGGCGTCTCGCCGGGACGCAGCGGCATGCGCTCGTCATCGACCATGATCAGCGTGCCGTCGCGGTCCACCACCGGCCGCTCGGCGGCGAGGTACAGCGGCACGATCGGGATGTTTTCCAGGTGGATGTACTGCCACACGTCCAGTTCGGTCCAGTTGCTGATCGGGAACACGCGGATCGACTCGCCCTTGGTCTTGCGCCCGTTGTAGAGGTGCCACAGCTCCGGACGCTGGTTTTTCGGGTCCCACTGATGCTGGGCGGTGCGAAACGAGAAGATGCGCTCCTTGGCGCGGGATTTCTCCTCGTCGCGGCGGGCGCCCCCGAAGGCCGCATCGAAGCCGTACAGGTCCAGCGCCTGCTTCAGGCCCTGCGTCTTCCACATGTCGGTGTGGATCTGCGAGCCGTGATCGAACGGATTGATGCCCAGCGCCTTGGCCTCCGGGTTCTGGTAGACCAGCAGTTCCATGCCCAGATCGGCAGCCATGCGTTCGCGCAGCGCGTACATGTCCCGGAACTTCCAGGTGGTGTCGACGTGCAGCAGCGGAAACGGCGGCGGCGCGGGGTAAAAGGCCTTGCGGGCCAGGTGCAGCATCACCGCGCTGTCCTTGCCGATGGAGTACAGCATGACCGGCTTGTCGGCCTCGGCGACCACCTCGCGCAGGATGTGGATGCTCTCGGCTTCCAGGCGTTGCAGATGGGTCAGGGTGTTCATGTCGGGTCCAATGGGTAAGGGGCACCTTTTCGGTGGTGTCCATAGTCTGATTTCGCGGCGCTGGCAAGCGTTTGATTTCGTGGTTTACACACAGCAGCGGAAAAGTCCTAGCGCTGGCTGGCAAAAATCGCACTTGGCTCGTGACGTGAATTCAAAAATAGCTTCAAATCTTTGTTTTATATGCAATATGAACATTTGATTAAAAGCTGGGCAATCTGTATCCGGCCTCGCATACATGCGCCCTTGGCGCGCTTGTTCAGGCAGTACTCCACAAAGTTATCCACAGATTCTGGGGATAAGCCGCGAAGGCCCATCAATCCTTGAAAAAGGCCGCCAGCGCCCGACACATGGCGTCGTGATCGGCGGCTCCGGCACTCTCGCGCAGGCTGTGCATGGCCCACATCGGATTGCCAACATCCACGCTGCGCAACCCCAGTCGCGAGGCCGCCAGCGGGCCGATGGTGCTGCCGCAGGCCAGGTCGCTGCGCTGCACGTAGCTTTGCCAGGGCACCCCGGCCCGCTCGCAGGCCAGCTGGAACACGCCGGCCGACAGGCTCTCGGACGTATAGCGCTGGCTGGCGTTGGTCTTGATGACCGGGCCGTGGTTCAGGTGCACGCGGTGCTGGTCGTCGTAGGCGCCGGTGTGGCCGGGGTGAAAGGCATGCGCCATGTCGGCGCTGACCAGCATGCTGCGCGCCAATGTGCGCCGGTAATCCTCGCGCCCGAGTCCGCAGCACAGCCCGATGCGCTCGAGCACGTCGTCCAGGAAACTGCCGTCGGCGCCCTTGGCGCTGGTCGAACCGACTTCCTCGTGATCGAACAGGAAGCAGACGGCGCTCGATTCTGCGTTGTCCGCGTCGCTGTCCAGCAAGGCCATCAGGGCGGCATGGCAGGAGCCCAGATTGTCCAGCTGCGAGTCGGCGATGAATTCCTGCTGCGGGCCAAAGAACGCCCCCGGCTGGGTGTCGTACACGTTCAGCTCGAAGCCCAGCAGCTGGCCCGGATCGACGCCCAGCGCGTCGGCGAGCAGCCTGGTGAGGTGGTCCGCCGCCGGCAGCCCGTCCTGCACGGCACCCAGAATCGGCGGCAGTGCGCTCTGGCGATCGAGCTTCAGGCCGTCCTCGTTGACCTTGCGGTTCAGGTGGATGGCCAGATTCGGGATCCGCAGCAGCGGCGCCGCAAAGCGCACCAGGCGGCTGGCCACGCCAAGCGGCGCATCCGGCGCGCGCAGCGCCACCCGGCCGGCCAGACTCAGATCGCGGTCGGCGAAGGTGGCCAGGATCGGCCCGCCGTACACCTCGACCCCCAGCCGCAGCCAGTCGCCGTTGGTTTGGCCGGCCAGTGGCTTCACGCGCAGGCCGGGCGAGTCGGTATGTGCGCCGATCAGCCGCAGGCCAGCTTGGGTGAGCGGGGCGCTGCCGATGCGAAACGCTGCCAAGGTGGACCCGTCGCGCACCACGTAATGCCGCGTGCCGGGTGCCACCTGCCAGGTGTCGGCCTCGTCCAGGCGCCGGTAGCCGGCGGCTTCCAGCAGCGCGGCGGCGCTATCCACCACATGCCACGGGCTGGGGCTGGCGTCGATGAAATCGAGCAGTGCCTGGGCTCGGGCGCGGGCGGCGGGCGAAATGGGCAGCAGCGGGCTTGGCATGGTGACAGCGGTTGGGCAGTGCAAGCCATGCATTGTAAGCAGCGCCGTCGCCTCTGGCCGGGGTATCGTTGCGCCCGGATTGTTACGGGCTTTGAATCATCCTGATAAAACGCGCCCGGCCGGCCGGCCCGAAAATGGGCAACAGGCCTGATCGGCCGCATCCGAGGGGGGAACATGGACGCAATCGCTGCCGAGCCGGCGCTCGGGCGCACGGGCCGCGTGACCGCCCGCGTGGTGGGTCTATGCCTGCTGGTGATCGTGTTGGATGGCTTCGACATGCTGGTGATCGCCCTCACCGCGCCGGCCATCGCCGCCGACTGGGGCCTGCCGGCGCATCGTCTGGGTCCGCTGTTCGCGGCCGGCATCCTGGGCATGATCGGGGGCTCGGTGCTGATTGCGCCGCTGGGCGACCGCCTGGGCCGGGTGCGCGTGCTGATGCTCAGCTGCGGCCTGTTTGGCGTGTTTGCCGGGCTTACCGTGCTGGCCAGCGGCTACTGGAGCCTGCTCGGGCTGCGCCTGCTGACCGGCCTGGGCCTGGGCGGGGCGGTGCCCAACGCCACCGCGCTGATTTCCGAGCATGCCTCGCCGCGGCGCCGGCCGTTGCTGGTCAGCGTCGGGCTGGTCGGTTTCTCGCTGGGCGGCATGCTGTGCGCCGGGCTGGCGGTGCCGCTGCTGCCGCGCTTTGGCTGGCGGTCGCTGTATCTGGTAGGCGGTGTGCTGCCGTTGCTGCTGATTCCGGTATTGAGGCGCTACCTGCCCGATTCGCCGGTGGCGGCGCGCGATTTGCGGGCCGCCGAAGGTAGCGGTGTGCGCCGCTTGCTGGGCGCGGAACTGGGCCCGGACACGCGTCGTCTGTGGCTGGGCTTTTTCATCAACATGATGGTGATGTTCTTCCTGGCCAACTGGGTGCCGTACCTGGCCGGCCAGGCCGGCTTCTCGCCACGCCAGGGTTCGCTGGCGGCGCTGGCGCTGAACCTGGGCGGTGTTGCCGGGCCGCTGCTGCTGGCGATGGGGTGTCAGTACCTGGACGCGCGGCGGGTGATCGGCACCGCCTTCGTGCTGGCGGCTGCCAGTCTGGTGGCGGTGGGCTATGCCACCGGCAGTTTCGGCGTCTATCTGGCGGCCGCCGCGCTGGCCGGCTTTTTCGTGTTCGGTGCGCAGATCACCCTGCACGCCCTGGCTGCGGCCGCGTATCCGACGCCGCTGCGCGCCACCGGCATCGGCTGGGCGCTGGGCTGCGGGCGGGTGGGCTCGGTGTTCGGGCCGCTGCTGGGTGGTGAGCTGCTGCGCTCCGGCGTGCCGCTGCAGTATTACTTTTCTGGCTTCGGGCTGGTGGTGCTGCTGGCGGCAGCGGCCACGTTCACACTCAGTGCGCGGGTGGCGAGCGCCGATTGATCCGCGGGGCCTGAATCCCCACCCTTCAACCCCATTCCTTGCACACGGGGCCCCGCATGAAAGAACCGGTTCGAACCTGGGACGTCGCTGCCCGCCTCAATGACGCGCCGCTGGGCGCGTTGCACTGGCTGGTGCTGGCGCTGACCTTCGCGGTGGCGGCCACCGACGGGCTGGACGCGCAGATCATCGGCTTCACGGCGCCGCAGATCGCCGCCGAATTCGGCATCGGCAACGATCGTCTGGGGCCGGTATTCAGCGCGGCGCTGCTGGGCATGACCGCCGGGGCCTTGCTGTTCGGCACCCTGGGCGACCGCTTCGGTCGCCGCCGCACCATGATTGCCTGCGTGGCCCTGTTCGGTGGCGGCACCCTGCTGACCGCCTTCGCCGGCAGCGTCACGCAGCTGATGTTGCTGCGTCTGGTGACCGGCCTGGGTCTGGGCGGGGCCCTGCCCAATGCCGTGACGCTGGTCGCCGAATGTGCGCCCGGCAAACATCGGCCGCTGCTGGTGACATTGATGTACATCGGCTTTTTTGTCGGCGGCCTGCTGGGCGGGGTGATCGCCGGCAGCCTGGTGGTCGACCATGGCTGGCGGGTGATGTTCTACGTCGGCGGCGGCCTGCCGCTGGCACTGAGCCTCCTGCTGCTGGCGCTGTTGCCGGAGTCGCCGCAGTACCTGGCCCGCCGGGCCGGCGCCGGTGGACAGCTCAGTGGCCTGCTGGCGCGGCTCGATCCGGCCGGCGCCTACGGCGCGCACGACCGTTACACGCTGCCGGAGGCAAGCTCCCGAGCCGATGTGGGCGAGCTGTTCCGGCATCGGCGTGTGCGCAACACCGTGCTGCTGTGGCTGGCGTTTTTCATCAACCTGCTGGTGCTGTTCTTCCTGATGAACTGGCTGCCCAAGCTGCTGGTCGACGGCGGCGTGCCGTTGGCGCAGGCCATCCGCGTGACGGTCATGTTCAACGTTGGCGGAGTGCTTGGCGCGCTGGTGCTGGCCTGGCTGTCGGCGCGCCACAACCCGCGACGGATGCTGGCGGCGTTCTTTGCGCTGGGAGCGATCGCGATCATGGCGATCGGCCTGGGCGATGGCCGCTTCGCACCGGTGGCCGCTGCCTGCTTTGCGACCGGCCTGTTTGCCGGGGCCGCCCAAGTCGGCCTGTATCCGATCGCGACCCAGGTCTACCCCAGCGCGGTGCGTGCCACGGGCGTCGGCTGGGCGCAGGCGTGGGGGCGGATCGGCTCGATCTTCGGACCGCTGGCCGGCGGCTGGCTGGCGGTTCTGGAGCCCCGCTTCGCGATTTATTTTCTGGTCTTCGGGGCGCCGCTGCTGGTGGCTGCCGCCGCCATCGCCGCCATGCGGGATGCATGACCTGACAAGCGGTCACCCGGAACATGCACACCGCGTCGCTTGCGGGACGCTATCAAGCGTAAGCGGGCCGCGCCGATAACCGGACAGATCGGCCGCGACGTCCAGGGACCGCGCTGGCGCCGGCATCCGGGAGTTCGCCTGTCATGCGCACTATCTATCTGGGCCGTCAGCCCATTTTCAACAAGGACCTGAAGCCGGTCGCCTACGAACTGCTGTATCGAGGTGGCGATACGGATCATGCGGACAAAGCCGACGCGCGCGCGTCCGCCGATGTGCTGATCAACGCCTTTCTGGAGATGGGCGTGCAGCGGGTGGTCGGTAAGGCGCGCGCCTTCATCCACGTCACGCCGGAAATTCTGGATGACAACCTGCTGCGCCTGTTCGATCCGGCGCAACTGGTGCTCGAGTTGATGCCGGACGTGGCTTTCGACGACGTCTTGCTGGCCACGCTCGATCGCTTGCGGACGGCCGGCTATGGCATCGCGGTGGATGACTTGCTGGTCCACGAGGGTACGCGGCCGTTGCTGGAGCGGGCCCATTTCGTGAAGGTGGACCTGGCGGCCGTACCGGAGCCGGAGTTGGCCGAGCATGTGACTGCGCTGCGCCGGTTTCCGGTCGCCCTGGTGGCCGAGAAAGTGGAAACCCACGAACAATTTGCCCAGTGCCAGGCGCTGGGTTTTGATTTCTATCAGGGCTACTTCTTTGCCCGGCCGAAGCTGGTGGCCGGGCGCACCATGACCGAGGATCGCCTCAGTGTGATGCAGCTGCTGGCCATGTTGCACAACCCACAGTCCGAGTTGTCCGACGTTCAGGGCGTCATCCAGCAGAGTGTTTCGCTGAGCTATCGATTGCTGCGTTACGCCAATTCCGCGGTCTTCAACCTGCCGCGCGAGATCAGCTCGATTGCCCACGCGACGGTGATGCTCGGGCAGCGTCGGTTGCGTGATCTGGCGACCCTGCTGGCATTGACCGGCATGAGTGACAAGCCGCCGGAATTGACCCGCACCGTGCTGGCACGAGCCCGCTTGTGTGCGAGTCTGGCGCCGCCTGGACGGGGCAATGCCGACACCGCATTCACGGTCGGCCTGTTCTCCGGCCTTGATGCATTGATGGACCGGCCGTTGACAGACTTGCTGGCGGATTTGCCGTTGGCCGAAGAAACCCGGCTTGCGGTGTTGGAACGGCAAGGGCCGTTTGGTCAGGTTCTGGCTGCTGCGCTGGCACTGGAGCGGGGCGATTTCGAGAATGTCGTGCTCGACATGCTCGATCCGAAACCGACGTCGCAAGCGTATCTGGAGGCCGTCGACTGGGCCAATCAGACGATTGATGAAATGCAGGCCGCTTAGGCAACCGCGGCGATATCGCGTCGCGCCGCTGGTCGTGTGAACATCGGTGCAATCGCTTTGCGGTGATGTCGACGGATAGTTCAGTCGTTACTCGTGCTGGATTGTTGTTGCAATGGATATTGTTGGCTATAGTTGCCGCTTCTTGTTGTTCTGACTCAGGAGCGTGCCCACGATGGCCATCAATCTCAATAACTACTCCCTCACCGATCTGCAGCAGCTGATTGCCGATGCCGAGACCACGCTGGAGAAGCGTCAGCGCGAGAAGCGTGCCGAAGTGGTCGCCCAGATGCGCAAACTCGCGGCGTCGGTCGGCATCGATTTCGAGATCGTGGCCGGTGAGGCCAAGAAACGCAGTACCCGTTCGGCAGCCGCCGCCAAATATCGCAACCCGGCCAATTCCGGACAGACCTGGAACGGGCGCGGGCCGAAGCCGAAGTGGTTCAAGGAAGCGCTTGCCGCTGGCAAGACCGCCGAGCAAATGGCGATCTGACGCTCTGGCCCCGGAGCGTCACCGCCGGGTTTTCGGTGGTGGATGTGTGCTGAAAAAGCCGCCGCGACTTGCTGTCGTGGCGGCTTTTTCATGCCCCCGTCGGACGGGTATCCGGGAGGCCTGTCAGCGTGAATCAGGACACCGGTATCGAGTCCGGCCTGCGACTGGACAAATGGCTGTGGGTGAGCCGCCTGTATCGCACCCGCACCCTGGCCACCGAGTCCGTCAACGGCGGCAAGGTGCGCGTGAACGGTCAGTCGGCCAAGCCGGCGCGGCTGCTGCGAACGGGGGACGAAGTCAGCCTGATACGGGGCGGCGAGCCAATGACGGTGCTCGTCCGTGGCATGGCCGCGCAGCGAGTGCCGGCGAAGGACGTGCCCGCCTTGTACGAAGAAACTGCCGAAAGCCTCGCGACGCGCCAGGCACTTCGCGCGCAGCGCGCGCTGACCGGTCCGGCCGGATATGCCGGCAAGGGACGGCCGGACAAACACGCGCGCCGGGCCCTGCAACGCCTGCGAGAGGCGCAGGGTGAATGAACGGTGCCCGCGTCGGTACGCACGTTCGCCAAAAGCAGCGGCTGTAGGAGCCCGGCTGTGCCGGGCGATCATCGCGCAACACAGTTGCGCTCCCACCCAGGTTTTTCTCCGTGGCGGGCGCTGAGAAATCCAGGATGGATTTCTCAGCGCTTCCCCAGCGGACATCTGAATCGGCTCAGTCCTTGCTGCGCCCGCCCGGCGTGTAAATGGGCGACGGCAGATACGCCACCTTGGCGTCGTCCGCGAGGCTGCTGATCTTGTTCACCCCTTCCTTGTCCACCTCGTCGATACGCACCACGGCGTGCAGCGGGATGAAGGTGGTCTTGACGTGTTCGAACTCGGCTTTCAGGCGCTCTTCCGACGGATCGATCAGCAGGCCGCTTTTTTCGCCGAACACAAAGCCGCCGACCTCTATGAAGCCAAACATTCCGCCCTGGCCGACTTCCGTGGCATGCAGTTCATACAGCTTGCCCTGGTTGTGGAAGATGACCTTGTAGATGCGTTTCTTGCGGACCGCCATGGGGCTGTTGCTCTGCGGATGGATTGAATGCGGATTATAGGGAGGGTCGCCGGTTCGGTCAGGCACCGGTAACGGGGCGGCTCAGACCAGTCCCTGCTCCAGCAGATCGAGCAGGCCAAACAGGTCGCTGATTTCGGCGTCGGCCTGCGGGCCGCCCGGCCAGGTCTGGCCGTTGCGATTCACCCACACCGTGCGCATGCCGGCGGCGCGGGCGCCGTGAACGTCGCGCTGCGGGTCATCGCCCACATGCAGCACCTGATTCGGCGGCGCGCCCGCGGCACTGCTGGCGGCCTCGAAAATACCCGGATGCGGCTTGGCGACGCCGACCTCACGCGCCGACGTACAGAACCGCAGCAGGCCGTCCAGGCCAACCAGCGCGATATCGGCATTGCCGTTGGTGAGGCCACCCAGCGTGAGGCGGCCCGACAGCTCGCTCAGCACCGGCAACACGTCCGCGAACAGCTCGACTTCGTTGCGGGCCTGCAACATGACCCCGAACGCGCCTTCGGCCACGTCGCGGCCATAGCCGCAGCGCTGCGCGGCCATCGCCAGGGATTCAAGCCGCAGGGCGCTGAGATCATGTGCCAGATCCGGCCGCAGGCCCAGCATGTCGTCCCGCAGCGTGCGCAGCGCCGTCACCGAATAGCGCTCGGGCAGGCGCGGGTAATGCTCGGCGAGCCAGGCGTGCATGCGCTGCTCGGCGCGCTCGATGACCGGGTCGATAGCCCACAGCGTGTCGTCCAGATCAAAGGTGATGGCAAGAATCGGCAGCGCGAGCATGGCACTTGATCGGTGGGGGAGCAAGCCACAAGATGGCGCCGATCACACCTGCTTTCAAGCCGGCCCGCGGCCGGCGCTCCCGGAGGAGACATGGCGAAGGACAAACTGATGGCGCTGGGGCTGGCCGAGCCGGCCCCGCTGCCCCAGGATCTGGCGGCCCAGTACGCGACCGCCAAAGAACGCCTGGGCTTCGTGCCCAACGTGCTGCGCGGTTACGCGCACGCGCCCGACCGGCTGGCCAATTTCATCGCCATGCGCGACGGCCTGATGGGGAGCGACTCGGGTCTGACCAAGGCCGAGCGCGAGATGATCGCGGTGGTGGTGTCGTCCCTGAACCGCTGCCACTACTGCCTGACCAGCCACGGCGCCACGCTGCGCCGGCTGACCGGCGATCCGCCGCTGGCCGACACGCTGGCCATGAATTTTCGCGCCGCCGGGCTGCCGGACCGCCAGCGGGCCATGCTGGAATTCGTCGAGCGCCTCACGCAGGCGCCCGAGTGCATCGAGGACGCCGACCGCGACCTGCTTCGCGAGCAGGGCTTCAGCGAGCGCGACATCTGGGACATTGCCGAGGTGACGGCGTTCTTCAACATGACCAACCGCCTGGCCGCCGCCACTGGCATGGAGCCGAACCGCGAGTACTACGACCTGCATCGCCGATGAACACCATGCAAGCCATCGAAGTCACCATCGCCGGCGGCCCGGAAGTCCTGCGCCTGGTCGAGCGGCCGTTGCCCGAACCGGGCCCGGGCGAGCTGCGGGTCAAAAACGCCGCCTGCGGCGTCAACTTCATCGACATCTACCAGCGCACCGGTTTTTACCCGCAGCCGCTGCCCTTCCATCCCGGCCTGGAAGGCGCCGGGACCGTGGATGCCGTGGGCGCCGGCGTGACGCGTTATAAGCCCGGCGACCGCGTGGCCTACCCGAACGCCACGGCCGCCTACGCGCAATTCACCTGCCTGCCGCAGGACCGTGTGGTGCCGGTGCCGGACGGGCTGGACCTGGAGCTGGCCGCCGCCGCCATGCTGCAGGGCCTGACCGCCCATGCGCTGACCCACAGCGTGTACGCCATCCAACCGGGCGACACCGTGCTGATCCACGCCGCCGCCGGTGGCGCCGGACAGATGCTGGTGCAGATGGCCAAGCTGCGCGGCGCGCGGGTGATCGCCACGGTGTCGACCGAGGCCAAGGCACAGACCGCCCGCGCCCGCGGCGCCGACGCCGTGATCCTGTACTCGAAGGACGATTTCGTGGCCGAAACCCGCCGCCTGACCGGCGGTGCGGGCGTGCACGCGGTCTACGACTCGGTCGGTGCCAGCACCTTCCTGAAAGGCTTCGAGGTGCTGCGCCGGCGCGGCACGATGGTGCTGTTCGGCCAGTCGAGCGGCCCGGTGGAGCCGATCAGTCCGCTGCTGCTGCTGCAGAAAGGCTCGCTGTTCCTGACCCGCCCGAGTCTGTTTGATTACATCGCCGATGCCGACGAGCTGGCCGCCCGCTCGCGCGACCTGTTCGCCTGGCTGACCGACGGCCGGGTCAGCCTGCACATCGACCGGCGCCTGCCGCTGGCGCAGGCCGCCCAGGCGCACGAGCTGCTGGCCAGTCGCGCTACCAGCGGCAAGCTGCTGCTGATTCCGTGATCCGGCTTTTACGAGCCGTCAAATCCGATGATTTTGTAGGAGCGGGCCATGCCCGCGACCGCCGCGTTTTCGGACTGGCGCACGGTTGCGACTGATCGCGTCGTTGCGGTCGCGGGCATGGCCCGCTCCTACGGGCACAGCTGACGGCGTAATCGACAGTTCGGCCCGACAAGCGAGGGGAAAACCCTCCCCAGATCCTGCTCACAAAATCAGTGGCTTGCAGCCACCGATTTTGGCAGCGCGTCCCTGCGCCGCGGGAAACACTGAATACTTCAGCGTTTCCCTAACCGAAATACCGGTCGTAAGGAAAATCGCTGCCGAGTTTCGCCAGTCCCGCCTTGCACCAGGCGTCGATGTGCGCCTGCTGGGCGGGCGTCAGCATCTCGCCGGAGTTGCCCTTCTTGCCGCTGCGGATCATCTGCCCACCCGGCCGGGCGAAGGGCGACACCTCGCCCGGATAGAACTTGTGGTCGATGGCCTTCATGTGTTCGAACGAGCTCAGGCGCTGCACGCGCTGTGCCTCGGTCTCGGTCAGGCTCACGCCCATCAGGTCCGCCATGCGCCGGATGGTGCCGGCCGGATCGTCCTGCAGCTCGTTGTAGGTCAGGAACAGTACGTTTGGCCGCTCGCGCCAGGCCCAGTAGCCGGCGGTGAACTCGTACCAGGGGTGAAACACCGCCTCCCCGGAGGTGCAAGTGGCGCACCCAAGTGTCGACCGACGGAATCAGGCTGTCCCAGGAGCCGCTGCGACAGGTCGAACACCCGTCGCAGCAGCCAGTTGCCCCACGCATCCGCCCGAGCAGGCGCGCCATGTTGGCCAGCGTGTTGCGGCGGCGCTCGCCCGCGCGCTTGTGTTCTGCGCCACAACGTTACAACATTCCGACGCTTTGCCGTTTTCGGAGGCTTCCATGAGCAGCGACGCTATTCGTTCCACTCTTTACCTGGACCCGGCGCTGCATCGAGCGCTGCGCCTGAAGGCTGCCACCGCCCATCGCACCATGTCGCAGATCGTGAACGACGCCATTCGCAATGCGTTGCGCGAAGATCAGGAGGATCTGGCCGCCTTCGCCGAGCGCGCTGGGGAAAAGACTCTTAACTACGAAGATTTCCTGGCTCAGCTCAAGGCCGATGGCACGTTATGAACTGAGGTTCAAGCCCTCCGTAGCGAAGGATCTGCGCGGCATCCCGTCGGTGGACCTGCGGCGCATCCTGCCGCGTATCGAGACGCTGCGCGAAGACCCGCGTCCGGCTGGCTCAGAAAAGCTCTCGGCGCAGGAACGCTACCGCCTGCGCCAGGGCGACTACCGAATCCTGTATACCGTGCTTGACGGCGAGGTGGTCGTCGAAATCGTCAAGGTAGGCCATCGCCGCGAGGTTTAGCGGGAGCCCTGAAAACAGGGCATGCGGTCAAGCGCGCTCGGCCGCAATCAGCGCGTCCAGCTCGGTCTTCAGCCGAGGCAAAATTTCGTCGTAGCCGAAGCTGCCGACCAGTTCGCCGCGGCGCTTGAAGTTGACCTGCTTCGGGCCGCACCACAGGCCAAGGTCGGCGTCGTCGGTCTCGCCCGGGCCGTTGACCCGGCAGCCCATGACGGCGATGGTCAGGTGGTGGTCCTTGGCATACGTGGTCAGCTCGCGCACCTGCTCGGCCAAGTCCACGAAGGCCTCGTTCTGCACCCGCGAGCAACTGGGGCAGGAGATGATGTTCAGGCCCTTGCCGAAATCCACCACCGAGCGCACCCGGCCGGCGGCGATGTCGGCCAGGATCTGCTGACCGGCGGTGACTTCCTCGGCCTTGCGGGCGTTGGGCAGGGTCAGTGACACGCGGATGGTGTCGCCGATGCCGGCGCCGATCAGTTGCTCGAAGGCGATGCGCGTCTTGATGATGCCGTCCGGCGGCAGGCCGGCTTCGGTCACGCCAAGGTGCAGCGGCACGTCAGGGCGTTGCGCGGCGAAGCGTTTGTTCAGCTCCACCACCTTGGCCGGGTCGGAGTCTTTCAGCGACACGCAGTAGCGGGTGAAGCCGATGCTGTCGAGCAACTCGCAGTGCTCGGCGGCGCTGAGCAGCATCGGCGAGATCGAGTCGTGCGCGTCGAACAGGGCCGCCCGCGCCGGGTCCAGCGAGCCGGCGTTCACGCCCACGCGCAGCGCGCAGTCGTGGCGCGCCGCGATGTCGGCCAGGTAGCGCACCTTGTCCTGCCAGGGCTTGTGCTTCTCGTGGTGGTAGAGGTGGCCGGGGTTGTAGCGGATCTTGTCCACGTGCGGCGCCACCCGTTCGGCCATGCGGTAGTTCTCCTGCAGGTCGATCGACAGGTTGGCCTCGGTCTGCGCGCGGATGGCGGGCAGTGCGTCGGCGTCTTTTGGCGTGTCTACCGCAATGCGCACCACGCCGGCGCCGGCGGCGACCAGGTCGTTGGCCTGCGCCACGGTGGCGGCGACGTCCTGCGTCTTGGTGGCGCACATGCTTTGCACGGCGACCGGATGATCGGCACCGATGGTGATGCGGCCGATACGCACCGGACGGGTGGGATAACGGGCGATGGGCATGGCAGGTCTGCGGGGAGCGGGAGGGGGCGGTCAGTATACTGGCCGGCATTTCCCGCCCGACCGAATGCCATGCTGTACCGCTATCTGGAGAGCAGCGCCGAACATCGGCGCGATTACATCACCCGGATTCCGCACAGCGCGGCGCTGGGCATGGACATGGTTGAGGTCGCCGCGGGGCGCTGCGTGCTGCGCCTGCCGTTTCAGCAGTCGCTTGCCGATGGCCACGGCGGCCTTGCCGGCGGCGCGGTGTCGGCACTGCTGGACAACGCCGGCGGCGTGGCGGTGTTCTGCAGCCTTGAGCGTGCAACCGATTTCTCGACGCTGAGTCTGCGCGTGGAATTCATCACGGCGCCCGCGGCAGGCCGGGATGTGTTCGCGCGGGTCGAATGCCTGCGCCTGGAAGGGCGCCAGGCGCACATCCGGGGCGTGGCCGACTGCGGGGATGCCGAGCAGCCCGGGCCGCCGTTCGCCACCGTCAGCGGCGTGTTTTTTCTGAAGCCGCACAGCCAGCCGCTGCATGACCTGGAGACCCTGGGCAATGTCTGAGCCGGTGGTCGCGGCGGTCGATGTGCTGGCCGCCCTGCCGTACGCGGCTTATTTGGGGCTCGAGTGGTTCGCAGACGACGTGCTGCGCCTGCCGTTTCGGGGCGATCTGGTCGGCAACTACCGCATCGGCGCCCTGCACGGCGGGGTGGTGGCGGCGGCGCTGGAGTGTGCGGCGCGTGGCTTGTTGCTGGAGCAGGGCGCGTCGGCCGCCACCACGGTCGACTTCACGGTCGACTACCTGCGGCCAGCCTTGTCGCGCGATCTGTACCTGCGTGCCACGGCCGTGCGCATCGGCCGGGCGGTGGCGACGGTGCGGGTTGAGGCCTGGCAGGCCGACGCGGCGCGGCCGGTGGCCGCCGGACACGGCAATTTCCAGTTGATCGCCGAGTGAGCAGGATCGTGCCGGCCGACAACGTGCTTTTCATCGACGACAACCCGGACAACGTGGCGCGCGCGGCGGCACTGGGCGTGACCGGCATTGTCTACCGCGAGCGTGAGGCGTTCTTGCGCGATCTGGACGCCGCGCTGGGCGGCGTTCTGGCCGGCGCCTGACCATGGCCGAGCGTCGCCAGTTCCTGCGCCGTGGCCGCTCGCCACTGGCCCGGTGCCAGGCCATCCAGGCGCAGCGCACCGATGGCGACGCGGATCAGGCGCAGCGTCGGGTGGCCGACGGCGGCCGTCATGCGTCGCACCTGACGGTTGCGGCCCTCGGTGAGGGTCAGCTCCAGCCAGGCGGTCGGGATGTGCAGACGCTGGCGGATCGGCGGGTCACGGGGCCAAAGATCAGCCGGTTCGGGTGCGAGTCGCGCCTGCGCCGGCCGGGTCGGGCCGTCATTGAGCTGCACGCCGTCGCGCAGCGCCTGCAGGGCGGTGTCGTCCGGGATGCCCTCGACCTGCACCAGATAAGTCTTGGGCAACTTGTGCGCCGGATCGGCGATGCGCTTTTGCAGCAGCCCGTCGCCGGTCAGCAGCAACAGGCCTTCCGAGTCGCGGTCCAACCGCCCGGCCGGGTACAGGCCCGGCAGCGGCAGGCAGCCGGCGAGCGTCGGCCGGCCTTGCGCGTCCGTGAACTGGCACAGCACGTCATAGGGTTTGTTCAGCAACACCAGCCGCGGCGCGGCCACGGAGGATCGGTCATGAGGCATCGGTTGTGGGCACTGGCGCTGGTGGTCGGGCTGGCGCAGGCGGCGCCGCTGCGCAGTACGCTGGAGGATCAGAAAGCGCTCGCGGTCACCGTCTACAACGGCGACCTGGCGCTGGTGAAGGATACCCGCCAGGTCGAGCTGCCGGCCGGGCAAAGCGTGCTCGAACTGCGCGACGTGAGCGCGCAGATGCGCCCGGAAACGGCTCTGCTGCGCGTGGCCGACGGCAAGCCGATCACGCTGCTGGAACAGAATTTCGACTTCGATCTGCTGACGCCGGCCAAGCTGCTGGAAAAATACGTCGGCCGCCAGGTGCGCGTGCTGCGCACGAACCCGACCAGCGGTGCCGACAGCAGCGAGACCGCCACCGTGCTGGCGGCCAGCGATGGCGTGGTGCTGCGGATCGGCGATCGCATCGAAACCGGCCTGCCGGGCCGGCTGGTGTTCGACGCCGTGCCGGACACCCTGCGCGACCGCCCCACGCTGGCAGTGAGCCTGGACAGCGCCGGTGCCGGGCAGCGCGCGCTGGAGCTCTCCTACCTGACCGGGGGCCTGAGCTGGCAGGCCGATTACGTGGCGGAACTCGCGGCCGACGAGAAGAATCTGGCCCTGTCCGGCTGGGTCACGCTGACCAACCGCAGCGGCACGGCCTATCGCGACGCCCGCCTGCAACTGGTGGCCGGCGACGTGAACCTGGTGCGGCCGCCCTTTCACCGCGACATGGTGATGGAACAGATGGCGACCAAGGCCGATGCCGGCGCCATGCAGGAAGAATCCCTGCTCGACTATCACCTCTACACGCTGGGCCGCCCGACCACGCTGGCCGACCAGCAGACCAAGCAGGTAGCGCTGCTGAGCGCCCCGTCGGCAAAGGTGAGCAAGGAATATCGGCTCGCCGGCGCCGAGTACTACTACGCCGCGCAGGCCGGCGAGATCGGCCGCGCGCTGAAGGTGGCGGTGGTGCTGCATCTGGACAATGCGAAGAGCTCCGGCCTGGGCCTGCCGCTGCCGGCCGGCGTGGTGCGCGTGTATCAGCGTGATGCGAGCGGTGGCGTGCAGTTCGTCGGCGAGGATCGCATCGACCACACGCCGCAGAACGAAACCGCGCAGATCAAGCTCGGTGATGCCTTCGACGTCAGCGCCCGCAAGACGCAAACCGACTTCAAGGCGCTGGCGGTGGGCAAGGACGACCGGCCGCAGTTCGAGAGCGCTTACAAGATCGAGCTCAAGAACGCCAAGACGACGCCGGTGACCGTAACCGTGCTGGAACCGGTCCCCGGCGACTGGCAGGTGCTGCAAAGCAACCTGCCGCAGGACAAGGCCGACGCCCACACCGCCCGCTGGCGCGTGACGGTGCCGGCCGGTGGCGGTCAAACGCTGGCCTACCGCGTGCGGGTAAGGTTTTGATTTTTTTGGAAGAGGAACGATCGAATGGTGCGCAAACTGATCTTCGCCGCGGCTGCGCTGCTGGCTGCCCCGGCCTTCGCCGACATCACCGCCGTGTATGCGATGGCCGGCGGCGATCCGCTGCGGGTCGAATACCGCGACGCGGCGAACTTTCGCATCGGCACGGATGGCCAGAATTACCAGCTGATGCTGGACGGGCGCCTGTATGCGGTTGCCGAGGGGCAGGTGATCGACGTCGACAAGATATCGCGCCAGATTCGCGCCGTCGGCGCCGACACCTTCCTCGCCGGTCTGCTGGGTGAGGCCACCTCCGACGTGCCGACCGACGTCAGCGTGCGTCCGCTGGGGCGCCAGGAGACCGTGGCCGGTTACCGGGGCGAGGTCTACGAGGCACTGGCGCGCACGTCCAATGGCGAGCAGCGGGCGGAACTGGTGGTCACCGACGACGCCGACCTGAAGGCGGTGCAGGACGCACTGATGAAGGTCGCCAAGGACGCCGTGGCGGCGATCGGCGCCAAATCCAGCCCCTACGCCAAGCCGCTGGAACAGGTCGAGCAACAGCGCCTGGGCGGCCTGCTGCGCTACGGCGAGGAACTGCGGCTGGTGTCGCTGGAGCGCGCGCCGATCGCCGTGGGGCGCCTGCAGCTGCCGTAGCGGCCCCGCCGCTGCCGCCCGGCGCACGGCCGGTTGCCGCCGCTCAAAACCACATTCGCAGGCCGGCCAGCAGGGCCAGGTTGCCGGTGTCCTGCCCGTCGGCACGGGCGAAGTCGGCGCTGTCGCCGAATTTCTTCACCCACTCGATGCCGACATAAGGCGCGAACTGGCGGCGGATCTCGTAGCGCAGGCGCAGGCCCAGTTGCAGATCGTTCAGGCCGCTGCCGACGCCCCAGCTTTTCACCTGCTGCGCGGCGGCGTTGATCTCGACGCGCGGCTGCAGGATCAGGCGCTGGGTGAGCAGCAGCTCGTACTCGAGCTCGGCGCTCGCGCTCAGGTCGCCGTCCTCGCTCACGAACAATGCAAGATCGGTCTCGAAGCGGTACGGCGCCAGGCCCTGCACGCCCAGCACGCCGAAGGCGCGGTCGCGGTCCGGCCCGCTGCCGAAGGTGCGGTCGTAGCGCACGCCGGCCTGCAGGTCCCAGTACGGCGCCACCAGGCGGCCGTAGAGCGCCTGCCCTTCGAACTCGCCATTGCTGTCCGAGACCGGGCTTTCACCCTCTGTCTTCAGCCACAGGCGGTTGTAGTCGCCGCCATACCAGCCCTGCGCGTCCCACAGCAGGTGATTCGGACCTTCGTCGTCGCGGTATTCCAGGCGGTCGATGAGGGCAAAGCCGAACGGGTGGCTGTCCTCGTGCACGTGCTGCCAGTCGATCGGCATCGCATGCGCGCCGGCATCGGCGGCGCCGGCGGGCAAGGCGCTCGCGGCGAGGGCAAGTGCCAGCAGGGTGTGCAGCGTTTTCATCGATAGTCCCTCACACGACCTGCACCACACGCATCATGCCCATGTGCATGTGGTACAGCAGGTGACAGTGAAAGGCCCAGCGGCCGGGTTCGTCGGCGGTCAGCAGCAGGCTCATGCGCTCGGCCGGCTTGACGCTGACCGTATGCTTGCGCGGCCGGTACGCACCGGCGCCGTTGTCCAGCTCCACGAACATGCCGTGCAGATGGATGGGGTGCTCCATCATGGTGTCGTTGACCAGCACGATGCGCAGCCGCTCGCCGTGGCGCATTTCGATCGGCCCCGTCACCTCGGACAACTTCTTGCCGTCGAAGGACCACATGTAGCGTTCCATGTGGCCGGTCAGGTGCAGCTCGATGTCGCGCTGCGGTGCGCGCGCATCGTGGCCCGGCGCGCGGCTGCGCAGGTCCGCATAGACCAGCACGCGGTGATCCACGTCGGCAAGGCCGGTGCCCGGTTCGGCCGTGCGGTCGCGCTGGACCTGCGCCACGGCGACGTTGCCGACGCCATGTGTATCGGCGTCGTGGGTCGCGACCACTGACCCTGGCGCGGCCCGCTCCCGACCGGTTTTGGCGCTGGCTGGCGCCGCAGCGGTATGCGCGGAGTGATTCGCGGCAGCGGGTTGCGAGGCGGGCATCGCATGGCCCATCGCCGCATGATCCACTGCGCCCGCGCCGTGGCCGGCGTGAGCAGCACTACCGTCCGGCTGCACCGCGCCGTCGTGGCCGGCATGACCGCCATGACCCCCGGCATGGTCCATGCCCATGTCCACCATGCTGCGCAGCGGCCGCTTGCGCAGTGCCGGCACCGCCGCGGCCATGCCCGCCCGCGGCGCCAGCGTGCCGCGGGCGTAGCCGCTGCGGTCCATGGACTCGGCAAACACGGTGTAGGCGCGATCCTCGGTCGGCGTGACGATCACGTCGTAGGTCTCAGCCACAGCGATCTGCAGCTCGTCGGTCTGCACCGGCTGCACGTCCTGGCCGTCGGCCTGCACCACGATCATCGGCAGGCCGGGAATGCGAATGTTGAAATAGCTCATGGCCGAGCCGTTGATGAAGCGCAGCCGCACCCGCTCGCCGGGACGAAACAGGCCGGTCCAGTTGCCGTCCGGGTGCTGGCCGTTCATCAGATAGGTGTAGGTGTGGCCGGTCACGTCGGCGATGTCGGTCGGGCTCATGCGCATGCCGGCCCAGGCCAGCCAGTCGCGCCAGGCCGGCGTGCCGGCGGCGATCACCTGCGGCAGGGTCGTTTCCTGAAAGTTGTAGTAGTGGCTTTGCTTCTTGAGCTTGGCGAGCACCGCCATCGGGTCCTCGAAGGTCCAGTCCGACAGCATCACCACGTAATCGCGGTCGAAGGCGTCCTGATAACCGCCGGCGGGGTGGATCACCAGCGGACCGTACACGCCGGTCTGTTCCTGCAGCCCGGAATGACTGTGGTACCAGTACGTGCCGGCCTGGCGTACCGGGAAACGCGCCTCGAAGGTCTCGCCGGGCCTTATGCCGGGAAAGGTCACGCCCGGCACGCCGTCCAGCTCGAACGGCAACAGGATGCCGTGCCAGTGGATGGAGGCGTCCTCGTCCAGCCGGTTGTGGACGCGCAGCAGCGCTTCCCGGCCTTCGTGCAGTTCGATCAGCGGCCCGGGCACGGTGCCGTTGAGCGTATGCGCCCAGGCCGATTTGCCGGCGATGTCGATGCGCTGGCGGGCCACGGTCAGGTCGAACTGCACCGCCCCCGCGGCTGGCGGACGGACGGCGCCGGCCGCGCTGGTCGGCGAACGCGCCCAGACCGGCAGCAGTGCATCCACGCCGGCCAGCAAGCCGGCCGCGGCTGCGCCGCCCATCAGGCGGCGGCGTGTTTCATCGGGGTGCTTGTATCGCATGCGTGTTGGCCTTCGATCGATGTGCGTGGTGGTCGTGCGTGGCGTAGGGGTGCTCGCCGTTACCGCCTGTTCGGCGGACCTGGCAGGATCGCCTCATGCCCCCGAGCACCCGGAACGCCTGCGCCGGCGTGCACCGCGACAGCAGTCGGGACGGTTCCGGCGGGGCGCCCGGCCGGCGGCAGCGGTAAACATCGCCATATTGCACAGTCTGGAAGCTGTGACCCGATGACAGGTCAAGTGCTGCGGGCGACCTCGATCAGCGGGCATACCCGCTGCTCATCCGGCACCCCGTCGGACAGCGCCGCCCACTGCGCGACGATCGCGTTCAGGCGCGCCTCCTCGCGCTCCAGCGCCCGGCGTTGCGCGGCCACGGCGGCGATGCGTTCGTCCAGCAAGACGCGCACCTGCGGGCAGGGCGAGCGGCCGGCGTCGGCCTGCGCCAGGGACCGGCCGAGCTCCTTGAGCGAAAAGCCGAGCGCCCGCCCGCCGGCGATGAAACGCAGCCTTGCCAGGGCTGCGGTTTCGAAGCTGCGGTAGCCGTTGCTCGGCTCGCGCCGCGCCGGCAGCAGTCCGCGACGGGCGTAGTAACGCACCTTGCCGGGGCCCACACCGGCGGCGCGGGCCAGTTCGTTCACGGTCATGGCGATTCCTCCACGGCGGACAGTCCAGGTGAGGTTGAGGGGCGGGGATCACGGCGATGCAGTAGCCGGTAGGCGGCCGGGATCACGAACAGGGACAGCAGCGGCGCCGTCAGCATGCCGCCCACCATGGGCGCGGCGATGCGGCGCATGATCTCGCTGCCGGTGCCCTCGCCCCAAAAAATCGGCAGCAGGCCGGCGACGATCACCGCCACGGTCATGGCCTTGGGCCGCACGCGCAGCACGGCGCCCTCGCGGATGGCATCGCACAGGTCCGCTTCGCTCGATTTGCCCCGCTGCAGGCGCTCGCGCCAGGCGTTTTTCAGGTACAGCAGCATGATCACGCCAAATTCCGTGGCAACCCCGGCCAGTGCGATGAAGCCGACGCCGGTGGCCACCGACAGGTTGTAGCCGAGCAGGTACAGGAACCACACGCCGCCTGTGAGGGCGAACGGCAGGGTGGCCATGATCAGCAGCGCTTCGCCGCCGCGGCCAAAGCTCAGGTACAGCAGCACGAAGATGACCCCCAGCGTCGCCGGCACCACCAGCCTGAGGCGGGCGTTGGCGCGTTCCAGGAACTCGAACTGCCCCGAATAGACCAGGCTCATGCCCGGGTCGAGCTGCACGTCCCGCCCGATGGCGCGCCGCAGATCGCCGACCACCGCGGCCAGGTCGCGGCCATGGGCATCGATGTAGACCCAGCCACCGGGACGCGCGTTCTCGCTCCTGAGCATGGCCGGCCCGTCGGCGACCTCGACGCGGGCGACCATCCCCAGGGTGATCTGGCTGCCGGCCGGGGTGACGAAGGGCAGTTCGCGCAGGCGCTGCACGGTGCCCCGCCAGGCGCGCGGGTAGCGCAGGTTGATCGGGTAGCGCGCGCGGCCGTCGACGACCTCGCCGATGGTCTCGCCGCCGATCAGGCCGGCCACCACCGACTGCACATCGGCGATGTTCAGGCCGTAGCGGGCAGCGGCGGCACGGTCGATGTCGATATCCACATAGCGCCCGCCGGTGAGGCGCTCGGCCAGCGCAGAGCTCACGCCCGGCACCGTCTTGGCGACGCGCTCGACCTGCTGCGCCACCCGGTCGATGGCGGCCAGGTCGTTGCCGGCGATCTTGACCCCGATCGGGCTCTTGATGCCGGTGGCCAGCATGTCCAGACGGTTGCGGATGGGCGGGATCCAGATATTGGCCAGGCCCGGCACCCGCACCACGCGGTCCAGCTCGGCCTGCAATGTTTCCGGCGTCATGCCGGGCCGCCACTGATCGCGCGGCTTGAACTGTACGGTGGTCTCGAACATCTCCAGCGGCGCCGGGTCGGTGGCGGTATCGGCGCGGCCGGCCTTGCCGAAAACGCGCGCCACCTCCGGCACGGTTTTGATCAGGCGGTCGGTCTGCTGCAAAAGCTCACTCGCCTTCTGCGCCGACAGCCCCGGCAGGGCGCTTGGCATGTACAGCAGGTCGCCCTCGTCCAGCGGCGGCAGGAATTCGCCGCCCAGACGGGCCAGCGGCCACAGCGTGGTCAGAAAGATCAAACCGGCCACCGCCAGCGTGAGCTTCGGCCAGGCCAGAACGGCTTCGAGCAGCGGCCGATAGAGCCTGATCAGCACACGGTTCAGGGGATTGCGGGTCTCGTCCGGCAGCCGGCCGCGAATCCAGTAGCCCATCAGCACCGGCACCAGCGTTACCGACAGCCCGGCCGCGGCGGCCATGGCGAAGGTTTTAGTGAAGGCCAGCGGCCCGAACAGCCGGCCCTCCTGCGCCTGCAGCAGGAACACCGGCAGAAACGACACGGTGATGATCAGCAGCGAGAAAAACAGCGCCGGGCCGACCTCGGCAGCGGCCTCGGTCATCACCTGCCAGCGCGCCTCGCCAGCCAGTGTCTGCCGCGGATGCGCGTGCTGCCAGGCCTCGATCTTCTTGTGCGCGTTCTCGATCATCACGATGGCGGCATCGACCATGGCGCCGATGGCAATCGCGATGCCGCCCAGGGACATGATGTTGGCGCTCAGGCCCTGCTGGCGCATGACGCCGAAGGCGATCAGCACGCCCAGCGGCAGCGCCACGATGGCCACGCCGGCCGAGCGCAGATGCCACAGGAACACGCCGCACACCAGCGCGACGACGATGAATTCCTCCACCAGCTTGCGGCTGAGGTTGTCCACCGCGCGATCGATCAGACCGCTGCGGTCGTAGGTGGTGACGATCTGGATGCCCGGCGGCAGGCCGGTGCGCAGTTCATCGATCTTTTTGTGTACGGCGGTCAGCGTGCTGCGCACGTCCTTGCCGGAACGCAGAATCACCACGCCGCCGACGACTTCGCCCTCGCCGTCGAGTTCCGCCACGCCGCGGCGCATTTCCGGGCCGAGCTGAACCTGCGCCACGTCGCCCAGGGTGACCGGCACGCCGCCGACGAGCTGCAGCGGGATGGCGCGAAAATCCTCCAGCGTCTTCAGGTAGCCGCTGGCGCGCACCATGAATTCAGCCTCGCCCAGCGTCAGCACGGCGCCGCCGGTCTCCTGGTTGGCGCCCTCGATGGCGGCGCGCAGCGCCTGGTGAGTGATGCCCAGCGCCGCCAGCTTCACCGGATCGGGCACGATC
The DNA here is from genome assembly GCF_001697225.1 of Immundisolibacter cernigliae. GTDB lineage: Bacteria > Pseudomonadota > Gammaproteobacteria > Immundisolibacterales > Immundisolibacteraceae > Immundisolibacter > Immundisolibacter cernigliae. The sequence continues at coordinate 1,677,295 of NZ_CP014671.1, forward strand.
TGGTACTGCCTGACCATACCGCCTATGCTCGCCACCTCGGCCACGTTGGGCAGGGTTTTCAGCTCGAAGCGCAAAAACCAGTCCTGCAGGGCGCGCAGTTGCGACAGGTCGTGCCGGCCACTTTTGTCGACCAGCGCGTACTGGTAAATCCAGCCGACGCCGGTGGCATCCGGCCCCAGCGCCGGTCGGGCACCCGGCGGCAGGCGCGACTGCACCTGGCTCAGGTACTCCAGCACCCGCGAGCGCGCCCAGTAAAGATCAGTGCCGTCCTCGAACAGCACGTAGACGTAGCTGTCGCCAAAGAACGAGAAACCGCGCACCGTCTTCGCCCCCGGCACCGACAGCAGGGTGGTGGTCAGCGGATAGGTGACCTGATCCTCCACCACCCGCGGCGCCTGGCCGGGATACGCGGTGCGCACGATGACCTGCACGTCGGACAGGTCCGGCAGGGCGTCGATGGGCGTGCTGCGCAGGGCCCAGATGCCCCAGGCGGTGACCAGCAGCGTCGCCAGCAAAACCAGAAAGCGGTTGGCCACGGACCAGCGGATGACGCGGGCGATCACGGCGCGGCCCCCGCCCCATCCCCCTGAACATGCCCGCTGTGTGGCGCAGCCACTGGCCGGTCCGCAGCCGGGCCAACGCCGATGCCGAGCAGGCTGGCTTCCGAATCGACCAGGAACTGGCCGCTGGCAACGACTTGCTGGCCCTCGTCCAGGCCGGCGCGGATCACCGTTTTGTCGCCCAGCTCCGGGCCAAGGGTGACTTCCTGCGGCCGGTAACGTCCGCCGTCGCTCGCTACCATCACCAGCGCCCGCCGACCAGTGCGGATCACCGCCTCGGTCGGCACCGCGAGCGCCGTGTCCGCGCCGTCGCCGACCAGCTGCACCTGCGCCGACTGGCCGGGCCGCAGCCTGCCATCGGCGTTGGGCAGCTCGACCCGCACCCGCAGGCTGCGCGTGGCCTCGTTCAGGGTCGGCAGCAGCGCGCTCACGCGCCCGATGATCGGCTGCCCCGGTGTGGCGGCAAGCTCGGCCTCGGCGCGGGCACCGACCGTCACCTGCCCCGCCTGCGCCTGCGGCACCGCCACGTCCAGCCACACCGGGTCGAGCCCGTTGATGCGCGCCAGCGTCTGGCCGGCGGTCAGGGTCATGCCGGCGCGCACGTCGAGCGCTTCCAGCACCCCGCCGATGGGCGCGCGCAGCGTATGGCGCGCCTGCGCGGCACCGCCGCGCTCCAGCGCGCGCACCTGCGCCAGCGTCATGCCGAGCGACAGCAGCCGCTCGCGCGCCGCCGCCAGCAGGCCGGCATCACCCGCGCCGCGCACGGCGATGAATTCGTGCTGCGCCGCCGTCCATGCGGGCACCCGCAGCTGCGCCAGCGCTTGCCCGGCCGCGATCACATCGCCCGGCGCCAGCGGCCACACCCGCTCCACGAAGCCCGCGGCGCGGCTTTGCACCACCGCCACCGCGCGCTCGTTCAGGCCGACGATGCCACTGGCCTCGACGCGCGTACTCACAGGCACGCGCTGCACCATGGCCAGCCGCATGCCCAGGTTCTGAACGATGGCCGGATCGATCTTCACGCCGGCTTGCTTGTCGGACTGGTCGGTCGCCTCGTCGGCGTAGCGCGGCACCAGCTGCATGTCCATGAAGGGCGACTTGCCCGGTTGATCGAAACGCTGCTGCGGGTACATGGGGTCGTACCAGTACAGCACCTTGCGTTCCGTGCCTGCCGCACTGCCTGCCGGGACGGCAACGACCGCGGGCTCGGCCGTGCGCGACGCCGACCAGCGGCCCGCCAGCACACCGCCGGTGACGCCGGCGACCGCCACCGCGAGCACCAGCAAAACGGTTCGTGGCGATTTCATGGCAGCTCCCCGGGCACGGTGTCGGTGTAGGCGTAATGCAGCCGTGCGGCCACCTGTTGGCGCTTGCCTTCCAGGGCTATGACCTCAAGTTCTGCGGCGATGCGCTCGCGGCGGGCGGCGACAAGGTCGGCGAGGCTGCCCCGCCCACCGCGCCAGGCAGCGCTGGCCAACGCAATCTTTTCCGCCGCCAGGGGCAGCAACACCCGGTTCTGGCGCGCGAGCGCCTTGTCCAGCCGACGGTACTCGGCCAGATCAGCATCCAGCTCCGCGGCGTGTTCGCGCAGCGTGGCCTCGCGCTGGGCATCGAGGGCGTCGCGCTGCGCGCGGCGGGCGGCAATGGTCGGGTCCTGACGGCGGGCGGTGAACAGCGGCAGGTCGAAGGTCAGCTCCAGCGTGGCCATGTCGCTGAACTGCCGGCCGCGCTGCTGATACGCCAGCGCCAGCGCCCAGTCGGACTTCTTGGCCGCCTGCGCCTGGGCGATGGCGGCCTGGGCCATGCTCTCCCTCGCATCGAGCATGGCCACCTCCGGATGCGCGTGCAGGCGACGCAGCAGCGCATCCCGGTCGATCGACCAGTCGGGCGCGGCGCCGGCCAGCGGCTCGCGCGCCGACTCGCCGACCCAGCGCGCGAGGCCGGCGATGGCCTGCTCGCGCCGGGCTTCGAGTCGATCCTGCAAGGCGTCGATCGCGGCCGCTTCCTGGCGCGGCGCCACGGCGTCCGCCGCCGTGCCACCGCCACCGGCAATCCGTGCCCGCACGCCAGCATCCAGCAGCCGGTTTTCGGCGCGCAGGGCGTCGATGCGCGCCAGTTGCCGCTCCACCGTGTGGCGGGCGATCCAGGCCAGGGCCGCCTGCTGGCGCACCTGCTGGCGGGTGATCGCGATCTGCGCTGCGGCAACCGCGGCCTCGCCCTGCGCCACCGCCACGCGCGCCTGGCGCTTGGCCCGGTTGGGAAACTCCTGCATCAGCCCGACCCGGCGCATGGTCATGAAATCCTCGCCGACCCGGTACCGGTCGGGACCGTTTATCGGCAGGTTGTCCAGGCCCAGGACGAGCTTCGGATCGGGCAACTGCCCGGCCGGCAACACGCCGTGGCGGGCGGCGTCGAGCTGCGCCGCGTCGGCGCGCAGCGCCGGTGTTTCGCTAACTGCCAGCTCCAGCGTGCGGGCGAACGACAAGGGCTCGGCGCCCGCCAGGCCGGCGCATCCGGCCAGCAGCGCAAGCGCCGCCGCGCGGCCGAACCGGCCGGCAGGGGAAATAGGCGAGTGCATGCTCCAACTCCAAGCGAATCCGGTCGATTCGGGCGAGCGGTGGGCACGGTTCAAGCGCGCCCACCGACCGCACGAGAGCCGCTGCACGGGCAGCGGCGACACGCGAGATCGTCAGGAAGTCAGATCAGAGTCGGGGGTCGCCAGACGGCGTAGGGATGGCAGGCAGCCACCAGTAAGCGCACGGGCAGCGCCCGCAGCGCAGGCCGCGGGCCCGGCACGGCGCGAGCGGCAGTCACCGGAATGCCAGGGCCACCGCACGGGCAGTCCTGCCCGGCCTTGCACGCGGCCTCGCCGGCCTGGTCGCCATGCTCACAGCAGGCATCCATGCCGGCGATATCGGTGGCGGCATCGGTGGCCGGCGCCATCGCCTGCGACTGCGGGGGCGACATCGGGCACGGCGCCGGAACGTCGAGCACCTCCGCGCTGACCCGCAAGGGCAGCGCGGCACACAGCACACACAGCAGGAAGCGTTGCAGACGGCGCATGGCGCGCCCTGTATGCCGCAAGTGCCGGCGCGTGTCCAGCGCCACGGCGGATCCTCGCCGGCCACGGTTATGCTCGCCAACCCGTCTTGCCCAGGAGCCGGTCATGACACTCGCCACCGACACGGTTGCCACGCTCGCCGCCCGGTTACGGCAGGCGGCAGGCCAGACCCAGGCCACCGCGCCGCTGAGCGACACTTACCCCGATCTGACCGAGGCCGACGCCTACGCCATCCAGGCCGAGCTGCTGCGCCTGCACGGCGGCGTGCGCGCAGGCTACAAGCTCGGCTTCACCAGCGCTGCCATGCGCCAGCAGATGGGCGTGGATCACCCCAACAGCGGCGTGCTGCTGGCGAACATGCGTCTGCCCGAGCCGCGCCTGGCGGCCGGCGTGTTGATCCAGCCGCGCGTGGAGCCGGAAATCGCCATCCTGCTCGGGCGCGATCTGCACGGCGAGACGGTGACGCCCGAGCAGGTGGCTGCCGCCACCGCCGCCGTGCTGCCGGCCATCGAGGTGGTCGACAGCCGCTACCGCGACTACCGCTTCAAATCGGTCGACAACATCGCCGACAACAGCTCGGCGGCGCGTTACCTGCTGGGCGCGCCGCGGGTGCTGTCCGATTGCGACGACCTGCGCCTGGTCGGCGTGCTGCTGAGCATCGACGGCGTTGCCGTGGATCAGGGCCTGGGCGCCGCGGCGCTGGGTTCGCCGCTGGCCGCGGTAGCCTGGCTGGTCCGGCATTTATCGATTCGGGGGGCTTGCCGGGAGTACCCCATGCCGCATTCATCGTGGCGCCCGCGCAGCAGCGGCCCTATACCCAAAGGCTTCCGATAAAGGCCAAAGGGCCAGGAAGGGACAAGGGAAGGGAGGCCAAGGGGAAAGGCCCTACCCGAAAAGGCGACAAGGCCCCGCTCCCGCCGCTACCGCAGGTACTTCATGCTCGCGCTGTTCCAACGCAAAGGGCTGCCGCCTGGTCCTGGTCCATCGTCCGCCGGCATGCCGACGGGACTGACGCGGCCGGAATCGGCCGCATCGCTGCTGGCCACGCCGCGTCGGCAGAAACTGCTGGAACACATCTGGCAGCGCACGTCGCTGTCGCGCCGGCAGTTCGCCACGCTCTACCTCGCCCCACTGGAGCGCTACGCCGAGCTGGTCCAGCAGTTCCCGGCCTCCGAGAACCACCACCACGCCTATCCGGGCGGCATGCTGGACCACGGCCTGGAGATCGTCGCCTATGCGCTGAAGCTGCGGCAGTCATACCTGCTGCCCGCGGGCGCCACGCCGGAGGCACAGGCGGCCCAGGCCGAAGCCTGGACCGCAGGCACGGCCTACGCGGCCCTGCTGCACGACATCGGCAAGATTGCGGTCGATCTGCACGTCGAGCATGCCGACGGCAGCGTCTGGCATCCCTGGCACGGCCCGCTGCGAAAGCCCTACCGCTTTCGTTACCGTAAGGCGCGCGAGTACCGCCTGCACGGCGCCGCCACCGGGCTGCTCTACGCGCGCCTTCTCGATCCGGACATCTTCGACTGGCTGAGCGGCTATCCCGACCTGTGGGCCGCGCTGCTGTACGTGCTGGCCGGCCAGTACGAGCATGCCGGCACGCTCGGCGAGCTGGTCGTGCAGGCCGACCAGGCATCGGTCGCCCGGGAACTCGGCGGCGATCCCGGCAAGGCGCTGGCGGCCCCCAGGCATGCGCTGCAGCGCAAATTGCTCGACGGCTTGCGCTACCTGCTCAAGGAGGAGTTCAAGTTGAACCAGGCCGGCCCGGCGGATGGATGGCTGACGCAGGACGCACTCTGGCTGGTGAGCAAGACCGTCTCCGACAAGCTGCGCGCACATCTGCTGTCGCAGGGCATCGACGGCATCCCGGCGAGCAACACGGCGGTGTTCAACGTGCTGCAGGATCACGGCATCGTGCAACCGACGCCGGATGGCAAGGCGATCTGGAAGGCGGCCGTCACCAGCGACGCTGGCTGGTCGCACGCCTTCACCTTCCTGAAGCTCTCGCCGGCGATAATCTGGGAGGCCGCCGACCGGCCGGCGCCGTTCGCCGGCCGTGTGCAGGTCGAAGCGGAACGGGCGGAGCCGACGCCGCAGGCGCCGGCCGTGGCCGATGGGCCGCGCGTGGACGGCATCGAAGCTGCACCCGCGAGCACGGCGCCGATCGCATCCGCAGCGACGGACACCGGCATGGCCGCGCTGCTCGACCTGCCGGGCGACGCCGCTCCGCCCGTCGCACTGGAGGCCCCGAGTTGCCCTGTTGCCGCCGCCGAGCCGGCCCCTTCGACCGTGCCCCCGCCGCAGATGAGCCTCGCGCCTGCCCAGGATCGCGTGGAGCCCTCCGGGGCGCACTTCATGGCCTGGCTGCGTCAGGGGATCCAGACGCGCAGGCTCATCATCAACGACGCCAAGGCGCTGGTGCATACCGTCGCCGGCACGGCCTACCTCGTCAGCCCCGGCGTGTTCCAGCGCTACGCGCAGGAGCACCTTCAAGTCGCCGCGCTGGCCAAGCAGGAGAAGCTGGAGGGGTGGCAGTGGGCACAGAAGCGCTTCGAGAAGCTCGGGCAGCACCGCAAGCAGCCGAGCGGGCTGAACATCTGGACCTGCGAAGTCACGGGGCCGCGCAAGTCGCGCCGGCTGCACGGCTATCTGCTCGCCAGCCCGGATGCACTGTTCCAGGAGAAGCCGCCCGACAACCCATACCTGCGGCTCGTCAACGAGGCCGCAAAGCGCGAAGATTCAGCCCTTGGCGGCAAGGACGGCGACGATCAGAGGTAGGCATGCCGCCGCTGCGCAGGCCGGATTCAATCCGGGGATGGGGCCGACTCTGCCAGCTTGGCTTCGGTCAGCGTCATCAAGTGGGCGGAACTGCATTTCAGCGCACGGGCGATCTTGAGGATAAGCGGCAGCGTGGGGACATGCTCGCCGCGCTCGATCTTGCCCATGTGCGACCGTTCGATGCCGGCCAGGTGGGCCAGCGTTTCCTGAGCGATGCCCTGGCTGGTTCTTTCTTCCCGCACGGCCGTCCCAAACGCGATGGCGGGTTCCGCTTCGTAGGTGGTACTGCCGGTGGGGCGGCCCCTTTGGATCGAACGCTTTGGCATTGCCAAGAGCGTCGAACACGGTCACGATTTAAACCACGTTAAACTTAACTCATTCAGCGGCTTCGAGATTCAGGTGCCACCATATTCACTGCCTGAAGGGAGCCCGACGTGGAATCGAGTGACAGCACCGCCGAGATTCGCATGGCCGTCCTGGGCGAATGGGTGCCGCCCCAGCTCGCCGACGTGCTCGCCCTGCAGCGCGCCGAAGAGCCGCAGACTCACGCCGTCCTGGCCGGATGGACAGCTCCCGTTCAAGGCGCGGAGCTGCCGGGCGACGGCTTCGACTTCACCCTGTCTGCGGCTGTCCGGCAGTGGCCTGGCTGGGTATGCGAGCCGCTGTGGCATGACACGCTGGCGGTCGCCGTGGCCAAGCGCTCCCACCTGCTGGCCCACCGTGAAGTGCCGTGCCAGGAAGTGCTCAAGCAGCCCTTGATCTGCTCGCGGTCCACGGCCGATGAACCATGGCGCGTGACCGCACAGTGCGTGTTCGAGAACGCGCTGCACGAGCGAGAGCAAACGGTGGAGACATTCGAGGTGACGATGACGCTGGTTGCCGCCGGGTACGGGATCGCCATTGCGCCTGCCGCGCGACTGGCGGGCTACCTGCGCCGAGGCATCGCCGTGCGGCCGCTGGCCGGCGCACCGACCATCGTGATGGTCTATCTGCTTCGCCCTGATGTCTCACTGGCAGGCTCACGGGCAAGATTCGTTCGACGTGCGCGCTCGCTGTCCTGAATACACCCCGCGGGCATCACTCGCGCTCGATGACTCTCAGCAGTGCCCTGCGCCGCTTGGACAGCGGGCCGAAGGCTTCCATGATCTCGCTCATCGAATCGCCGCGGGCCAGTGCATCCAGGATGTCAGCCCAGTCCTGCATGATGATCGCCCGCGACGCGATGTACTTCGTGTGGTCATACGGCGCGCGTGAGGAATCCTTCTTCCGCTTCGAGTGCGCCAGTTGCAGGTCGACTCGATTCTCGGGATAGCTCAACAATCCGAGCAGCGTCGTCGCTGTCGAACGGAAACCGTGCGACGAGAACTGGCCGCCGTAGCCCATGCGCTCCAACACCTTGTTGAGCGTCGTGGCGGACATCACTTCTCCCGGCTTTCGATAGCTGGGGAACAGCACCTTGCCACCACCAGTCAGCGTGTGGAGCTCCTTCAGCAGCATGATCGCCTGCTTCGAGAGCGGAACGATGTGAGGCTGGCGCATCTTCATGCGCCCTTCGGGAACCGTCCACATCGCATTATCCAGATCGAACTCAGACCAGTACGCCTTGCGCAGCTCGGCCGTGCGGACAAACGTCAGCGCCATCAGCCGCTGCGCGATCACGGTAGTCCGGTAGCCCGCATCATCCACGCTGTTCAAGAACTTCGGGATGTCCTGCCACGACAGCGGCGGGTTGTGCCGAACCCTCGGGCGCTTCACTGATTGCTTCAGCAATGCAGTCGGGTCGTTTTCGCAAAACCCCTCTCCCGATGCGTATGCGAAGAGCTGACCACTCCACTGCCGGATCAAGATCGCCACCGTAGGAGCGCCGCGGTCAACCACCCCTTGGATGATGGGCCGCAGGTGAGACGCCTTGATCGCGCCGATCGGCAGCTTGCCGAGCTTGGGAAACACGTCCTTCTCAAGATAGGTCTTCACCTGGCCGGCGTAGTAGTCGCTCCAATGCGCGTTGCTCGCCATCCACCTGCGGGCAACCTCCTCGACAGTGTGCTCGTTCCGCTCGACTTGGTTGGCGATCTTGACCCGCTTCTCCAGGATAGGATCGCGCCCCTCGCGAACCAGGTTGCGCGCCCAATCTCGCTCCTGTCGCGCAACCTCCAGAGTCACCTTGGGAAACGAACCAATCGAGTAGACCTGCGCGGCGTTGCCCAGGCGATACCGATACCACCAGAGCTTGCTTCCATTGGGCTGTATGCGCAGGAACAGGCTGCCGCCATCCCTGAGCGTGTAGGCCTTGGGCTTGGCTTGCGCCGTCTCGATCTTGCGTACGGTGAGGAGATTGAGAGCCATGTGTATAACGCCCTGCAGGGGACTCGTTACTCACATTGTTATACACTTTGGCAGTGGATTGGTCTAGCAAGTGACAGAACCCACCAGACTCTCAACCATTGCAAATCAACGCATTATGTATGCACCATGGAACTCGGTGGCATCCGGTGGAGCTCAATCGTAGTTGTCGAGCATGAAAACCATGCGCGCGGGGTCTCGCTGGCGGTGGAGGCACAAACGCAAAGGGCGCGTATTTTCCGCTCAATGGCGGCGCGGGGGAAATCGACCCGTCCGCCATCACGAAACCGGAATTTTTAGCCAAGGCTCAAGGCCGGCGCCACCACGGCCGATACACGGGACGTGGGTGTACCCCTTGCCCGCGGACCGGTGTCCTCCTCCATCGGTTCCGGGTTGCCACTCCGGCGTCGCCCCGTACCGGACCTGGCCCAAGCACCCGCCCTGGAACGGGGCCCTTTTTGAACCCAACGCCTTGCAGGCGTGAGGTTGGCTGAGGTGCCGCCAACACGGACCAACGCCGTCACGCCACCGCGTCCAGCCCGGCCTGCGCCATCTCGGCCGCCCGCAGCAGGGCGCGGGCCTTGTTCTCGGTTTCCTGCCATTCGCTCTCGGGCACCGAGTCGGCCACGATGCCGGCCGCCGCCTGCACGTACAGCTGGCCGTCCTTGACGATGCCGGTACGAATCGCGATCGCCACGTCCATGTCGCCCGAATAGCTCAGGTAGCCGCAGGCGCCGCCGTAGATGCCGCGCTTGACCGGCTCCAGCTCGTCGATGAGTTCCATCGCCCGCACCTTGGGCGCGCCGGTCAGCGTGCCGGCCGGGAAGCTCGCCCGCAGCACATCCAGGTTGCCCGTGCCCGGCCGCAGCAGGCCTTCCACGTTCGACACGATGTGCATCACGTGCGAGTAGCGCTCGATCACCATCTCGTCGGTGACCTCGACGCTGCCGACCTGCGCAATCCGGCCGATGTCGTTGCGCGCCAGGTCGATCAGCATCACGTGCTCGGCGCGTTCTTTCGGATCGGCCAGCAACTCGTCGGCGAGGCGACGGTCCTCCTCGGGCGTGGCGCCGCGCGGGCGGGTGCCGGCCAGCGGGCGGATGGTGACGCGCGTGCCGGCAGCGGTCGCCTCCTGGCGCACCAGGATTTCCGGCGAAGCGCCAACGACCTGGAACTCGCCAAAGTCGTAGAAGTACATGTAGGGCGAGGGATTGAGCGAGCGCAGCGCCCGGTACAGCGTCAGCGGCGACTGCGCGTAGGGCGTGCGAATGCGCTGACCGACCTGCACCTGCATCAGGTCGCCGGCGGCGATGTAGTCCTTGGCGCGCGCCACGGCGGCCAGGAAATCGGCCTTGGCGAAACCGCGTACCGGCGCGCTGACCGCGCCCGGCGGACTGGCCGGCGGCGCCAGCGGGCTGCGCAGGCGGGCCAGCAGGGTGCGCAGGCGCGCCATGCCCGCCGCGTAGGCATCCGGCATGGCCGGATCGACGTAGACGATCAAATAGATCTTGCCGGCCAGGTTGTCGACCACGGCCAGTTCCTGCGTCTCCAGCAGCAGCAGGTCCGGCGTGCCGATCTCGTCCGGCTTGTCGAAACGGGCCAGCCGCGGCTCGATGTAACGCACCGCGTCGTAGCCGAAATAGCCAGCCAGGCCGCCGCAGAAACGCGGCATGTCCGGCGGCACGTACACGCGCTGACGCTGCTGGTAGCGCTCGACGAAATCGAGCGGATTGCCGTCGTCGCGCTCGATCACGGCGCCATCCTGGACCACCTCGGTCGCGAAACCGCGGCTGCGCAGCAAGCGCCGCGCCGGCAGACCAATGAAGGAATAGCGCCCGAAACGCTCGCCGCCGACCACCGATTCCAGCAGAAAGCTGTTCGGTGCGTTCGCCAGCTTCAAGTACAGCGACAGCGGCGTGTCCAGGTCGGCGTAGGTCTCCAGCGTCAGCGGGACGCGGTCGTAGCCTTGCGCGGCAAGGGCGGCAAATTGGGCGTGATCCATGGCGCGGGCGGCGGGCGGCAAAAAAGGCCGGCAGTCTTGGCCGCTCAGGCAGCGCCGTCAAGCGCCGCGCGCATGGCGGCAATGGTGGCCGCGTAATCGGGCGAGTTGAACACCGCCGAGCCGGCGACGAAGGTGTCGGCGCCGGCCCGCGCCACCTGCGCGATGTTGTCGACCTTGATGCCGCCGTCGACCTGCAGACGAATGTCCCGCCCACTCTCGGCTATCCGCGTGCGCACCTGCGCCAGCTTGTGCAGCGTGGACGGGATGAAGCTCTGTCCCCCGAAACCCGGGTTCACCGACATCAGCAGGATCAGGTCCAGCCGGTCCATGACGTGATCCAGATGACACAGCGGCGTGGCGGGATTCAGCACCAGCCCGGCCTGGCAGCCGTGGTCGCGGATCAGCGACAGCGTGCGGTCGACGTGCCGGGAAGCCTCCGGGTGAAAGCCGATCAGGTTGGCGCCGGCGGCGGCGAAGGCCGGCACCAGCGCATCGACCGGCTGCACCATCAGGTGCACGTCCAGGAACGCGTGCGGCGCGTGGCGGCGCAGTGCCTCGACCACCAGCGGGCCGATGGTCAGATTGGGGACGTAGTGGTTGTCCATGACGTCGACGTGGATCCAGTCCGCGCCGGCCGCCAGCACCGCGTCCACTTCGGCGCCCAGGCGCGCGAAATCGGCCGACAGGATGGACGGGGAGATGATGTAGTTCGACATGGTCAGAATGGCAGTGTCAGATCAGGCCGCACGTGCCCGAACAGCGCCCGGAACTGCGCCTCGATGCGCTCCAGCGCCGCCTCGTCGTCGGCCTCGAAGCGCATCACCAGCACCGGCGTGGTGTTGGAGGCCCGCACCAGGCCAAAACCGTCCGGGTAATCGGCGCGGATGCCGTCGAGCGTGCTCACGTCGGCGCCCGGGAAGTCGGCCGCGGCGGTCAGGGTCTTCATCAGCGCAAAGTGCTCGCCTTCCTGCAGGTGCAAATGCAGCTCGGGCGTGCTGGCCGAGTCCGGGATGGCGGCGAAGATCTGCTCCGGCGTCTCGGCCTGGCGGCTCAAGTACTCCAGCAGCCGGCAGGCGGCGTACACGCCGTCGTCGAAGCCGTACCAGCGCTCCTTGAAGAAGATATGCCCGCTCATCTCGCCGGCCAGCGCGGCGCCGGTCTCGGCCATCTTGGCCTTGACCAGCGAGTGGCCGGTCTTCCACATCAGCGGCTGGCCGCCGGCGGCAGCGATGGCACGCGGCAGGTGGCGCGTGCATTTGACGTCGAACAGGATGGTGGCGCCCGGCACACGCGAGAGCACGTCGCGCGCAAACAGGATCATCAGCCGGTCGGCGAACACGATGCGCCCGCTGGCGGTGACCACGCCCAGGCGGTCGCCGTCGCCGTCGAAGGCCACGCCAAGGTCCAGACCCTTTTCGCGCACGCAGGCGATCAGGTCCTGCAGGTTCTCAGGCTTGGTCGGGTCCGGGTGATGGTTCGGGAAGTTGCCGTCGACCTGCGCAAACAGCGGCACCACCTCGCAGCCGAGCGCCTCAATCAGCGCCGGCGCGCTGGCACCGGCCACGCCGTTGCCGCAGTCCACGCCCACGCGCAGCCGGCGGGCCAGCTTCACGTCGCCCAGGATGCGCTCGCGGTACGGCGTGAGCGCGTCGGCCTCGCGCACATGGCCGAAGCCGCTTTCAAGATCGTCCGCCTCGATCAGCGCGCGGATGCCCAGGATGTCCTCGCCGGACAAGGTCTTGCCGGCCACGACGATCTTCAGGCCGTTGTAATCGGGCGGGTTGTGGCTGCCGGTGACGGCCACGCCGCAGCCGGTGTCGAATTCGTGGCTGGCGAAATAGACCACCGGCGTCGGCACCATCCCAACGTCGATCACGCCACAGCCGGTGGCTGCCAGGCCGCGCACCAGTGCATCGGACAGCGCGGGTCCTGACAGGCGCCCGTCGCGGCCGACCACCACCTCGCGGCAGCCGGCGCGGCGCACCAGCGTGCCGATGGCGCGGCCGATCTGGTACACGCCGACCTCGGTCAGGCTCTGGCCGACCACGCCGCGGATGTCGTAGGCGCGGAAGATTTCCAGGGGTGGCAGGCTCACTGCGTTCATCGCGCTCTCATCAGATTGGGTTGAAAGGCAAATCTCAATCGCGGCCGGTATGGCCAAAACCGCCGGCGCCGCGCGCCGACGGCGTGAAGCTTTCCACCACCGCAAACTCGGCCCGCACCACCGGCACCAGCACCAGCTGCGCGATGCGCTCGCCCGGCTCGATCGTGAACGGCGCCGCGCCGCGGTTCCAGCACGACACCATCACCTCGCCCTGGTAGTCGCTGTCGATCAGCCCGACCAGGTTGCCGAGCACGATGCCGTGCTTGTGCCCCAGACCCGAGCGCGGCAGCAGCACTGCGGCCAGGCCCGGATCGGCGATGTGCATGGCAAAGCCGGTGCGGATCAGCTCGGTCTGTCCGGGCAGCAGCGTCAATGGCGCGTCCAGACACGCCCGCAGGTCGAGGCCCGCTGCACCGTCGGTGGCGTGCTGCGGCAACGCGAATTCGCGGCCCAGACGCGCATCCAAAACCTTGATCTCAACCCGGCGCATGCAGCCGCTGCGCAATCACGTTGATCAAATCGCGTGCCAGCGCCGCCTTGCTGGCGCGCGGCAGTTCCTGCTGCCCGCCCGGCCACAGCAGCGTCAGCGCGTTGTCGTCCACCTCGAAACCCTGGCCGGCGCCGACCGTGTTGGCGGCGATCAGATCGAGGCGTTTTTCCTCCAGCTTGCGCCGCGCGTAGCCGAGCACATCGTCGGTCTCGGCCGCGAATCCGACCGTGAACGGCCGGTCGGCGCGCGCCGCCACCTCGGCCAGGATGTCCGGATTGCGCACCAATTCGACCGTCAGCGACTCGCGCGTCTTCTTGATTTTCTGCCCGGCCGGCTGCGCCGGACGGTAATCGGCCACCGCCGCGGTACCGATGAACACGTCCATGCCGGCCACCGCATCCAGCACCGCGCGATGCATGTCGAGCGCCGAGCGCACCCGCTGCACCGTCACGCCCGGTGGGTCCGCCAGCGCCACCGGGCCGCTGATCAGCAGCACCTCGGCCCCCGCCTCGCGGGCGGCCTGCGCCACCGCGTAGCCCATGCGCCCGGAACTGCGGTTGCCGAGGTATCGCACCGGGTCCAGGTCCTCGAAGGTCGGCCCGGCCGTCATCAGCACCTTGCGCCCGGCCAGAGCGCCCGCGTTTGACTCACCGCCCAGCAGCGCCGCGCCGCGGTCAACCAGCTCCAGCGGCTCCAGCAGGCGTCCCGCGCCGACCTCGCCGCAGGCCTGACTGCCGCTGCCGGGACCCCACACCTGAACGCCGTCGGCCATGATCTGGCGCAGATTGCGCTGCGTGGCCGGGCTGTCCCACATGCCGGCATTCATGGCCGGCGCGATGGCGATCGGCACCCGCGCCGCCAGGCAGCAGGCGCCCAGCAGATCGCCGGCCAGGCCGTGCGCCAGACGCGCCATGAAATCCGCCGTGCAGGGGGCGACCAGGATCAGGTCCGCCCAGCGCGCCAGCTCGATGTGGCCCATGCCGGACTCGGCCTGGGCACTGAGCAGTTCCTGATGCACCGGCTGGCCGCTGACCGCCTGCAGCGTCAGTGGCGTGATGAAGGCGCCGCCGGCGGCCGTCAGCACCACCTGCACCTGCGCCCCCGCGTCGCGCAGGCGGCGCACCAGCTCCGGCGCCTTGTAAGCGGCGATGCCGCCGGTCACGCCCAGCAGGATGTGTTTATTGGCAAGTGCGTTCATGATTGTGCGCAGCAGTTTAGCAGCGCGTTGTGACGGCTACTTTTACCGGAGGACCCGCATGGCAATCGTGGATTGGCAACCCGACGAGCGCCCGCGCGAGCGGCTGCTGGCCAACGGCCCGGCGGCGCTGAGCGACGCCGAACTGCTGGCGATTTGTCTTCGCACCGGCGTGCGCGGCGAATCGGCGGTCGATCTGGCGCGCAACCTGCTCGCCGAGCACGGGGGCGTGCGCGGCCTGCTGACCGGCGATCGCCACGCGCTGCTGGGTCGGCGCGGTCTGGGCGCCGCCAAGTACGCGCAGCTGCTGGCGGTGGCGGAACTGGGCCGCCGTTACGCGCAGGAAGTGCTGCGCCGCGGCGAGGCGCTGGCCTCGCCGCAGGCAGCGCGCGATTACCTTTCCATGCAGCTGCGCGACCACCCGCAGGAGGTGTTCGGCTGCCTGTTCCTGGACAACCGCCACCGCGTGCTGGCCTTCGAGGAACTGTTTCGCGGCACCGTGAACGCCGCCAGCGTCTACCCGCGCGAGGTGGTGCGCGCGGCGCTGCGCCACAACGCGGCGGCGCTGATCCTGGCCCACAACCACCCGTCCGGCGTGGCCGAGCCCAGCGACGCCGACCTGAGCCTCACGCGACGCCTCAAAACCGCCCTGGAACTGGTCGACGTGCGCGTGCTGGACCACATCGTCGTGGGCGACGGGCAGACCACGTCGCTGGCCGAGCGCGGGCAGTTGTGAGCAGCCCGCCGGCCTGAGCCGCGACGCCCGCCAGCACGGCGGGGCACAATCGGATCATGCCGCTTGATCCCGCCTCTGTGATTTCCGACCCGCCCGCGTCAGGCCGACCCTCGATGCTGCGGGCGCTGCGCCACCGCAACTTCAAGCTGTTCTTTTTCGGCCAGCTGCTGTCCCTGCCGGGCACCTGGATTCAGATGGTGGCGCAGTCGTGGCTGATCTACCGGCTGACCGATTCGGCGGTACTGCTGGGACTGGCGGGCTTTGCCAGCCAGTTTCCGGTGTTCCTGATCGCGCCCCTGGGCGGCGCGTTGGCGGACCGCTTCAGCCGCCACCGGCTGCTGATCGGCACGCAGGTGGCGTCGGCCGTGCTGGCGCTGAGCCTTGCCGCGCTCACGCTCAGCGGCCAGGTCGAGGTCTGGCATGTGTTCACGCTGGCCTCGCTGCTGGGCGTGGTCAACGGCTTCGATCTGCCGGCGCGCCAGGCGTTTACGGTGCAGCTGGTGGGCCGGGAGGATCTGCCAAACGCCATTGCGCTGAATTCCTCGGCCTTCAATGCCGCGCGCCTGGTCGGCCCGGCGGTGGCGGGCGTGCTGGTGGCGGCGGCCGGCGAGGGCTGGTGTTTTCTGCTCAACGGCGTCAGTTACGCAACAGTGCTGGCGGCGCTGCTGGCGATGCGCCTCACGCCGACCGAAAAGCCGATTCATACCGGCTCCATGCTGGAGCACATCGTGGACGGCATACGCTACGTGCGCGGCCATCTGCCGATCCGCAGCCTGCTTCTGCTGCTGGGCATGGTCAGCCTGGCCGGCATGCCGTACGCGGTGCTGATGCCGGTGTTCGCGGACCGCATCCTGCACGGCGGGCCGCAGGGGCTGGGCATTCTGATGAGCTGCGCCGGCGGCGGGGCATTGGTCGGCGCACTGCTTCTGGCGGCGCGGCGCAGCCCACGCGGGCTTGGCGGCTGGGTGCCGTGGGCGGCGTTCGGATTCGGGCTCGGCCTGGTCGGCTTTTCGCTGTCGCGCAACTTCTGGCTGTCCGGCGTGCTGCTGGTGCCGACCGGCTTTGCCATGATGGTGCAGATGGCGGCTTCCAACACGCTGCTGCAGATGATGGTGCCCGATGCCCTGCGCGGGCGGGTGATGTCGCTTTATTCGATGATGTTCATGGGCATGGCGCCGCTGGGCTCGCTGCTGGCCGGCAGCCTGGCCGAGGTGATCGGCGCGCCCGGCACGGTGGCCGGCGGTGGCGCGCTGTGCATGCTGGCGGCGCTGTGGTTCAGGCGACGCTTGCCGCAGATTCGCGGCGCCATCCACGGCATGGGCGGCGCCGGTCCGGGCGCGCCGGCTGCGGATGGCCGCGGAGCGCAGCCGGTGGACAACGCCCGGCGGCCTGAGCCGCAATCCGGGGCGCCTGACCGGCCGAGCTAGCGAAAGCCGCCGTAGCCGCGTCGCTTGCGGCCGCCCAGCAGCGGCAGGATGAGGCCGATCAACAGCCCGGCCGCGAGCACCGCGGCGCCGGTCACGAACCAGCGGCGGCGGTCATCGGTCCGCAAGGCAGCCGCTTCGTCGCGCAGCCCGTCCACCTGCGCCTGCAGGGACTGGACCTGCTGTTCGAGTTGCTGGTTCTGGCTGGCCAGCGTCGCGGCCTGGCCGGCCGCTTCCTGCAGGGCCGGTTGCTGCGCCACCAGGGCCTCGTGTTCGCGCTGCAGGGCGCGCAGCGCCTGCGCCGGCTCTACCGTCGGCACGCGCGCGGGCTCCTGTCCGGGCTCCAGGGCCAGGCATCGCCCGCTCACCAGCACGGCCAGCGCGAGCGCGAACACACATCGATTCAAGGTCATGGGCAGCAGGTCTCCGGCAAAGCAGCGCGGCATTCTAGCAACCCGGCCCGGCAAGCCCCGGGCCACGCCTTACAATGCGCGCCAACCCTGTCCGCGGTATGCGCCTGCCGATGATCCGCCCCGCCACGCTGGACGACCTGGATGCCCTGCTCGCCATCGAGGAGCGCTGTTTCGACAGCGATCGCCTGAGCCGGCGCAGCTTTCGCCACCTGCTCACGCGCGGTCACGCTGCAACCCTGGTCGCCGACGAGCACGGCGCGATCCGCGGCTACGGCATGGTGCTGTGCAACGCCGGCACGTCGCTGGGGCGCCTGTATTCGTTCGCCGTCGATCCGTCCGCCCAGGGCCGGGGGCTCGGCCATCGGCTGCTGGAAGCCTGCGAGCAGGCGGCGCTGGCGCGCGACTGCGTCACGCTGCGTCTTGAGGTCCGCCCCGACAACGCGGCCGCAATCCGCCTGTACGAAGCCCACGGCTACCGCCGCTTCGACGTGGTGGAGGATTACTACGAGGACCACGCCGAGGCGCTGCGTTACGAGAAACAGGTCGCGCCGCACCTGAAGCCCGACCTGGTGCCGGTGCCGTATTACCAGCAGACGCTGGATTTCACCTGCGGACCGGCGGCGCTGATGATGGCGATGAAGGCCCTGCAGCCGACCCTGCGCACCGACCGCAAGCTCGAACTGCGCCTGTGGCGCGAGTCGACCACCGTGTTCATGACCTCCGGCCACGGCGGCTGCGGCCCGTACGGCATGGCGCTGGCCGCCTGGCAGCGCGGTTTCGACGTCGAGGTGTTCGTCAACGACGAGGGCGCGCTGTTCGTCGATTCCGTGCGCAGCCCGGACAAGAAAGCCGTCATCACCCTGGTGCAGGAAGACTTCCTGGACCAGCTGCGCGCCCTGCCGGTGCCGCTGCACCGCGGCGCCGCCAGTCTGGATCGCTTGCAGGCGGCATTCGCCCACGGCGGCATCCCGATTGTGCTGATCAGCTCGTATCGCATCTATCACGAAAAATTTCCGCACTGGCTGGTGGTCACAGGCTTCGACGACCGCTACGTGTACGTGCACGACCCCTTCGTCGACGACGAGGCCAGCAAGACCCGCATGGACTGCATCAACATGCCCATCCTGAAGAAAGACTTCCAGCGCATGGCCCGCTACGGCAAGGCCGGCCAGCGCGCAGCGCTGGTGATCCGCCGCCGCGCGAAAGCCGCCAGCGTGCCGGCCGTGGCCACGGGCTGAGGCGCCGATGTCGGTTCATCTGATCGTGGTGGAACACCGCCGGGACTGGCCGGCCCACTTTCCGCCGGCCATGGTGGTCACGGTGCAGGACTACCTGGCGACGCCCGAGTACCAGAAGCTGCGCGACGTGCGGGTGCTGAACCTGTGCCGTGGCTACCGGTACCTGAGCCTGGGGTACTACTGCTCGCTGCTGGCCGAGGCGCGCCGCCACCGGGTGATCCCGGCCATGCGCGCCATCACCGACCTGTCGGCCAAGGCCATCTACAGCCTGGGTGCGGAGGATCTGGACGCGCAGGTGCACCGCTCGCTGTCGCGCCGCATCGCGCGCGAGGCCGGTCGCAGCGAGTTCGAGATGGACATCTACTTCGGTCGCTGCGCCGACGAGGCGCTGCAGGACCTGGCCGAGGAAATCTTCGAGCTGTTCCCGTGCCCGCTGCTGCGGGTGCAGTTCGAGCACGACAGCAAGTGGCGCATCAGCGCCATCCGGCCGCTGGCACTTGGCGCCATCCCCGCCGAGCAGCAGGGCTTGTTCGTCGCCAGCTTCGAAGCCTACGTCAGCCGGCGCTGGCGCTCGCCGCGGGTGCGCGAGTCGGCCCGCTACGACATTGCCATCCTGCACAACCCGGCCGAGAAACTCCCGCCGACCAGCGCCCGCGGCCTGCAGCGCTTCATCCGCGCCGGCAAGAAGCTCGACCTGTCGGTGGACCTGATCGAGCGCAAGGACTACGGCCGGCTGGCCGAGTACGACGCGCTGTTCATCCGCGAGACCACGGCCATCGACCACCACACCTACCGCTTCGCCAAGCGCGCGCAGGCCGAGGGCATGGCGGTGCTCGACGATCCGGACTCGATCGTCAAGTGCACCAACAAGGTCTACCTGCACGAGCTGCTCAGCGCCAATCGCGTGCCGGTGCCGCGCACGCGCGTGCTGCAGAAAGGCCAGCTCGAAGGCCTGGCGCTGGACGCGGTGACCTACCCGGCGGTGGTGAAGATTCCTGACGGTTCCTTCTCGCGCGGCGTGCACAAGGCCGAGAACCGCGAGCAGCTGGAGCAGTACGCGCGCGAGCTGCTGCGCGAATCGGACCTGATCCTGCTGCAGGAATTCGTGTACACGGAATTTGACTGGCGCATCGGCGTGCTGAACCGCCAGCCGATATATGCCTGCCAGTACTTCATGTCCAAGCACCACTGGCAGATCGTCAAGCACGGCGCGGACGGGCAGGTTACCGAAGGCAACGCCCGCACCGTGGCGGTGGAAGACGCCCCGCCGCAGGTCGTGAAAACCGCACTCGCCGCCGCCAACCTGATCGGCGACGGCTTCTACGGCGTGGACATCAAACAGTCCGGCGAGCGGGTGGTGGTGATCGAGGTCAACGACAACCCGAACGTCGACCCGGGCGTCGAGGACGCGGTGCTGGGCGATCGCCTGTACGAGCTGATCCTGGAAGACCTGGCGCGGCGCCTGGACGAGCGGCGCGCCCGGTAGGGAAGCTGAATAGATCCATCCCCGGTTTCCACCGGGGCAGGCCTGGATTTCTCAGCGCCCGCAACCGAAAAACCTTGTGGGAGCGCAGCTTCGCTGCGCGATGATCGCCCGGCGCAGCCGGGCTCCCTCAGTTTTCCGACGGCTCACACGATCAGCAGCTTACAGCCTCTGATCTTGGCAGCGCCTCCCTGCGCTGCGGCAAACGCTGAATACTTCAGCGTTTGCCTAACGCGCGACGCGTCGGCGCGCCAGCAGACCGACCAGTGCCAGGCCGCTACCCAGCAGCACGGTAGAGCCGGCTTCGGGTACCGGGGACAGGGGGGCGAAATTCACCGTCAGCCTTGCGTTGTGATAGTAAAAATCCCCGTCCGCGGCGGCCAGGAAAAAATTCAGCGCGCCATCGGCAAGGTAGTTCGTTACGTCGAAGGTAGCGCGCTGCCAACTCGGTCGTGCCCCTTCGGCGACCTGGAAATCCACCGAACCGCCGTTGACTGTCGTGATGCTCACGCGGTCGTTTCCATCACCCCTGCCCTGGTCGTCACTGAGCAAGACGGACAGGGTCGCCGAGGTTATCGGCCCCCAGCTCGAGCTGTCGTAACTGATCATGACCCCGGTTTCAGTCGGTGAGGCCATCAGGATGCTGACGTCGGTATCCTCGGCAAAGTAGACCAGCGTTTCCGCCGAAGCAGACGCCGCAAATGCGAGCGCCGCGGTCAGACAAAATCCACGAACGGCATATTTCATTGTCACGCCCTCAAGCTGAATATTCGGTTCAAAACGACAACCCACCACGGGCACGGATGGAACCTCGCGGGGTGACACCGCAGGCTCGGCCAAAGCCAGCCCAGCCGGTGTGTGTACACGGCGTGCCCCTTGGCGAACTGCTTAGAATGTTGCCGCTGGATGAAGGTTTGATGACAAGTCCGCGACGGGCCGTTGGCACCAGCGTGATAGTGGGCAGGGACCCTGGCGCTGGACGGTTGGGCGATCAGCAGGGTTGATCGCCGCAGCATCCGGCGCCACGACTGGACGAGAAACACACACGGCAATCAGCGCAGCGTCAGCCCGCCATCGGCGACGATCACCTGGCCGGTAATCCAGCGCGCGTCGGACGAGCACAGCAGCGCGATCACGCGCGCGATGTCGTCGGCATCGCCGACCCGCCCGCGCGGCGTGCGCTTGACCCACTCGGCCGCGGCAGCCGCGTAACCACCCGGCTCGTGCGTGTCCGCCCACAGGCGCGCCGAATCGGTGGCGACGAAGCCCGGCACCACGCAGTTGGCGTTGATGCCCAGCGGCGCCAGCTCCGCCGCCAGGTACCGGGTCAGCGTTTCCACCGCCGCCTTGGCGGCGCCCAGCAAGCCGTGCCCCGGCAGGCAGCGCAGCGTGTCGAAGCCGGACACCGTCACGATGTTGCCGCTGCGCCCCTGCATCAGCGGCACCGCCGCGCGCACCAGCGTCAGCAGCGACTGCACGCTGGTGTCCAGCGTCATGCCGATGTTGTGCGGGGCCAGTTCCAGCAGCGGCTTGAAGGCCGTGGACGCAGCGTTGGCGACCAGCATGTCCAGCCGGCCGAAGTCGTTGCCGACCTGCGCCACCAGCGCGGCGACGGCCTCCTGGTCACGCAAGTCGGCACGCACGGCCACCGCCCGCACGCCGGCCGCGCGTGCCTCGCTGCACACGGCCAGCGCGGCTTCCTCGTCGCGCCGGTAATGCACGGCAATGTCCGCGCCCCGGCGCGCCAGCAGCAGCGCGGTGGCACGGCCGATGCCGCGCGAGCTGCCGGTGATCAGCGCCACCTGGCCGCGAAAAGGCTGTTCTGCCATGACTCCCCCAATGATCATCGTGCCAACCGCACGCGCAGCGTGCCCGACCGGCAGTGTGCCGGAGCGGATGCGCCCGAACAAAGGCTGGCGCCTGCGCTAAGGTGACGGCCGCGGCGGGCGACAGCGAGGAGGCTGAGGCGATGAGCGATTTCCGGCTGGATGACGATCTTGAAGCGTTCCGCGCGCAGGTGCGCAAGCTCGCCGAGCGCGAATTCGCGCCGCGCGCCGCCCACTGGGACGAGAACGAGGAATTCCCGGAAGCCAACCGCCGCCTGCTGGGCGAGCTCGGCTACTTCGGCACGCTGATTCCGCCCGAGTACGGCGGCTCGGGCGGGCGCATCATCCAGTCCTGCCTGCTGGTGGAGGAAGTCGCCCGCGTCTGCTTCAACACCGCCAGCGTGTGCCAGATCGCCGTGCATGGGCCGTCGCGGGCCATCACCGTGCTCGGCAGCGAGGCGCTCAAACGCCGCCTGCTGCCCGGCGTCGTCACCGGCGAGCACCTGATTGCCATCAGCATCTCCGAGCCGCAGGCCGGCTCGGCGGTCACCGACCTTCGCACCCGGGCTGTGGACGTGAGCGACGCCTACCTGCTCAACGGCCACAAGTGCTTCACCACGCTGGGCAATTACTGCACGCACCTGCTGGTGATGTGCCGCTTCGGCAAGTCCAGCGGCGCGCGCGGCATCGGCGCGCTGGTCGTGGACCGCGACACGCCCGGCCTGCACCTGGGCAAGCCGGACAAGAAAATGGGTGGTCGCGGCGCGCCGGAGTGCGAGGTGTTCTTCGACGATTGCCGGGTGCCCAAGGCCAACCTGCTGGTGCCCGGCGATCCGAATTCGACAGCCGGCTTCAAGCGCCTGATGGACGTCTTCGGCCCGGAGCGCTGCGGCAATGCCGCCATCTGCGTGGGCCTGGCGCAGGGCGCCTACGACGCGGCGCTGGCGTATGCCCAGCAGCGCGAGCAGTTCGGCCGGCCGATCATGGAATTCCAGGGCATCCAGTGGAAGATCGCCGATATGGCGACCCAGCTGCACGCCGCCCGGCTGATGGTGTACCGGGCGGCGACCAGCGAGCGCGACGGCTTTCCGGACCCGCGCGACACCACAATGGCCAAGCTGTACGCCAACGAGATGGTGCAGCGGGTCACCAGCGAGGCGCTGCAGATTCACGGCCACGGCGGCTACACGCGCGCCCTGCCGCTGGAGCGGATGATGCGCGACGGGCGCGGCTACGCCGTCGGCGGCGGCACGGTCGAGATCCTGCGCAACACCCTGGCGGCGCTGGAGTTCGGGCGCAGCTTCGATCAACGGCGGGGGTAGTTGGCGTGCGCTGAGCCAAGGCGCGAGGCGCATCCCGTGCGACCTGTGGTCAGCCGCCTACCCTGTTTGTCCCCCTTAATTCCGAGGAACAGCCGTCGACATGGGAACGGGGGGCTGTCCCCGCTTATTACTCCGGGGATGGCGCTTGCCGTGGAATAGGATGTATCGTTTTATCCAGTGGACGTAGGAAGTCTCGGCCCGCTTAGCGTACCCCAGCCGCCGGACCCGGTCCCGAACCTGGTCCAGCAGCTTGGGGGGCTAAGTGGAGGGGGCCGGATAATCCGGCAAGGCCATTCAACTTGCTGATTTATAAGGACTGTTTATGAAATTCATGCCAGATTGTACGCCACATGGTGTACATATTACGTTGGGCATCACTATCACAAAGCAGAGGAGAAACGTATGAAGAAATATGGCGCAGAGTTTTTTGGAACCTTCTGGCTGGTTCTTGGTGGTTGCGGCAGTGCCGTGTTAGCAGCTGCGTTCCCAGATGTTGGCATCGGCCTGCTTGGCGTATCACTGGCGTTCGGCCTGACCGTGCTCACTATGGCCTTCGCTATCGGACACATATCCGGTTGCCACCTCAACCCGGCAGTGTCGCTTGGTCTTTGGGCCGGCGGTCGTTTCCCGGCAAAAGAACTACTGCCCTACATTGTTGCGCAGGTTTTGGGCGGCATTGTGGCTGGTGGTGTTCTGTATCTCATTGCCAGCGGCAAGGCGGGTTTTGATCTATCCGCGGGCTTTGCGTCAAATGGTTATGGCTCCCATTCACCTGGCGGGTATAGTTTGCTGGCTGCCCTGATCACTGAAGTAGTCATGACCATGATGTTTCTCCTTGTCATTCTAGGTGCTACTGACAAACAGGCCCCACAGGGATTCGCACCGATTGCCATTGGCTTGTGCCTGACACTCATTCACTTGATCAGCATCCCGGTTACAAATACCTCGGTGAATCCTGCGCGCAGCACCGGCGTTGCTGTGTATGTTGGCGGTTGGGCGATTTCACAGCTTTGGCTTTTCTGGGTGGCTCCGATTATTGGAGGTATGCTTGGCGCCGTGATCTATCGCTTTATCGGTAACGAAGAGAACTAACAGGGAAAATGCCCAACAAGGCGCTCCAGCGGGCCGTCGCTACCGCGCCGGCCGCTGAGCGCGGACGTTAGATGGCCTACCAAGACGTGTTGTGGAGCTGATGAGAGGATGTAAAGATGGGTTCCGTACAAGAAGACCCACCGGTACTCAAGGAATTCAAGCAGTTCATCGAGTTCCTGCAGAATCTTTGGACTATCCTCGCAGGAGTCTCGGTACTCTTCCCCCTGTCCAATACATTTGGCCAGGTTATTCCGCTGGCCCAATAGACCGACGGTGGCTTTGCCTATTTGTCACCCCCTTTGGTAACAAGCCTAACGACACTTGCATGTCTCTTCATCATACTGTGGACGTTTGGGAAACGTGAGCACATGCACAAGCACCGGGCTTGGAGCGCGCTTCCGAAGCAAGCAGGGCAGTCCTTTGTGTTAGGAGTTGCGGCCCTTGTTGTGTATTTAGTGAGCCCTATGCAATTAAGCACGATTTTTATTTCCGGGTGCTAGGCTGGGAAAGTGAGGATTTGCGGCGTATTGCAGGGGATCTGGTGTTATTGATCACCTATGCCAGCTTCTTTGCGTTCGTTACGCGGGCTTTTCTTGGGGCTGCGAGAGTACTTGAGAGCTAAGACTACTGCCGTCTAACCAGCGGTTCGAGCAGACGCGCTAACAGCCGCGCGCCGCTCATCCGCGCGTTAGGCACAGCGAGCCGTAGGTTGGGCAAAGCGCAGCGTGCCCACACGGCTCTTTTAATCCGGATTAAGAAAATACATGAAGGCTTTCCCCTTTCTATCCCGCGCCCAATCTTTCCGTGGATCTGCGATTGAGCCTGGGCATTCGGTCTGCGCGGGCACGCTGCGCTTTGCCCGCCCTACAAAGCTGACCATTCGCTGCAGGCGCGACGGCCCTGTCGAGCCGCGGCCTGAGTTCAAACGTTAACAGTCAGCCGAGCCCGGCAGGCACTTACTCGCCTTCCCGCCCCAGGCGCTCCCAGTCGAAGGCCAGCGGCTGGCGGTCCAGCGTGCGCTGCACGGCGTCCTGGTAGTAGTCGGTGCTCATGCACACGGCCTGGGCGTGGCTTTCCAGGTCTTCGAGCGCGTGGGCGTCCAGGTGCAGGGCCTGATTCAGGATGTTCTTGGACAGGCCCAGCGCCTCGCGTGAGGCGTGGCAAAAGCGCTTGGCCAGTGCCTGCGCGGCGGGCATCAGCTGCTCCGGCGGATGCAGGGCGTAGACGATGCCCAGTGTCTGCGCTTCCTCGGCCGGCAGGACGCGGGCCGAGTAGATCAGCTCCTTGGCGCGCGCCAGGCCAACCACGCGCGGCAGCAGGTAGAACATGCCAAGGTCCGGCACCAGGCCGATGCGGCCGAACACGGCGCAAAAGCGGGCGCGCGGCGTGGCGAGGATGAAATCCGCCGCCAGCGCGAACGAAAAGCCGGCGCCGTAAGCCGAGCCGTCCACGGCCGCGATGACCGGTAGTTCCAGATCCACCAGATCGCGCAACCAGCGGTGCACGGCCTTCACCCGCCCGCGCGAGGCGTGCGGCGGGCGGCGCTGCTCGCTCATGCTGCGCAGATCGCCGCCGGCGCAGAAATGCTCACCGGCGCCGGTCAGGATCAGCGCGCGTATCTCGGTGCTCGCCGCCAGTTCTGCAACCACGTCGGCCATTTCGGCGCGCATGGCCATGTCCAGCGCGTTGCGGGCCTGCGGGCGGTTCAGGGTCAGCGTGGCGATGCCGTCGGCGACGACGAAGTCGAGCGTGGTGTAGGGCATTGGACGGACCGGCTGGGGGTGGTTGGAGCACTCTACTGGCGGGCCTTGCGGCCGCCAAATCGCGCGGCTGGCCGGAGTCGGGCTTATGGAAGCGCTGGATAAATCGATCCTGGATTTCTCTGCGCCGGTTGCCCAAAAACCTTGTGGGAGCGCAGCTTTGCTGCGCGATTGATCGCCCGGAACAGCCGGGCTCCTACAGCCCGATGATCGCCCGGCGCAGCCGGGCTCCTACAGTTTCCTCAGCCCAGCGTGGCGGCCAGCTGTGTGCCCTCGGCGATGGCGCGCACGGCGTTGAGCTCGCCGGCCTCGCGCGCGCCGCCGATCAGGTGCACGGCCATGCCGGCGGCCTGCAGCGCCGCGAACAGCGCCTGCTGCGGTTCCTGTCCGGCGCAGATCACCACGTTGTCCACCGCCAGCAGGCGCGGCTCGCCCTGCACGAGCAGGTGCAGCCCGGCGTCGTCGATCCGGGCGTACTCGACGCCCGTGAGCACCTGCACGCCGCGCTTTTGCAGCGTCAGCCGATGCGCCCAGACGGTGGTCATGCCCGCGCCACGCCCGGGAAGGCCATCGCTGCGCTGGCACAGATACAGCGTGCGGGCGCTGGGCACGGCCACCGGCTCGGGCAGCAGGCCGCCGCGGGCGCCAAGCTGCCGGTCCACGCCCCACATCTGCAGAAACGCGTCAATGTCCGGCCGGGCCGGGTCCTGGTTCGGTTCGGCATGGGCCAGGTATTCGGCCACGTCAAGGCCAATACCGCCGCCACCGATGATGGCCACGCGCTGGCCGACCGGCCGCTGGCCGGTCAACAGCTCGGCGTAGTCGAGCACCAGCGGGTGGTCGATGCCGGCGATGTCCGGCCGGCGCGCTCGCACGCCGCTGGCCAGCACCACGGCGTCGTAGCCGGCAGTGATGAGTTCCTGCGCCGCGACCCGATGGTTCAGGCGCACCGCCGCGCCCAGCAGTTCGAGCTGGCGGGCGTAGTAGCGGATGGTCTCGGCGTAATCGCCCTTGCCGGGGACGGCCTTGGCCAGGTTGAACTGGCCGCCCAGCTGCGCGGCGGCTTCGTACACGGTCACGTGATGTCCGCGCTGCGCGGCGCCGGTGGCAAAGGCCAACCCGGCCGGCCCGCCGCCGACCACGGCCAGGCGCTGCGGCGTGCGCACCGGCGCCGGCAGCGGCTCGGTCTCGCGGCAGGCGCGCGGGTTGACCATGCACCCGCACAGCTGGTCCCGGAAGATCACGTCAAGGCACGCCTGGTTGCAGGCGATGCAGGTGTTGATTTCGTCGGCCCGGCCCTCGCGCGCCTTGCGCACGAACTGCGGGTCGGCCAGGAATGGCCGCGCCATCGACACCATGTCCGCCTCGCCGCGCGCCAGCACGGCCTCCGCCTGGGCCGGGTTGTTGATGCGGTTGCTGGCGATCAGCGGCACCGACAGCTCGCCGCGCAACCGCGCCGCGGCAAAGGTGAAGGCGCCGCGCGGCACCATGTGGGCGATGGTCGGCACGCGCGCCTCGTGCCAGCCAACGCCGGTGTTGAACAGCGTCACGCCGGCCCCTTGCAGCGCGCGGGCGGTGGCCACGATCTCGGCCCAGTCGGCACCGTCCGGCAGCAGGTCCAGCACCGACAGCCGGTACATGAGGATGAAATCGGCGCCCACCCGCTCACGCGTGCGCCGCACCACTTCCAGCGCAAAACGCTGGCGGTTGTGCAGGCTGCCGCCCCAGGCGTCGTCCCGCTGGTTGGTGCGCGGCACCAGGAACTGCGTCAGCAGATAGCCTTCGGAGCCCATGATCTCGACACCGTCGTAACCGGCCTCGCGCGCCAGCGCGGCGCAGCGGGCGAAGTCCTCGATGGTGCGTTCGATGTCGGCCTCGGTCATCGCCCGCGGCGCCAGCTTGTTGATCTGCGCGCGCACCGGCGAGGGCGCAACCAGGGCGCCGTGGCGCGAATAACGCCCACCGTGCAGGATTTGCAGCAGGATCTTGCTGTCCGCCGCATGCACGGCGGCAGTGATCAGGCGGTGGTCGGCGACCTGATCGGCACGGTTGAACACGCTGCTGCCTTCGGACAGGCGGCCCTCGTCGTTGGGCGCAAAGCCGCCGGTCACCATCAGCGCCACGTCGGCGCGGGCGCGCTCGGCAAAAAACGCCGCCGATTTTCGAAACCCGTCCGGCATGTCCTCCAGCAGCGTGTGCATGGAACCCATGAGGATGCGGTTCTTGAGCGTGGTGAAGCCCAGGTCCAGCGGCGCGAACAGGTGCGGATACGGCGAATTCATTGGCTGTTTCCCCTGGCGACGTGCCGTGCTGCGGCAGATTGGAGTTTTTGTGTGGGAATTCTTAGGCCTGGCGCGACAGGCTGTAGACGGCCAGTTGTCGCAGCCGCTCGCCGGCCGCGCCCAGCGGCGCCAGGGCCGACACGGCGCGCTGGTACTCGCGCCGGGCCCGGTCGTGGGCGCCGTCCAGGCCCAGCAGCGCCGGGAAAGTGGCCTTGTGGTGGGCGGCATCGGCGCCGACGGTCTTGCCCAGCGTGGCGGTGTCGCCCTCGACATCCAGGATGTCGTCGCGAATCTGGAAACACAGGCCCAGCGCCTGCCCGTACTCGCCCAGAGCGGCCAGCTGCGGCGCATCCGGCGCCAGCACGGCGAGCGCGCCCAGGCGCACGCTGGCGGCTATCAGGGCGCCGGTCTTGCCGCGGTGCACGGCCTCCAGCTCGGTGATGGACAGGCGCTTGCCTTCGGCCGCCAGGTCGAGCGCCTGCCCGCCGGCCATGCCGCGCACGCCGCTGGCGACGGCCAGTTCCTGCAGCATGGCCAGGCGCTGCAGGGCGGGAATGACGCGGGCCTCGGCCAGCACCTCGAAGGCGAGGCTCTGCAGCGCGTCACCGGCCAGGATGGCGGTGGCCTCGTCGAAGGCGCGGTGGCAGGTCGGCTTGCCGCGGCGCAGGTCGTCGTCGTCCATGGCCGGCAGGTCGTCGTGCACCAGCGAGTAGGCGTGGATCAGCTCCACGGCCGCCGCCGGGGCATCGAGGGCGTCGCGATCGGCGCCCAGCGCCTCGCCGGTGGCGTACACCAGCGCCGCGCGCAGGCGCTTGCCGCCGCCCAGCGCCGCGTAGCGCATGGCGAAGGCAAGCTGTGCGACGGGTAAATCGGCAGGGGGCAGCAGGCCTTCGAGCGTCGCTTCGCTGCGCGCGCGGACCGTTGCCAGAAATGCTTCCAGCGGCGTTTCCATCGACACCGGGGCGCCTATTCGGCCGGCTCGAAGCCTTCCAGGCGCAGCTGGCCGTTTTGCTCGACCAGTTGCTGGACCTTCAGTTCCGCGCCCTTGAGGGCCAGCTGACAACTGCGGGCAAGCTGCACGCCGCGCTCGAAATCGCGCAGCGAGTGCTCCAGGCTCAGCTCGCCGCGTTCGAGCTGCTCGACCAGGGCTTCGAGCTCGGCCAGCGCGGCCTCGAAATCGGGCGCGGCCGGCGCCGCTTCCGTCCCGGTCGTGGGATCGGCGGCCGGCGCCTCGGGCTTACGCTTGCTGGTCATAGTGGCTAGCATAGCGCACCCTTCGCCCGCCCCGGCAGCCCTGCGCCGCCCGTTCGGCCGCCGTTTGCGGCCCGCCCGAGCCTGATGAATCAAACCTACGACGCCGCTTCCATCGAGGTCCTGACTGGCCTCGAACCGGTGCGCAAGCGCCCCGGCATGTACACCCAGACCGAACGCCCCAACCACCTGGCGCAGGAGGTCATCGACAACGCGGTGGACGAGGCTCTGGCCGGGCACGCCCGGCACATCGCCGTCACCCTGCACGCGGACGGCTCGCTGGCGGTACGCGACGACGGGCGCGGCATGCCGGTCGACATCCACCCCGAGGAAGGCCTGCCGGGCGTGGAGGTGATCCTGACCCGCCTGCACGCCGGCGGCAAATTCTCGAACAAGGCCTATCAGTTCTCAGGCGGCCTGCACGGCGTGGGCGTGTCGGTGGTCAACGCCCTGTCGTCGCGGCTGGAAGTGACCGTGTGGCGCGACGGGCGCGAATACAAGATGGCGTTTGCCAACGGCGACAAGGTCACCGACCTGCACGTCACCGGCGAGGTGCCCCGGCGCACCACCGGCAGCGAGGTGCGTTTCTGGCCGGATGGGGCGTTTTTCGACCTGCCGAGCTTCCATGTCGGGCGCCTGAAACACCTGCTGCGCGCCAAGGCGGTGTTGTGCCCGGGCCTTGAAGTCAGCTTCACGGACGCCAACGGCACCGACACCTGGCTGTACAAGGATGGCCTTGGCGAGTATCTGGCGACCGCCCTGGTGGACCTGCCGCGGCTGCCCGAAACGCCCTTCACGGCCAGTTTCAGCGCCACCAACGAGGCCGCCGACTGGGCC
The DNA here is from genome assembly GCF_001697225.1 of Immundisolibacter cernigliae. Classification (GTDB taxonomy): domain Bacteria; phylum Pseudomonadota; class Gammaproteobacteria; order Immundisolibacterales; family Immundisolibacteraceae; genus Immundisolibacter; species Immundisolibacter cernigliae. The sequence continues at coordinate 1,707,495 of NZ_CP014671.1, forward strand.
GTCACCTGGCTGCCGGACGGCGGCGACGCGGTCGCCGAAAGCTACGTCAACCTGATCCCGACCGCACAGGGCGGCACCCACGTCAACGGCCTGCGCACCGGCCTGACGGAGGCCATTCGCGAGTTCTGCGAGTTTCGCAACCTGCTGCCGCGGGGCCTGAAGCTGGCGCCCGAGGACGTGTGGGAGAGCGTTGCCTACGTGCTGTCGGTCAAGCTGCGCGAACCGCAGTTCACCGGCCAGACCAAGGAGCGGCTGTCGTCACGCGAGTGCGCCGCCTTCGTGTCGGGCCTGGCCAAGGACGCCTTCAGCCTGTACCTGAACACGCACACGCAGGTCGGCGAGCAGCTGGCCGAGCTGGTCATCAGCCGCGCGGCGCGGCGCATGAAAGCCGCCCGCCAGGTGGTGCGAAAGCGCATCACCTCCGGCCCCGCGCTGCCCGGCAAGCTGGCCGACTGCACGCTGCAGGACCCGGCCCGCACGGAATTATTTCTGGTCGAGGGCGACAGCGCCGGCGGCAGCGCCAAGCAGGCGCGCGATCGCGAATTCCAGGCCATCCTGCCGCTTCGCGGCAAGATTCTGAACACCTGGGAAGTGGACGGCGCCGAGGTGCTGGCCTCGCAGGAAGTGCACCACATCGCCATTGCCGTGGGCATGGACCCGGGCTCCAGCGACCTGTCCGGCCTGCGCTACGGCCGCGTGTGCGTGCTGGCCGATGCCGACTCCGACGGCGCCCACATCGCCACGCTGCTGTGCGCGCTGTTCGTGCGCCATTTCCCGGCCTTGGTGGCGGCCGGCCACGTGTTCGTGGCCATGCCGCCGCTGTACCGCATCGACGTCGGCCAGCACCAGTTCTACGCGCTGGACGACACCGAGCGCCAGGGCGTGCTGGACCGCATCGCGGCCGAGAAGCTCAAGGGCAAGATCAACGTGCTGCGCTTCAAGGGCCTGGGCGAAATGAACCCGCCGCAGCTGCGCGAGACCGTGATGGCGCCCGACACGCGCCGGCTGGTGCAGCTCACCGTCGACGACGGTGACGGCACCAGCGCCCTGCTCGACATGCTGCTGGCCAAAAAGCGCGCCCAGGATCGGCGTCGCTGGCTGGAGGACAAGGGCGACCTGGCCGAGGTCTAGCGGCGCAAAGGTAGGAGCCCGGCTGTGCCGGGCGATCAGCGCGCTTGCTTAAGGAAGCGCTGAATATATCAGCGCTTCCCGCAGCGTTTCCCCGGCGGCGCAAAACGTTCAGTCCGCACCTGCGCACAGCGCGTCCACCGTGCCCGTCAGACGGCGCAGGTCGTCGGGGTTCGACAATCGGTGATCGCCGTTCTTGAGCAGGGTCAGCGTGACATCGTCGCCCTGCAGACGCTCCACCAGGGTGATCGACCGCCGCCACGGCACGTCACTGTCGCGCATGCCGTGCAGGATGCGCACCGGGCAGGAAATATCGACCGGGCCATCGAGCAGCAGGTGGCGGCGGCCGTCCTCGACCAGCCGGCGCGTGATCAGGTACGGCTGCTGGCTGTACTCGGACGGGCGCTCGATGTGGCCGTCGCGCTGCATGCGTTCGCGCTCGGCCGGCGTCAGCTCGTCGTCCCAGATGGCCTGCGTGAAATCCGGCGCCGGCGCCAGCAGCGCCAGCGCGCGCACCCGCTGCGGACGGGCCAGCGCCAGCAGCAGGGCGATCCAGCCGCCCATGCTGGAGCCGACCACGACCTGCGGGCCGGTGGCGAGTTCATCCAGCACCGCCAGTGCATCACCCAGCCAGTCGCCGATGCAGCCGTCCGCAAAGCGCCCGCCGGACGCGCCGTGGCCGGCATAGTCGAAGCGCAGGAAGGCGCGGCCCTGCTGGCGGCAATGCTCGGCCAGCGCCGTGGCCTTGCTGCCGCTCATGTCGGACATGAAGCCGCCACAGAACAGCACGCCGGGCGTGCGGCCGGCGATTTGCTCGTAGGCGAGGCGATGGGAACCGCGGTCCAGGAACTGCATGACGGGGATCAAGAGCTGCTCCAGAAAATTATTTTGCGATCGCAAAAAAATAGGTTGACAGGATCGGCAGGGGGCTTTTAAGATTCGCCCCGACGTTCGCAATGAACGTCGTTTCTCCTCCTCTTAACCTCCAATCGGGAGTGCCTCGGCCCTCCCGATTTTTTTGACCTTGCGGAAAACGAGCGTTCGGTAGGGCCAATTCGTGATGATATGGCCACATCTGTTCGGGTGGCTGCGCGAGAGTAGCGAAATTTCGCGCCTGGTGTTGCCCGCCTGACTTGAACCGGACCGGCGTCGCCCCTATCTTGGCAGCCAGTTCGTCCCGTCGCGGATGCCAAGTCAAGGAGCTTCCATGAAGCGCATCGTGCTGTTCGTCCTCACCAACCTGGCGGTGATGCTGGTCCTGAGCGTGGCGCTCAGCATCATCATGCCGCTGCTGGGCATTCGCCCGGAGCAGGGCGGCATGGCGCCGCTGCTGGTGTTTGCGGCGGTGTTCGGCATGGGTGGCGCGTTCATTTCGCTCGCGATGTCCAAGTGGACCGCCAAGCGCATGGTCGGCGCGCAGGTCATCGACCAGCCCCGCAACGATACCGAAACCTGGCTGCTGAACACCGTGCGCCGGCAGGCCGAGCTGGCCGGCATCGGCATGCCGGAAGTGGCCATCTACGATGCGCCGGACGTGAACGCCTTCGCCACCGGCATGAGCCGCAACAAGGCCCTGGTCGCCGTCAGCAGCGGCCTGCTGCGCGCCATGTCGCGCGACGAGGCCGAGGCCGTGCTGGGTCACGAGATCAGCCACGTCGCCAACGGCGACATGGTGACCCTGACCCTGCTCCAGGGCGTGCTGAACACCTTCGTGATCGTGCTGTCGCGTCTGGTCGGGCAGTTCATCGACCGCGCCGTGTTTCGCAACGAGAACGGTCATGGCGCCGGCTTTTTCATCGCCACCATGGTCGCGCAACTGCTGTTTGGCGTCGTGGCCAGCGTGATCGTGATGTGGTTCAGCCGCCAGCGCGAGTTTCGGGCCGATCAGGGCGGCGCACACCTGGCTACCCGCGGCAAGATGATCGCCGCCCTGCAGCGCCTGAAGGCCGCCCACGAGCCAGCAGTGTTGCCCGAACAGCTCGCCGCGTTCGGCATTTCCGGCGGCAAGGGCATCTCGCGACTGTTCATGTCGCACCCGCCGCTCGAAGAGCGCATCGCCGCCCTGCAACGGGCCGGCTGATCCGTGCACCCATGAGCGCCTGATTCCGGCGGGAATCAGGCGCTTTTTCGTTTTCCAGATCGAGGAAATCCGATGTCCCTGATTCGCCCATTTCGTGGTCTGCGCCCGGCTCCCGGCCGCGCCGGCGAGATCATCGCCCCACCCTACGACGTGATGAACACGGCCGAGGCGCGCGTCATGGTCGAGGGTCGGCCGCTGAGCTTCCTGCACGTGTCGCGGCCGGAAGTGGACCTGCCGGCGGACACCGATCCCTACGCCGACGCCGTCTACGCCAAGGGCGCCGAAAACCTGCGGCGCATGATCGCCGACGGCGTGCTGCGCCAGGACGACGCGCCCTGCTACTACGCCTACCGGCTGGTGATGGACGGGCGCGCGCAGCTCGGCCTGGTGCTGACCGCCTCGGTCAAGGCCTACGACGAGAACCGCATCCGCCGCCACGAGTTCACCCGCCCGGACAAGGAAAACGACCGCGTGCGGCACATCGACACCAGCAACGCGCAGACCGGGCCGGTGTTCCTGGTGCATCGCGCCACGGCGGCGCTCGATGGCGTGCTGGACTGGGCCAGCCAGGGTGAGCCGGCGGCCGACGTGGTGGCCGACGGCGGCGTGCGCCACACGCTGTGGGTGATCGATGCCGCCGCCGACATCGCCGCCATCAGCGCGGCGGTCGAGGCGCTTGGCGTGCTCTACATCGCCGACGGTCACCACCGCAGCGCCGCCGCCTCGCGCGTGGCCGCGCAGCGCGGCGGCCCGGCGGATGCCGAGCACTGGTACTTCCTGGCCGTCAGCTTTCCGCACGACCAGGTGAAGATCCTGGACTACAACCGCCTGCTGACCGACCTGAACGGCCTTGACGCGGCTGCCTTCAAGGCGCGCGTGGCAGAGCATTTCCAGATCGAGCCGGTGGCTGGCGAGGCGCGCCCGGTGGCGGTCAACACATTCGGCATGTACCTCGGCGGCCAGTGGTACCGGCTCACGTTGAAACCCGGCCGGGTGCCGGCCGATCCGGTGGGCCGGCTCGACGTGAGCCTGCTGCACCAGTACCTGATCGAGCCGATTCTTGGCGTCAGCGACCCGCGCCGCGACAAGCGCATCGACTTCGTCGGCGGCATCCGCGGCCTGGGTGAACTGCAGCGCCGGGTGGACAGCGGCGAGATGGCGGTGGCCTTCGCCCTGTATCCGACCTCGCTCGAAGACCTGATGGCAGTGGCCGACGCCGGCCAGGTGATGCCGCCGAAATCGACCTGGTTCGAACCGAAGCTGGCCGACGGCATGGTCAGCCATTTGCTGGACTGAGCCCGCAGCCGAGCCCGCTTCGCAGACTCTCTGCGGCTCGGGAACTTCCCTGGCGGCAGGACGTGCCTAGCGTCGTCGCCAGGCGGTCCCCGACGGGCCGTCCTCCAGCACGATGCCGGCCACGTCCAGTTGCGCGCGGATGGCGTCCGCCCGCGCGAAATCGCGCGCCTTGCGGGCGTCGATGCGGGCCTGCACCAAGGCCTCGATTTCCGCATCCGGCGGACCTTCGGTGCCAACGGCGCCCTTCAGAAATGCCTGCGGGTCGTCCTGCAGCAGACCGAGCACGCCGCCCAGGTGGCGCAAGGTCGCGGCCAGACGGGCCACCGTGGCCGGCTCCTGCGCGCGGTTCAGATCGCGCACCAGCTCGAACAGCACGGCGATGGCGCCGGGCGTGTTGAAGTCGTCCTGCATGGCGGCATCGAAGCGGGCCACATAGTCAGGATCAGGTTCCGCGCCCGTGGCGGCACCGGCCTTGGCCAGCGCCAGATAGCAGCGGGTCAGGCCCTCGCGGGCGGCGTCGAGCGCGGCATCAGAGTAGTTCAGGGCGCTGCGGTAGTGGCTGGCGAGCAGGAAAAAGCGCAGCACTTCCGGCTGGTAGCGCGCCAGCACCTCGCGGATGGTGAAGAAGTTGCCGAGCGACTTCGACATTTTCTCGTCGTCGATGCGCACGAAGCCGTTGTGCATCCATACGTCGACATAGCGCTCGCCGGTGGCCGCCTCGGACTGGGCGATTTCATTCTCGTGGTGCGGAAAGATCAGGTCGTGCCCACCGCCGTGGATGTCGAAATGGGCGCCCAGGCAGGCCGTCGACATGGCCGAGCACTCGATGTGCCAGCCAGGCCGGCCGGCGCCCCACGGGGAGGGCCAGGCCGGCTCGCCCGGTTTGGCGGCCTTCCACAGGGCGAAGTCGAGCGGGTCGGCCTTGGCCTCGTTGATTTCCACCCGCGCCCCGGCCCGCAGATCCTCCATGACACGGTGCGACAACTGTCCGTAGCGGTCGAAGCTCTGCACCGCGTAGTAGACGTCGCCGTTATCCGCCCGGTAGGCGTGGCCGCCCTGGATCAGCGTCTCGATCATGCGCACGATGCCGCCGATGTGCTCGCTGGCGCGCGGCTCCTGGTCCGGCGGCTGCACGCCCAGCAGCGCCAGATCCTCGTGCATGGCGGCGATGGTGCGCTCGGTCAGCGCCGTGGTGGATTCGTTGTTCTCGGCCGCGCGGCGGATGATCTTGTCGTCGATGTCCGTGATGTTGCGCACGTACTGGACGGACAAACCCAGGTGGCGCAGGTAGCGCACCACCATGTCGAACACCACGAACACCCGCGCGTGACCCACGTGGCAGTAGTCGTACACCGTGGCGCCGCACACGTACATGCGCACCGTGCCGGGAACCAGGGGGCGCAGCGGCTGCTTGTCGCCGGTGAGGGTGTTGTGGATCAGCATGCGTGGGCCGGGTCGGAAAAACGGGCGCGGAATGATACCGCGTGGCCTGCGCGGACCCACCTGGACGCCGGCCGCCCCATGCTAGAGTAGCCGCCCCGTTTTACCACCCCGCTGCGCGCCATGCCGTTACGCCTGCTCCTGTCCCTGGTGCTTGGCCTGCTGCCGCTGGCCGCTCCCGCCAAGGAAGCCACTGCCATGCCGGTCAATGTCGTGCTCGAAACCAACCTCGGCGCCATCACCCTGGAGCTGTACCCGGACAAGGCGCCCAAGACGGTGGCCAATTTCACCGACTACGTGCGCGCCGGACACTACAACGGCACCGTGTTTCACCGCGTGATCCCGAATTTCATGGCCCAGGGCGGCGGCTTCACGGCTGATTTGCAGCAAAAATCAACCAACACGCCGATCACGAACGAGGCCGACAACGGCCTGCAGAACCTGCGCGGCACCATCGCCATGGCGCGCACCGGCGAGCCGCACTCGGCCAGCGCGCAGTTCTTCATCAACGTGGCCGACAACGCGTTCCTGAACTTCAGCGCGCCGACCCGCCAGGGCTGGGGCTACGCCGTGTTCGGCAAGGTCACCGCCGGCATGGACGTGGTCGATGCGATGGTCGCCCTGCCGACCGGCGCTGCGGGGCCGTTTGGCTCGGACGTGCCCAAGCAGGCCGTCGTCATCGAGTCGGCGCGGGTGCTCGACGCCGCCGAATAAGGGCGGGCAACGCGGCTACCGATGCTGCGCATCTTCATCGCCGACCTGCACCTGCGTGTGGACGCGCAGAATCAGGCGCGCTTCGGCGAGTTCCTGCAGGGCTTTGGCGCGCACAGCGAGCTGTACGTGCTGGGCGATCTGTTCGACCTGTGGCTGGGCGACGATCTGGACCTGCCCCGCTACCGGCCGGTCATCGCCGCACTGCGTGGCTACGCCGAACGCGGCGGCGTGGCGCGCATCATGGTCGGCAATCACGACTTTCTGTTCGGCGATGCGTTTTTTGCGCACAGCCGCGCCCATCCCCTGCCCGACCCGACCGTCATCGAGCACGCCGGCCGGCGCCTGCTGCTGACTCACGGCGATGCGCTGTGCCTGGCCGACGTGGACTACCAGGCGTTTCGGGCGCGCATTCGTCACCCGGCGTTCGTGGCGCAGTTTCTGGCCCAACCGGCCGAACAGCGCATCGCCATCGCGCGCGAATTCCAGGACGGCAGCCGCACCGCGACGGCTGAAAAAACGGCGGCGATGATGGATGTGGATGCCGATGCCGCCAATGCGGCCCTGATCGATGCGGGGGCCAGCCTGCTTGTGCACGGCCACACCCACCGGCCCGGCGTGCACCCCTTGCCGGCTGGCCGGCGGCTGGTGCTCGGTCCGTGGTTCGAGAAGGAAAGCGCCCTGATCTGGCCGGCCGATGGCGCGCCGCAACCGATCAACATGGGCTGTAACGCGGCCGACATCGTCGGCTGAACCGGGCTCGTACCGGGAATCGGCGCCCTGCCGCGTAATCCACACTCCGGTGTAGGAGCGCAGCTTCGCTGCGCGATGATCGCCCGGCATAGCCGGGCTCCTGCATCATCCGCGACGCAAAGTCGCCTCAGGGCGTCTGTGCGCCTTCCTTGACCGGCGCGATCATGTCGCGCGCCGACAGCCCGGTCGGCAGCAGCGACCAGCTGGCGACGTAGATGGTCGAGTAGGCGCCCGCCAGCACGCCGATCAGCATCGCCAGCGAGAAGCTGTGGATGGCGTCGCCGCCGAACAGCACCAGTGGCAGCAGCGCCAGCACCACGGTGGCGGTGGTGGCGATGGTGCGCGTCATGGTCTCGTTGACCGAGCGGTTGATGACCTCGCGCGTGCTGGCCTTGCGCATGCGCGGGAAGTTCTCGCGGATGCGGTCGTAGATGACCACCGTATCGTTGATGGAATAACCGATCACGGTCAGCACCGCCGCTACCACGGTCAGGTCGAATTCCAGCCCGACCAGGGCGCAGAAACCGACCGTGATGATGGCGTCGTGCGCCAGCGACACGACGGCGCCGATGGCGAAGCGGTACTCGAAGCGAAACGCCACGTAGGCGCCGATGGCCAGAACGGCATACAGCAGCGCCAGGGCGGCATTGGTGACCAGCTCGTCACCCACCTGCGGGCCGACGAATTCCACCCGCTGCAGGGTGATGTTCTGCCCGCCGCTGCCGAGCGCCTCCAGCACGCGCGTGGACAGCTCGCCGGTCGACCCCGCCATGCCCGCCGGGATGCGCACCAGTACCTCGCTGCGGGTGCCGAAATACTGCACCACCGCGCCTTCCAGGCCGTGACCGGACAGCGCCGCCTGCACCTGCGGCAGCTCCACCGGCGCCGGGTACTGCACCTCGACCAGCGTGCCGCCGGTGAAATCGATGCCGAAATTCAGGCCCCGTACGGCCAGCGCCAGGATCGACACCAGCACGAGCACACCAGACAGCGCCAGCATGACCGGCGCATAGCGCATGAAATCAACTTTGAAGGTCTGCTGCGCCATCGGCCTAGCCCCGTACTGCGACCGCCGTGCGGCGACCGCGCGGCTGGATGAGATTGACCATGGCACGCGTCACGAACACTGCCGTGAATACCGTGGTGACGATGCCGATCGACAGCGTGACGGCGAAGCCCTTGACCGGACCGCTGCCGAAAATGAACAGCAGCAGGCCGGCCAGCAGCGTGGTGACGTTGGCATCCAGGATGGTGCCGAAAGCCCGCTCGTAGCCGGCGGCGATGCTGGCCTGCGGCGAGTTGCCGTTGCGCCGTTCCTCGCGGATGCGCTCGTTGATCAGCACGTTGGCATCCACCGCCATGCCCAGCGTCAGCACGATGCCGGCGATGCCCGGCAGCGTCAGCGTGGCCTGCAGCAGGGACATGACGGCCAGGATCAGCAGCAGGTTGCCGACCAGGGCGAGGTTGGCAATCATGCCCAGCGTGCGGTAGCGGATGGCCATGAACAGCACCACCAGCAGCAGCGCCGCCAGCACCGCGCGCTCGCCTTTTTCGATGTTCTCCTTGCCCAGGCTCGGCCCGATGGTGCGCTCCTCGACGATGGCCAGCGGCGCCGCCAGGGAACCGGCGCGCAGCAGCAGGGCCAGATCGCGCGCCTCGCGGGCGTTGTCCATGCCGGTGATCTGGAAACGTCGGCCGAGGCGATCCTGGATCACCGGTGCGGTGATGACCTCTTCGGTGCGGCGGCTTCGGCGCTCCAGCTTGCCGTCCGCGCCGCGCACGGAGTCGGTGGTGTTCTCGATGAACACCACCGCCAGCCGGCGGCCGACGTTCTCGCCGGTGACGCGCTCGAAGATGCCGGCGCCGCGACTGTCGAGGGACACGTGCACGACCGCGCCGCCGCTTTGCTGGTCGAAGCCCGAGGCGGCGTCGGTGATGTACTCGCCGGTCAGGATGGCGCGGTCCTTGATCAGTATCTGCCCACCGGCGCGCAGCGGGTACAAACGCGAACCCGGCGGCACGCGCCCGGCCAATGCGGCGGACAGGTCATGCTCCTCGTCCACCAGCTTGAATTCCAGCGTCGCGGTGGCGCCCAGTACTTCCTTGGCGCGGGCCGTGTCCTGCACGCCCGGCAACTGCACGATGATGCGGCTGTCACCCTGCTGCTGCACGATCGGCTCGGCCACGCCCAGCTCATTGACGCGGTTGCGCAGCGTGGTGATGTTCTGCTGCAGCGCCAGCCGGCGCACTTCTATGCGGTAGGGATCGCCCAGGCGCCCGATCAGGCGCTGGCCGTCGTCGGCGGCCGTGTCGACCACCAGCTGCGGATGCGTGCGGGCGATCAGCGCCTGCGCCTTGGCGACGTCCGCGACCGCGCGCAGGCGCAGCTCGACGCCGCTGGTTTCGCCTTCCGCCACCCGGCGAACCCACTCGTAACGCAATTTCTCCTCGCGCAGCAACTGGCGCAGGTCATCGACCAGTCGCTCCTCGGCCGCGCGGACCGCCGAGGCGGTGTCGACCTCCATCAGGAAATGCACACCGCCGCGCAGGTCCAGGCCCAGGAACATCGGCTGCGCACCGATGCCCGACAGCCAGGGCGGCGCCGCCGGCACCAGGTTCAGGGCCACCGTGTAGTCTTGCCCCAGGGCGTCGCGCACGGCGTCCTGCGCCTTCAGCTGCTGGTCGGTGTCGACGAAACGCAGCGTGACGCCATCGGCGGACGGCGTCAGCGACTTGGCCGAAACACCAACACCCTTGAGCGCAGCCGTGATTTTTTCGGTCGTGACGGCATCCACTGCCCGCCCGCGCTGGCCGGAAATCTGCAGCGCCGGATCGGTGCCGTACCAGTTCGGCAAGGCATACAGGGCGCCCACGGCCAGCACCAGGGCGATCAGCAGATTGGCCCACCAGGGGTAGCGGTTCATCGCTGGGGCTCAGATGGACTTCAGCGTCCCTTTTGGCAGCAACTGGCCAACAGCGCCTTTTTGCACCTTGACCTCGACGCCGTCGGCGATCTCGACCGCCAGATACTGATCGGTGACGCGTACCACGCGCCCGGCCAGCCCGCCGGCCACCACCACCTCGTCGCCGGCCTTGATCTCGGCGACCATCTTGCGGTGCTCCTTCTGCCGCTTCATCTGCGGCCGGATCATCATGAAATAGAACACCACGAACAGGGCCAGCACGAAGAACATGCTCTCGAAACCCGGCGGCGCAGCGGCACCGGCAGCCGCCGCGGGCGCCTGCTCGGCAAAGGCGTTCTGGATGAACATCGACATGCGGTTTTTCCTGCAACAGCGGAGCGTTTCCCGCCCCCAAAAAAGGCGCCGGATTATGCCACAGGGGGTACCGGCAGCCCCTGGCGGGCGTAGAACTCGGCTACATACGCGGCCAGCGTGCCGGACGCGATGGCCTCGCGCAGGCCGGCCATCAGGGTCTGGTAGTAGTGCAGGTTGTGCAGGGTGTTCAGGCGCATCCCCAGCAGCTCGCCGGCCTGGTCCAGGTGCCGCAGGTAGGCGCGGCTGTGGTGCTGGCAGGTGTAACAGGCGCAGCCTTCCTGCAGGGGGCGGGTGTCGTCCCGGTAACGGGCGTTGCGCAGGCGCAGCACGCCGGTGTCGGTGAACAGATAGGCGTGGCGGGCGTGGCGGGTCGGCATCACGCAGTCGAACATGTCCACGCCCCGGCGCACGGCCTCCACGATGTCCTGCGGCGTGCCGACGCCCATCAGGTAGCGCGGCTGGTCCGTCGGCAGGCGCGGGCCGATGAAATCGAGCACGCGCAGCATGTCCTCGCGCGGCTCGCCTACCGACAGGCCGCCGATGGCGTAGCCGTCGAAGCCGATTTCCAGCAGACCGGCCAGTGACGCGGCGCGCAAGTCCTCGTGAACGCCGCCCTGCACGATGCCAAACAGGGCCGCCGGATGGTCGCCGTGCGCGACCCGGCTGCGCGCCGCCCAGCGCAGGGACAGCTCCATCGAACGCTGCGCCGTGTCGTGATCGGCCGGGTACGGCGTGCATTCGTCGAAGATCATCACCACGTCGCTGCCCAGGCCGTGCTGGACTGCGATGGCTTCTTCCGGCCCCAGGAACACGCGGCTACCGTCCACGGGCGAGCGAAACCACACGCCCTGCTCGCTGATCTTGCGAAGCGTCTTGAGGCTGTAGACCTGAAAGCCGCCCGAGTCGGTCAGGATCGGCCCCGGCCAGGCCATGAACCCGTGCAGACTGCCGTGCCGGCGCACGATGTCCACGCCCGGGCGCAGCATCAGATGAAAGGTGTTGCCCAGCAGGATCTGCGCGCCGGTGCCGGCCACTTCCTGCGCGGTCAGGGATTTGACCGTGCCCTGCGTGCCGACCGGCATGAAGGCCGGCGTATCCACCACGCCGCGCGCGAAATTGAGTCGGCCGCGGCGGGCCGGGCCGTCCGTGGCCAGCAGTTCAAAGCTCAGGGGCATGCTGTCGGCTCCACCGGCCGTTCCACGAACATCGCGTCGCCGTAGCTGAAAAAGCGGTATTCCTGCTGCACGGCGTGTCGGTAGGCGGCCATCACCGGCGCATAACCACCGAAGGCGCAGACCAGCATCAGCAGGGTCGATTCGGGCAGGTGGAAATTGGTCAGCAGCGCATCGACCACGGCAAACCGGTAGCCGGGCGTGATGAACAGCGCCGTTTCGCCGTCGAAGGGCGCAAGCGCCCCGCCGGCCGCCGCGCTTTCGAGCGCCCGCACGACGGTCGTACCGACCGCGATGACCCGCCCGCCGCGCGCGCGCGTCGCCTCCACCTGCGCGCAGACCTGCGCCGGCACCACCACCCGCTCGGCGTGCATGCGATGCTCGGCCAGATCGTCCACCCGCACCGGCTTGAAGGTGCCGGCGCCCACGTGCAGCGTCAGGTAACCGACCTCGACGCCCGCGGCCTGTATCTGCGCCAGTAAATCGTTGTCGAAGTGCAGTCCCGCGGTGGGCGCCGCGACCGCGCCCGGATGGCGGCCGTAGATGGTCTGATAACGATGCTCGTCGAGCGCCTCGGCGGCGCGGCCGATGTACGGCGGCAGCGGCAGTTCGCCCACCTCATCCAGCCACTCGCGCAGCGGCAGATCGAAATGCAGGCGGAAAAACTCGCCCTCGCGATCACCGACGCTGGCCATCACCCGCTGCCCGCCGCCTGCAAACTCGAGGCGCGCGCCGGCCGCCAGCGACTTGCCGCCGCGCAGCTGAACAAGGGCCTCCCGATCGCCCGCCAGGCGCTCGATCAAGGCCTCGATACGCCCGCCGCTGGCCCGCCGACCGCGCAGCCGGGCACGAATCACGCGCGTGTCGTTCAGCAGCAGCAGGTCGCCGGCCCGCAGCAGGGATGGCAGGTCGGTGAAGGCGCGGTCGCGAACCGCCGATCCGGCCGGCAGGTGCAGCAGGCGACTGGCGCTGCGCTGCGCCAGCGGCTGCTGGGCGATCAGCGCCTCGGGCAGTGCGTATGTGAAGTCCTGGCGCCGCATGGGGCCGCGGATGGTAGCAGAGGGCACCCCGGCGGCTTGAGTCCGACCGGCCGGATGCCCATACTAGGCGCCCCTCCCGGGCCGGGATGGCGAAACCGGTAGACGCGCCAGACTCAAAATCTGGTGGGGGTAACCTCGTGAGAGTTCGATTCTCTCTCCCGGCACCAAATCAGCGCCCGCGCCGCCGGCAGGCCCTTCGGTATACTGCCGCGCTGAAAAAAAACGACGATTTGCCTTGCGAAAGTGGCGGAACTGGTAGACGCACTGGTTTTAGGTACCAGCGGGGCAACCCGTGAGAGTTCGAGTCTCTCCTTTCGCACCATCCCCCTTCCATCCGACCAAGATTTCCGAATCCGCAATGACCACTCTGCTGGAAAACACCGGTGCCCTGAAGCGTCGGTTGATGTTGTCCCTGCCCGCGACCGAAGTCGAGCAACAGGTCGCCACGCGCCTTAACCAGCTGGCGCGCCAGGCGCGCGTGAACGGCTTTCGCCCCGGCAAGGCGCCGCTGTCGGTGGTGCGCCGTCAGCATGAGGCCCGCCTGCGCGACGAGGTGGTGGGCGAGCTGCTGCAGGGCAAGTTCATCGAAGGCCTGGGCGAGCACCAGCTGCGCCCGGCCGGCAACCCGGACATCCGCGCCGAACCCGCCGAGGGCGGCGACGCGCTGCGCTTCTCGGCCAGCTTCGAGGTGTTTCCGGATATCGCCCTGGCGGACCTCGGCGGCGTGACGCTGAGCCTGCCCAGCGCCACCGTGACCGATGACGACGTCGAGAAAATGCTCGACCGCATGCGCCGCCAGCGCGCCGAATGGCCCGAAGTCGCCCGTCCGGCCGCCCGTGACGACCGCGTCATGATCGACTTCGTCGGCACCATCGACGGCGTGGCTTTCGAGGGCGGCACCGCCCAGGACGTGCCCATCGTGCTGGGCAGCGGCACCCTGATCGGCGATTTCGAGGATCAGTTGCTGGGGGCCAGCGCCGGCGACGAACGCACCGTCAAGGTCACCTTCCCGGCCGACTACCCGCGCGACACCCTCGCAGGTAAGGATGCCCAGTTCGCGGTCACCGTCAAGGCGGTCCAGGAAATCGCGCTGCCGGAAATGAACACGGAGTTCGTGCAGGCCTTCGGCATCGAGGACGGCGACCTGGATGCGCTGCGGGCGCGGCTGCGCGAACGGCTCGAACAGGAGCTGACGACCGCGCTGCGCCGGCGCCGCAAGGCGGCCGTCATGCAGTTACTGGAGCAGCAACACCAGTTCGACCTGCCGCACAGCCTGGTGCATCAGGAGGCTCACAACCTCGCCCACCAGGCCCAGCAGCGCAATCCGGCCGTCGATCCGCATGCGGACATGGCGCCCTACGAGGCCGAAGCCGCGCGCCGGGTCAAACTTGGCCTGCTGCTTGCTGAGATCACCCAGCGCGAGGGCATCAAGACCGACCCGGCCCGCGTGCGCGCCGAAATCGAGCGCATGGCCGCCGGCTTCGACGACAAGGACATGGTGATCAACTGGTACTACAGCCAGCCGGAGCGCCTGCAGGAAATTGAAAACATGGCGCTCGAAGAGCAACTGGTCGATTGGGTGCTGTCCAAGGTGCAGGTCACCGAAGAGGTCTTGTCCTTCGACGACGCCGTCGCCACCTGAAACCAACCCTACGCAGCACTCTCACACCACGGAGCATTGCCTTCATGACCGACCCGTTCCACAGCCTGCCCGGCCCCGTCGCCCAGGGCCTCGTGCCGATGGTGGTCGAGCAAACCGCCCGCGGCGAGCGCGCCTACGACATCTTCTCGCGCCTGCTCAAGGAGCGTGTGGTGTTCCTGGTCGGCCCGGTCGAGGACCACATCGCCAATCTGGTGGTGGCGCAGCTGCTGTTCCTGGAGTCCGAGAACCCGGACAAGGACATCCATTTCTACATCAACTCGCCGGGCGGCTCGGTCACGGCGGGCCTGGCCATCTACGACACCATGCAGTTCATCAAGCCGGCGGTGTCGACGCTGTGCATCGGCCAGGCGGCCAGCATGGGTGCCGTGCTGCTGGCGGCCGGCGCGCCTGGCAAGCGATTTGCATTGCCCAACTCGCGGGTGATGATCCACCAGCCGCTGGGCGGCTTTCGCGGCCAGGCCTCGGATATCGAGATCCACGCCCGCGAGATGCTCAAGATTCGCGATTTGCTGAACGATATCCTGGCTACGCACACCGGACGCACGATCGACCAGATTCGCAACGACACCGACCGCGACAACTTCCTGTCGGCGAAGGAAGCAGTCGAATACAACCTGGTCGACAAGGTCATCGACAAGCGGGTGTGAGCGCTCGACGGACGGACGAAAAGTTTCTTGCAGGTGCCGTTGGCGGTATAAATTTGCTGACGAGGAATTCTGGAACGCGGCGTCGATGCCGGCTTTCGAACGCCGGCATCGACGCTGAAACCGTAGCTTGCAGGGTGAGGTTATGAGCGACGACAAACGCAGCAGCGACGGCGAGAAGCTCCTGTACTGCTCGTTCTGCGGCAAGAGCCAGCACGAGGTGCGCAAGCTCATCGCCGGCCCGTCGGTGTTCGTCTGCGACGAGTGCGTCGAGCTGTGCAACGACATCATCCGCGACGAGGTGGGTGAGAAGGCCGCCGACGAGCGGCGCAAGCGCCTGCCGACCCCGCGCGAGCTGTGCAAGCACCTGGACGATTACGTCATCGGCCAGGAGCAGGCCAAAAAAATCCTGTCCGTCGCCGTCTACAACCACTACAAGCGCCTCGACGCCGGCCAGCAGAAGGACGAAGTCGAGCTGAGCAAGAGCAACATCCTGCTGGTCGGGCCGACCGGCTCGGGCAAGACCCTGCTGGCCGAGACCCTGGCGCGCATCCTGAACGTGCCGTTCACGATCGCCGACGCCACCACGCTGACCGAAGCCGGTTACGTCGGCGAGGATGTCGAGAACATCATCCAGAAGCTGTTGCAGAAGTGCGACTACGACGCCGAGCGGGCGCAGACCGGCATTGTCTACATCGACGAAATCGACAAGATTTCGCGCAAATCCGACAATCCATCCATCACCCGCGACGTGTCCGGCGAGGGCGTGCAGCAGGCGCTGCTGAAGCTGATCGAGGGCACCATCGCCTCGGTGCCGCCGCAGGGCGGGCGCAAGCACCCGCAGCAGGAATTCCTGCAGGTGGACACGCGCAACATCCTGTTCATCTGCGGCGGCGCCTTCAATGGCCTGGAGAAAATCGTCCAGCAGCGCATGGAGAAAGGCGGCATCGGCTTCTCGGCCGACATCAAGAGCGACGCCGAGAACAAGGACACCAGCCGCCTGCTGGCCAAGGTCGAACCGCACGACCTGATCCGTTTCGGCCTAATTCCGGAGTTCGTCGGCCGCCTGCCGGTGGTGGCCACGCTCACGGAACTGGACCGCGAGTCCCTCATTCGCATCCTGACGGATCCCAAGAATGCGCTGGTCAAGCAGTACCAGAAGCTGTTTCGCATGGAAGGCGTGGACCTGGAATTCCGCCCCGAGGCGCTGGACGCCATCGCCGACAAGGCCATGGAGCGCAAGACCGGCGCCCGCGGCCTGCGCTCGATCCTGGAGCACGCCTTGCTCGACATCATGTTCGAGCTGCCGTCGATGCGAAACCTGAAAAAGGTCGTCTTCGACGACAACATCTTCAGTGCCGAAGGCAAACCGCTGCTGATCTACGAAGACCCGCCGCTGCAGCAAAGCGCTGCCGGCGACTGAAGCCGCCCCCCCGCCCGGTCCGGCAAGCAGCCCGGTCGGGGCTTGAGTTCGACCGGCGTCGCCTCCATCTGTTGAGCATGGCGGCCGCCCGCGCTGCCCTTCCCCACTGCCGAGGCCTACCCCGGGTGACCGACCGTAAGCACAAGCGTCCCGACGCTGATTCCGATTCCCTGACGCTGCCGGTGTTGCCGCTGCGTGACGTGGTGGTGTTCCCGCACATGGTGATCCCGCTGTTCGTCGGGCGGGAAAAATCGATCACCGCCCTTGAGCTGAGCGACGCCCACGACAAGCGGATTTTCCTGGCCGCGCAGAAAGACGCCGGCATGGACGACCCCAAGTCCGAAGACATCTACACCGCCGGCACCGTGGCGCACGTGCTGCAGATGCTCAAGCTGCCGGACGGCACGGTAAAGGTGCTGGTCGAGGGCATCAGCCGCGCCAGCGTCACCGAATGGTCACAGCGCGACGGCTGTTTCATGGCCAAGCTGGCCGTTCCGCAGGCAGCCGAGGTCGATCCCAAGGAAGACACGGTCCTGCAGCGCAGTGTGCTGGAGCAGTTCGAGCAGTACGTGCGCGGCAGCAAGAAAATTCCGCCCGAGGCGCTGACGGCGCTCGCCGAGATCAACGACTCCTCGCGCCTGGCCGACACCATCGCCGCCCACCTGCCGGTGCGCCTGCCCAAGAAGCAGGAACTGCTGGAAATCGTCGACGTCGTGCCGCGCCTCGAACATCTGCTGCATTTGCTTGAAACCGAAATCGACCTGCTGCAGGTCGAGAAGCGCATGCGCGGCCGGGTCAAGCGCCAGATGGAGAAAAGCCAGCGCGAGTACTACCTGAACGAACAGATGCGCGCCATCCAGAAGGAACTGGGTGAACTCGAAGACGGCAGCAACGACCTGGACGAGCTGGAACGGCGCATCGAGGCTGCCGGCCCGCCCAAGGCGGTACTGGCCAAGGCGCGCAGCGAGCTGGCCAAGCTGCGGATGATGTCGCCGATGGCGGCCGAAGCCACAGTGGTGCGCAATTACCTCGACTGGATCGTGCAGCTGCCATGGCGCACACGCAGCCGCGTGCGGCGGGATCTCGATCAGGCCCAGCAGGTGCTGGAGCGGGATCACTACGGCCTGGAGAAGGTCAAGGAGCGCATCCTCGAATATCTGGCCGTGCAGCAGCGCGTGCGCAAGCTCAAGGGCCCGATCCTGTGTCTGGTCGGCCCGCCGGGCGTGGGCAAGACCTCGCTCGGACGCTCGATCGCCAACGCCACCGGACGCAAGTTCGCCCGCATGTCGCTCGGCGGCGTGCGCGACGAGGCCGAAATCCGCGGCCATCGGCGCACCTACATCGGCTCCCTGCCGGGCAAGGTGCTACAGAACCTGGCCAAGGTCGGCACCCGCAATCCGGTGTTCATGCTCGACGAAGTCGACAAGATGGCCATGGATTTTCGCGGCGACCCGGCCTCGGCGCTGCTCGAAGTGCTGGATCCGGAGCAGAACCACGCCTTCAACGACCATTATCTGGAGGTCGATTACGACCTGTCGGACGTGCTGTTCGTGGCCACCGCCAACACGCTCAACATCCCCGCGCCGCTGCTGGACCGGATGGAAGTGATCCGCCTGGCAGGCTACACGGAAGACGAGAAGCTGAACATTGCCAAGCGCTACCTGGTGCCCAAGGCGCTCACCGACAATGGCCTCAAGGACACCGAAATCGCGTTCTCGGACGAGGCGCTGCGGGCCATCATCCAGCTGTACACCCGCGAGGCGGGGGTGCGGAATCTGGAGCGCGAGATCAACAAGGTCTGTCGCAAGGCCGTGCGCGAGGCGGTGCAGAAGACCCGCAAGGGCAAGCTGCGCATCACGGAAAAGAACCTCGGCGATTACCTGGGTGTCCAGCGCTACCGGCCCGGCCTGGCGGATACGCAGAACCGGATCGGCCAGGTCACCGGGCTGGCTTGGACCGAAGTCGGCGGCGAACTGCTGACGGTGGAAGCCGCCGTCGTCCCCGGCAAGGGCGGTCTGACGCTCACCGGACAGCTGGGCGAAGTCATGCAGGAATCGGTAAAGGCAGCCCTGACCGTGGTGCGCAGCCGCGCGTCACAGCTGGGAATCACCGCAGAAAGCTTCCAGCAGAACGATTTTCACCTGCATGTACCCGAGGGCGCGATACCCAAGGACGGCCCCAGTGCCGGCGTCGCCATGGTCACCGCGTTGACCTCCGCCCTGAGCGGCATTCCGGTGCGTGCCGACGTGGCCATGACCGGCGAAATCACCCTGCGCGGCGAGGTCCTGGCGATCGGCGGCCTGAAGGAAAAACTGCTGGCCGCGCTGCGGGGCGGGATCATCAAGGTATTGATTCCGAAGGACAATGAAAAAGACCTGGCCGATGTGCCTGAGGACGTGAAGCAGCGCCTCGACATCCAGCCGGTGCAATGGATCGACGAGGTATTCCAGCACGCCCTGACCGCGCTGCCAGGGGCCGTATCGGTGCCAGTGACGGCGGCGGATACGCCGCCCGCGCCCGCAGAAAGCTACATCGCGCACTGATGCGAAAAAAACGCTTTGTTGACATGCGTTTTTTGCCGTTGGTATAACTCGCCGGCCCATGTCTGGCGCGGGTTTTCCGCGCGTTCTCGGGCGAACAAGACTCAGGGCAACTCAACCACCGACCCAGGGGGACTCACGTGAATAAATCTGATCTGATCGACGCGATTGCCGACGGCGCCGAAATTTCCAAGGCGGCCGCCGGACGCGCGCTGGACTCGGCCGTTGGCGCCATCACCGCAGCGCTCAAGAAGGGCGACACGGTCACTGTCGTAGGTTTTGGCACATTTTCGGTAGGCAAGCGCGGCGCGCGTACCGGTCGCAATCCGCGCACCGGCCAGCCCATCAAGATCAAGGCCAGCAAGACCGCCAAGTTCAAGGCTGGTAAAGGTCTCAAAGACGGCATAAAATAGCGCGTTCTTGCAGGGGTGCTTAGCTCAGCTGGTAGAGCGTCGCCTTTACACGGCGGATGTCGGGAGTTCGATCCTCTCAGCACCCACCGAATGCATCAGGAGCGGTAGTTCAGCTGGTTAGAATACCGGCCTGTCACGCCGGGGGTCGCGGGTTCAAGTCCCGTCCGCTCCGCCAATTTGGCGCTACGCCATTTACCAGCCGTGAAGGGTGAAGTCGGTTCCAACTGGCTTCACCCTTTGTGTTTTCTGCAACCTGAAAAAACAACCCATGCTGGAACAAATCCGCGAAAAGGCCCCGCGCTGGCTGGTCAGCACGATCCTGGTGTTGCTGGTCGTGCCCTTTGCGCTGTGGGGCGTCAATTCCTACGTACAGCCAACCGGCAACACCGCCGCGGCGCACGTTGGTGACGCTTCCGTCACTGTCAGTGCCCTGCAACAGGCCCTGCGCCAGGAAGGGCAACGCCTGCGCCAGAGCCTGGGCGACGCCTATTCACCGGAATTTCTCGACCATCCGGGCACCCGGCGCGCGGTGCTGGAGCGCCTGATCAACCGCGAGTTGCTGCTGCAGGAGGCCAGTCGGCGGCGTCTGCAGGTGCCCGACACGGCAGTGGCGGCGCTGATCCAGGCCACGCCGGCCTTTGCCGGAGAAAACGGCTTCGATCGCGCGCTCTACGAGTCGCAGCTGCGCCGCCAGGGGCTCACGCCGGCCGCCTTCGAGGCCGACTTGCGCAGCTCGCTGGCCTTGCAGCAGATCGAGTCCGGCCTTGCCGAAACGGCATTCATGTCGGCAGCCGAGCTCGATGAGCTGGCCGCACTGTGGTTCGAGCGGCGCGACCTGCGCCTGGCAACGATCGACTGGCAAAAATTCGCGCCTGCCGCCCCCCCGGACGATGCAACCATCCAGGCCTATTACGACGCGCACAAAGCCGACTTCCAGACCGCCGAGCAGGTGCGCGTGGCGTACCTGGAACTGAGCCTTGATGCCATGGCAGGTGAACTGGCCATCGACGACGCCATGCTCCAAAAGCGCTACGAGGAACTCAAGCCCGAGCTCGGCAGCGCCGAGCAGCGCCGGGTTCGGCACATCCTGGTGCGGGTGGCCGAGGATGCGACGCCGCAAGCCGTCGAGCAGGCACGGCTGAAGGCCGCCGAGCTACGCGCCAAGCTCGTCGCCGGCGCTGATTTCGCAGCGCTGGCCAAGGCCGAGTCAGCCGATCCGGGCTCCGCCGAGCAGGGTGGCGATCTGGGCTATTTCACGCGCGGCGGCATGACCGCCGCCTTCGACGAGGCGGCGTTCACGCTGGCCAAGAACACCCTGAGCGAACCGATCCGCACGCCGTTCGGCTTTCACCTGCTGGAAGTGACCGACATCAAGCCCGGCGCCGTTCCGCCGCTGGCAGAGGTACGCGACAACCTGCGCCAGCAACTGCAGCGGGAACTGGCCGAGGAGCGGTTTTTCGCCGCAGCGGAAACCCTGCGCAGCCAGAGCTTCGAACACCCGGACACGCTGGAACCGGCCGCCAAGGCGTTGGGTCTGCAGGTGCAGGAAATCGGCCCGATTGCGCGCAGCGGCAACACCGGCATCGCTGCCAACCCGGAATTCCTGCGCCATGCCTTCAGCAACGACGTCATCGGCGGTGAGAACAGCGAGGTGTTTGAAACCGGCAGCGGGCGCTACGCGGTGCTGCGCGTGACCGACCACACGCCCGCGGCACCGCGTCCACTGGATGAGGTGAGGGCGGACATCGTCCTGCGCCTGCGCCAACAGGACGGTGCGGCGGCGGCCCGCAAGGCCGGTGAGGCGCTGCTCGAGAAACTGCAGGCCGGTGAGAACGTCGAGGCGCTCCTGAAACAGCATGGCGCGGAATTCAAGGCGCTGCCTGACGTGGGCCGCGAGGGCACGGAAGGTCTGCCGGCGGCGGTACTCAAACAGGCCTTTGCCTTGCCGGTCAGCGACGGCAAACCGGGCCACGGTGGCCTGGCGCTGGATGACGGCAGTTACGCGATCGTCACGGTCACCGGCCGTCACGCCGGGGCAGCGGCCGCGGATGCCCAGACGCGGGAGGCGCTGCGCACGCAGTTGCTTGCCATTCGGGCCGACCAGACGCTGACCGAACAGCTCACCGCGCTGCGAGCTCGGTATCCGGTGCGGATCGTCCAGAACCAGCCGTAGCTACCGCCCGCACGCCGCCGGCCCCGCAGAACCGGCGCTGCGACGGCGTATCAGCCGCCCATGCCGACGATGTTGTAACCGCCGTCGACGTAGGTGATCTCGCCGGTCACGCCGGCCGCCAGGTCCGAGCACAGGAACGCCGCCACGTTGCCGACGTCCTCGATGCTCACGTTGCGCCGCAGCGGCGCATGGGCCGCATGGTAGTCCAGCATGCTGCGCAGGCCGGAGATGCCGGACGCCGCCAGGGTGCGGATCGGCCCGGCCGAGATGCCATTGACGCGGATACCGTCCGGCCCCATGGACGCAGCCAGATAGCGGATGCAGGCCTCGAGGCTCGCCTTGGCCAGCCCCATCACGTTGTAATTCGGCAACACCCGCACGGCGCCCAGATAGGTCAGCGCCAGCAGCGCGCCGCCGGGGCGCAGCATCGGCCGGGCGGCCTTGGCCAGCGCCGCCAGGCTGTAGGCGCTGATGTCGTGCGCCTGGCGAAAACCCTCGCGCGTCACGGCCTCGACAAAGCTGCCCTGCAGTTCCTCGCGCGGCGCGAAGGCGACGCTGTGCACCACGATGTCGAAGCCGTCCCAGCGCTGGCCGAGCGCCGCGAAGGCGGCGTCGATCTGCGCGTCGTCGCCGACGTCCAGCGGCAGGGTGATGTCGCTGCCGCACTCGGCGGCGAATTCCTCGACCCGCTTGCGCAGCTTGTCGTTCTGATAGGTGAAGGCGAGCTCGGCACCCTGCCGGTGCATCGCCTCGGCAATGCCGGTAGCAATCGAGCGATCGCTCGCCACACCGACGACAAGCGCCCGTTTGCCGGTCAAAAATCCCATCGCGTACCCCCTGCCCTGCGCCTGATCGGGCGCGCATTATAGCCGCCGGCCGGTATTCCCCATCTGCCCCCGGCGCCCGGGGCGCTATGGCAGAATCGCCGCCAATGCGCCTTCCCGCCCCGTTTCGCCTGCTGTTGCCCCTGCTGCTGATCGCGCTGGCCGGCTGTGGCGAGGGGCCCCTGAACAGCCCCTACCCGGCCGCCGAGCAAAACGCGAACACGCTCTACGCGGCCTTCGCCGAACGGCCCAAGCACCTCGACCCCGCAGTCGCGTACAGCTCGAACGAGTACGCCTTCATCCAGCAGGTGTATGAGCCGCCGCTGCAGTACCACTACCTGCGCCGGCCCTTCGCGCTGGTGCCGCTGAGTGCCGCCGAACTGCCCCGCACGACCCTGCTGGACCGCGCCGGCAATGCCCTGCCCGCCGGCGCCGACCCAGCCGGGGCGGCGGCCAGCATGTACGAAATCCGCATCCAGCCCGGCATCCGCTACGCGCCGCACCCGGCCTTTGCGCGCGCTGACGACGGTCGGCTGCTTTACCACCGCCTGGACCCGGCGGCGCTCGGACGCATCGACACCCTGGCCGACTTTGCGCAGCGTGCCAGCCGCGAACTGACCGCCGACGACTATCTCTATCAGATCAAGCGCCTGGCGAGCCCCCGCGTGCAGTCGCCGATCCGCGGCCTGCTGCAGGCGCACATCGCCGGTTTCGCGCAGCTGTCCGAGGCGCTGGCGGCTGTCGATGATGACAAGTGGCTGGATCTGCGCCGCTTCGATCTGGCCGGCGTGCAGGCGGTCGACCGCTACACGCTGCGCATTCGCCTGACCGACGTCTACCCGCAGTTCACGTACTGGCTGGCGATGCCGTTCTTCGCGCCGCTGCCGTGGGAAGCGGACCGCTTCTACAGCCAGCCGGGCCTGGCTGCCAAGAACATCAGCCTGGACTGGTACCCGGTCGGTACCGGGCCGTACATGCTCAGCGTGAACGATCCGAACCGGCGCATGGTGCTGGAGCGCAATCCGCTGTTCCGCGGCGAGCCCTATCCGGCCGATGGCGAGCCGGGCGATGCCGCCGCCGGCCTGCTGGCTGACGCCGGCAAGCCGATGCCGTTCATCGACCGCGCCGTCTACAGCCTGGAGCGCGAGAGCATTCCGGTGTGGACCAAGTTCCTGCAGGGCTACTACGACCGCTCGGCGGTGGGCCAGGACAGCTTCGACCAGGTGGTGAACCTGGGCGCCGGGGGCGAGCTCGAACTGACCGACGCCATGCGCTCGCGCGGCATGCGCCTGAGTTCCAGCGTGATGTCGTCGATCTTCTACACCGGCCTGAACATGCTCGACGACACCGTCGGCGGTGACGGCCCGAAGCCGCGCGCCCTGCGCCAGGCGATTGCCATCGCCATCGACCAGGAAGAATCCATCGCCATCTTCCAGAACGGCCTGGGCCTGGCCATGCAGGGGCCGCTGCCGCCCGGCATCTTCGGCTACCGCGACGGCGAGGCCGGCATCAACCGCTACGCCTATGGCTGGCAGGCGGGCCGGCCGCAGCGCCTGGGCATCGAGCGCGCCCGGGCACTGCTCAAGACGGCCGGTTACCCCAACGGGCGCGATGCCGCCAGCGGCAAGCCGCTGGTGCTGTACTTCGACTCCATGGCCAGCGGTCCGGACGCCAAGAGCTACATGGACTGGCTGCGCAAGCAATTCGGCAAGCTGGGCGTGCAACTGGTGGTGCGCAGCACCGACTACAACCGCTTCCAGGACAAGATGCGCCGCGGCCAGGCGCAGATTTACCAATGGGGCTGGAACGCCGACTACCCGGACCCGGAGAATTTCCTGTTCCTGTTCTATGGCCCCAACGGCAAGGTCAAGCACGGCGGCGAGAACGCCAGCAACTACGCCAATGCCGAGTTCGACCGCGCCTTCGAGCGCATGCGGGTGCTGCCCAATGGCGCCGAACGCCAGCGCCTGATCGACCGCATGGTCGAGCTGCTGCGCCGCGACGCACCCTGGGTGGCCGGCTTTCACCCGCAGCAGGTGGTGCTCAATCACGCCTGGACCGCCAACCTGAAACCCAACGACATGGCCACCAACACGCTCAAGTACCAGCGCCTGGATCCGTCCCTGCGGGCCAGCATGCGGGCGGCCTGGAACAAACCCCGCTGGGCACCGGTCGTGGCCGTCGGCGCGCTGTTGCTGCTGAGCGCGGTGCCGGCGATCCGCCTGTGGCGCAAACGCCTGCGCGCAAACGCCCACGGCGACCACCCATGACCGCCTATCTGCTGCGCCGGCTGCTGTACGCGGTACCGATCCTGATCGGCGTGAACCTGCTGACCTTCGCGCTGTTCTTCGTGGTCAACAGCCCGGACGACATGGCCCGCCTGCACCTTGGCAACAAGCACGTCACCGCCGACGCCATCGCCACCTGGAAACGCGCCCACGGCTACGACCGGCCGCTGCTGTACGCGCCGCAGTCGCGGGGCCTGGGCCGCTTCACCGACACCCTGTTTTTCGAGAAGTCGGCGCGCCTGCTGGTGCTCGATTTCGGGCACGCCGACGACGGCCGCGACATCGGCCGCGACATCCGTCAGCGCATGGGGCCGAGCCTGGCCATCGCCGTGCCGGGCCTGATCCTGGGCCTGCTGACCAACATCACGCTGGCGCTGGGCGTGGTGTTCGTGCGCGGCAGCGGCCTGGAGCGGGCGGCGGTGTTCCTGGCCGTGGTCGGCATGTCGATCTCGACCCTGTTCTACATCATCGGCGCCCAGTACCTGCTGGCCAAGCTGCTGAACCTGGCGCCGGTGTCCGGCTGGCAGGACGGCTGGGGGGCACTCAAGTTCCTGATCCTGCCGCTGCTGGTGGGCGTGGTGTCGGGCATCGGCGGCGGACTGCGCTGGTACCGGCTGCTGTTCCTGGAGGAAGCCGGCAAGGACTACATCCGCACCGCCCGCGCCAAGGGCCTGTCCGAAGGCCGCGTGCTGGGCCGCCACTTGCTGCGCAATGCCGCCATTCCGATCCTGACCGGCGTGGTGGCGGTGATCCCGCTGCTGTTCATGGGCGGCCTGCTGACCGAGTCGTTCTTTGCCATCCCGGGCCTTGGCAGCTACACCATCGACGCCATCCAGAGCCAGGACTTCTCCATCGTGCGGGCCATGGTGTTCCTGGGCGCGCTGCTGTACCTGCTCGGCCTGCTGCTGACGGACGTGTCCTACACGCTGGCCGATCCGCGGGTGCGCCTGCAGTGATGACCTGGCCCGTGCAGCCGGTGCTGCTGACCACCGATGTGCTGCTGTGGCTGATCGTGGCCGCCGCCACTGCGCTGCTGTGGCGGGTGCGCCATACGCCGCGCCTGGCAGCGGCTTTCCGGGCACTGGCGCGCCGACCAATGGCGATGGCCTCGCTGGTGTTTCTGGCGCCTTACGTGGCGGTCGCACTGCTCGATTCGATTCATTTTCGGCCATCGCTGGCGGACACGCCCGGCGCGTACAGCCCGGTGGTGGAATCCGTGCTGGACCGGCTGCTCCTGCCGCTGCGCGAGCGCGGCGAGAAGACCTACTCGGCGCCGCTGGCCCTCTACAGCTACGCACGCGAGACGGTCACCGCAGACGACGGCAGCGTGCAGCGGGTGTTTCCGCGCCTGGAACACGGCGGCGCGCATCTGGCGGATGTCAGCGCCCGCCGTGGCGACATCGTCAAGCGACTGCTGCCGGCGCTGGTCGCGGGCCTGGCGGTTGGCGCGGCGCTGACGGCGCTGGTCTGCTGGCGCCTGGCGCGTCGCGCGCGGCTGCCGTGGCGCGCTGCCGCCGGCCGCCTGCTGCGGGGCGATACCGACGTGGCCTGGCGCAGCGCGCTGGTCACGGCCACGCTGCTTGCCATCACCGTCGCCGCCGTGGCTGCGCTGGCCACCGCCTACCACGTGCTGGGCACCGACAAGGTCGGTCAGGACGTGCTGTACCTGAGCCTCAAAAGCATCCGCACCGGGGTCATCATCGGCAGCGGCAGCCTGCTGCTGGCGTTGCCGCTGGCGGTGCTGCTGGGCACCGCGGCCGGTTACTTCGGTGGGCGCGTGGACGATCTGGTGCAGTACCTGTACGCGACGCTGAACGCCATCCCCGGCGTGCTGCTGATCGCCGCCGCGGTGCTGACGCTGGACCTGTACATGGACCAGCACGTGGCGGCCTTCGCCGACGTGCAGCAGCGGGCCGACCTGCGCCTGACGGCGCTGTGCCTGATCCTGGGCGCCACCGGCTGGATCGGCCTGTGCCGGCTGCTGCGCGGCGAGGCGCTCAAGCTGCGCGAGCTCGAATACGTGCAGTCGGCGCGCGCACTCGGGCAGACGCAGTGGCGCATCATCGCCCGCCACCTGTGGCCCAACCTCACGCATCTGGTGCTGCTTACCGCCGTCATCGACTTCAGCGGCCTGGTGCTGGCCGAGGCAGTGCTGTCCTACGTCGGCGTCGGCGTGGATCCGGGCACCGTGTCGTGGGGCAACATGATCAACACCGCCCGCCTGGAGCTGGCCCGCGAGCCGGCCGTGTGGTGGTCGCTGGCGGCGGCATTCACCTTCATGCTTGGCCTGGTGCTGCCGGCCAACCTGCTGGCCGATGCCCTGCGCGACGCGCTGGATCCACGCCAGGGCGGTAAGCACTGATGTCCCACCTGCTCGAACTGCGCGAGCTGCGCACGCAGTTTGCGACCCCCACCGGCCCGCTGGTGGCCGTCGACGGCGTCTCGCTGAGTCTGGATGCCGGCCAGACGCTGGTGCTGCTGGGCGAATCCGGCTGCGGCAAGTCGGTGACGGCGCTGTCCATCCTGCGCCTGCTGCCGCCCAGCGCCCGCCAGGTCGGCGGCGAAGTGTGGCTGGACGGCACGAACCTGAGCGCCCTGCCGGAGGCGGCCATGCGCGCCGTGCGCGGCCGGCGCATCGGCATGATCTTTCAGGAACCGATGACCAGCCTGAACCCGGTCATGCGCATCGGCGCCCAGATCGCCGAGGTCATCGCCCACCACCTGGGCGGCAGCGGGCGCGCCGTGCGTGCGCGGGGCGTGGAGCTGCTGGCCGCCACCGGCATGGCCGACCCGGCGCACCGCTACGACGAATTCCCGCACCAGTTGTCGGGCGGCATGAAACAGCGCGCCATGATCGCCATGGCGCTGGCCTGCGACCCGCAGCTGCTGATCGCCGACGAGCCGACCACGGCGCTGGACGTCACCACCCAGGCGCAGATCCTGGACCTGCTGCAGGGCCTGCAGCGCGCGCGCGGCATGGGCCTGCTGCTGGTCACGCACGACCTTGGCGTGGCCGCGCGCATGGCCGATCAGGTGGCCGTGATGCAGGCCGGGCGGGTGGTGGAACAGGCGCCGCGGGAGCGGTTCTTCAGCGCCCCGCAGCATCCCTACTCGCAGGCGCTGTTCGCCGCGCTGCCGGACTTCTCACGCCGTGGCCAGTCCCTGACCGGGCCGCGGCAGGACGGCGCCGTGCCGGCGACGGCGGAGGCGGAGGCGGCGGGCGAAACCGTGCTCGAAGTGCGCGACCTGAAGGTGCATTTCCCGATCCGCCGCGGCCTGCTGCAACGCCAGGCCGGCGCCGTGCGGGCCGTGGACGGCGTGTCGCTGAGCCTCGCCCGCGGCCGCACGCTGGCGGTGGTCGGGGAGTCCGGCTGCGGCAAGACCACGCTCGCCCGCGCCATCCTGCGCCTGCTCGATATCAGCGCCGGCAGCGTGCACTTCGAAGGCACGGATCTGGCCAGCCTGCCGCCGCGGCGGCTGCGTCCGCTGCGCCGCTATTTCCAGATCGTGTTCCAGGACCCCTACGGCTCGCTCAACCCACGCCTGCGCGTGGCGGACATCGTGCGCGAGGGCCTGGATGCGCTCGGCATCGGGCAGCGCGCCTGGCGCGAACAACGGGTGGCGGAATTGCTGGCCCGCGTCGGCCTGCCCACCAACGCCGCCGACCGCTACCCGCACGAGTTCTCCGGCGGCCAGCGCCAGCGCATCAGCATCGCCCGCGCGCTGGCCGTGCAGCCGCGCCTGCTGGTGTGCGACGAGCCGACCAGCGCGCTGGACCTGTCCATCCAGGCGCAGATCCTGGACCTGCTGCAGGAACTGAAGGCCGAGCTTGGCCTCAGCTATCTGCTGATCACCCACAACCTGGGCGTGGTCGAGTATCTGGCCGATGAGGTGGCGGTGATGTACCTGGGCAGGATCGTCGAACACGGCCCGGTGGCCGGCGTGCTGCAGGCGCCACAACACCCCTACACGCGCGCCCTGCTGGCGGCCGTGCCGCGCGTGGCGCTGGACGCCACCCCGGAGCCACACGTCGCGGCCGGCGATCCGCCCTCGCCCGCGGCGCCGCCGCCCGGTTGCCACTACCACCCGCGCTGCCCGCTGGCCACCGACCTGTGCCGCCAAACCTATCCGCCCACGGTGACGCTGGCCGGCGGGCTGCGGGTGGCCTGCCATCACATAGACGACAACCGGTAACAGCCGCTAGCCGGACCTTTGTGTTGGGCGTTTTACGCGCCATGGGGGCAGCTGCGCCTCCGCGCGTGCGGTGGTCCGAGCGTTGCGATGCGCGCACACGCCGCGGCGACGCGCCGGATCAGCCGATCCTTACGGATTCCGAATTACGGCGCCGCGGCGTGATTCGCTTTGGGCAAACTGGCCAGCGGCTGCCGGGATACCCCATCGATACCGTTGACGCCGGTCAAGATCGCCTGCCGGCCCCGTCCGCATGATGCGTTCTGCGTTTCACCCGGCGCGCCCCGCTCGTCGGACCACCGCATGGACGACGTCGCTCATAAGGAGATGAGAACGATGGCAACACACGCCCCGGCCCCCAGCGAAACCCTGCTGCGCGAGTACATGCGCGCCCCGTTGCTGGCCATACCGACCGCGCTACTAGCGGTCCTCATGCTGGGCGGCATGGCGGCCGTCTGGTACCTGTGCCTGAGCGGCCGCATGAGCTTCTGGGCCGGCGCGCTGATCAACGGCCTGCTCAGCTACGGCCTGTTCAGCCCGATTCACGACGGCGCCCACCGCGCCATCTCGCGCATCGGCTGGCTCAACGAAACCATCGCCGACGTGTCGCTGCTGTTCCTGTTCCCCTACGCGCCGATGGTGGCGCTGCGCTGGCTGCACAACCAACACCACATTCACGCCAACGGTGCCCAGGATCCGGACCGCTTCGAACATGACGGGCCCGGCTGGCAGGCGCCGCTGCGCTGGGCATTCTTCGACCTCTGGTACATCTGGTACTTCTTCACCCGCGGCCAGCACCTGGTGAAGAAACACAGGAAGGAACTGATCGCGTTCTACAGCTGCCTGGCGCTGGCGGTCGGCACCCTGATCGCGCTCGGCTACGGCTACGAGCTGTTCATGCTGTGGTTCATCCCGACGCGCATCTCGCTGTTCCTGATCGCCCTGGTGTTCGTCATCCTGCCGCACCACCCGGCCATGGTCAGCCATCACGAGGATCCGTACCTGGCCACCACCATGCGCATGGGCTGGGAATGGCTGCTCACGCCACTGCTGGTGTATCAGAACTACCACCTGATCCATCACCTGTACCCGACGGTGCCGTTCTACAAGATGCACCGCGTCTGGTACCTGCGCTACGACGAGCACGCCCGGCACAACGTCAGCTACCAGACGGCGTTTGCGCTGGAGCCGCAGAACATCGAGCTGCACCGCAAGTTCCAAGCAACAGCGGGCGTGACCGGCAACGGCTCCGCCGCCCCCCTGTCGCCAGCCTGACGCAGATCATCACGACGGCCCCGACGCCTAGCGCGGGGGGCCGTCTGTGCGCTGCAAAGGGCCTGTCCCTGTGTGTCGGGTTGTGACGCTCGCACGTCCTGGAAGTGATTCTGGTCTATCCGAACTTCAGCTCATGCCGAACGCGGCCTATCGCCGTCCGTGGGGCGGCGCAGCAAGCGTGGTCTGCTTAGTCCGGTCATCCCGGATTCCGCTGCGCTTCATCCAGGCTACGGTTGCTGACGGCGCGCCTGCCACAGGCTCACCAGCACGCTGGTGGCCAGAATCAGCGCCACCAGCCCCAGCGCCACACCGATCGGCAGCTTGTACAGCTCGGCCAGCAGCATCTTGGCGCCGATCAGCACCAGCACCAGCGCCACGCCGTACTTGAGCAGGTGAAAGCGCTGCGCCATGTCGGCGAGCAGAAAGTACAGCGCCCGCAGGCCGAGGATGGCGAACATGTTCGACGTGAACACGATGAACGGGTCGGTCGTGATGGCATAGATGGCCGGAATGCTGTCCACCGCGAACACCAGGTCGCTGACCTCGATCATCACCAGCACCAGGAACAAGGGCGTGAACCACAGCACGCCGTCCCGGCGCACGGTGAAGCGGTCGCCGTGGTAGTCGTCGGTCACCCGCAAGTGCCCGCGCAGCCAGCGCAGCACCGGGTTTTTCGCCAGATCCGGCGCGTGGTCGGCGAACAGCAGCATCTTGACGCCGGTGGCCACCAGCAATGCGCCGAACAGGTACAGCACCCAGTGAAAGCGCGCGATCAGCAGCGCGCCGGCCAGGATCATCACCGCGCGCATCACGATCGCACCCAGCACGCCGTACAGCAGCACCCGCCGCTGGTACTCGGCCGGCACGGCGAAGTAGCCGAAGATCATCACGAACACGAAGATGTTGTCGACCGCCAGCGCCTTCTCGACCAGATAACCGGTCAGGAATTCGAGCGCCCGCTGGTTGGCAATCTCCCGGCCCAGCTGCCCGTCCAGCCACCACCACAACCCGGCGTTGAAGCCCAGCGCCAGCGCCACCCACACCAGCGACCAGACGCCTGCCTCGCGCGCGCTGACCCGGTGCGCCCCCTGCCGGCCGAGCAGCAGCATATCGATGGCCACCATCATGCCGATGAAGGCGACGAAGCCCGTCCACATCCAGCCGTTGCCGATCGTCTCGATCATGGTGTCGCGTTCTCAGGGAGTCATAAATCCAGCGGCCGGCCATGCGCCGCCCGCCTGCGGTGACGCCGGCCGGGCCGGCTGCAGGGGCGCGCCAGGTTCAGTCGAAGTCGAACAGCTCGCCGAGCAGGCCGCGCTTGCGCGATTTCGGGTGGCGATGATCGCGACCGCGATGGTCGTCATCACCGGGACGAAGATCGTGCTCAGGCGGCGCCTGCCGGGGCGCCGCCCGCGGACGGCCCTCATTGGCGCCGGCGCGTTCGATGATCTTGTCCAGTTCGCCGCGGTCCAGCCACACGCCGCGGCAGCGCGGGCAGTAGTCGATCTCGATGCCGTGGCGCTCGGTCATCTGCAGGTCGATCTGGCAGTTTGGGCACTGCATGGCGATATCCTCCGGGTGATCGGAAAAGGGCTGGCTCAGAGGGCGGCGCGCAGCGCCGCGATGCGCTCTTCGAGCGGCGGGTGGGACATGAACAATCGCGCCAGGGCCTTGCCGCCCAGGATGCCGAAGGCGTTCAGCGATGCCGGCAGCGCCTGCGGCTCGTGCACGGCACGCAGGCGCTCCAGCGCCGCGATCATGGCGCCGCGCCCGGCCAGGCGCGCGCCGCCGGCATCGGCGCGAAATTCGCGCCGGCGGCTGAAGGCCATCACCACCATCGTGGCCAGGATGCCCAGCAACAGCTCGCACACCAGACTGGTGATCCAGAAGCCGGGGCCGGGCGCCTCGCGCTCCTGCCCGCCGGCCAGCGCACGGTCGACGGCGTAGCCGACGATGCGCGCCAGCGCGATCACGAAGGTGTTGACCACGCCCTGGATCAGCGTCAGCGTCACCATGTCGCCATTGGCGATGTGGCTGAGCTCGTGTGCCAGCACCGCCTCCACCTGGCGCCGGTCCATCTGTTCGAGCAGGCCGCTGGACACCGCCACCAGCGAGCGCGAGCGGCTGGGACCGGTGGCGAAGGCGTTCGGCTGCGGCGAGTCGAAGATCGCCACCTGCGGCATCGGCAGGCCGGCCATCTGCGCCTGCCGCGCCACGGTATCGAGCAGCCAGCGCTCGGTGGCGTCGGCCGGCTGGCCGATCACCCGCGCGCCGGTGCTGCGCACCGCCATCCAGCGCGACATGGCAAGGGAAATCAAGGCGCCGCCCATGCCGAACACGGCGGCGAATCCGAACAGCGCCGGCAGGTCGAGGCCGTTCTGGGTGAGGAACCGATCCACGCCGAGCAGGCGGCTGGTCACCGCCAGCACCGCCAGCACGGCGAGGTTGGTAAGCAGGAACAAACCGACACGTTTCATAACGAGCCTCGGACTTCAGATAACGACGCCGGGGCAGCCTACGACAAGCTTGATAACAATAAAAATCGATTTTTTAATGGTCCATACCCAATGTAATTCCGAGTAAATGGATGCGCGGCCTCAACTACAACCACCTGTACTACTTCTGGACCGTGGCGCGCGAGGGCAGCGTCATCGGCGCGGCCAAGGTGCTGTTCCTGACGCCGCAGACCATCACCGGCCAGTTGCGCGCGCTGGAACGCACGCTGGGCGGACGGCTGTTCGCCCCGGCCGGGCGGGGCATTGCGCTCACCGAGCTCGGGCATCTGGCATTCGGCTACGCGCAGGAGATCTTCCGGCTGGGCTCGGAAATGCAGGCCGCCGTCGCCGGACGCAGCATCGACCGGCCGCTGCCGTTTCGCGTGGGCGTGGTCGACGTGCTGTCGAAGGTCATCGTGCAGCGGCTGCTGGCGCCGGCCCTCGCCCTGGACCGCCCGGTGCAGCTCGCCTGCCGGGAAGGCCCGCTCGAGGATCTGGTGGCGGAACTGGCGCTGCACAGGCTCGACCTGGTGCTGGCGGACACGGCACTGGCGGCCAATCTGGAGCTGCGCGCCTTCAGCCACCTGCTGGGCGAGTGCGGGATCAGCTTCTTCGCCGCGCCGGTGGTACGCGAGCGCCATCCCGGGCGGTTTCCGGACCTGCTGCGCGAAGCGCCGCTGCTGCTGCCGGCGCCCCGCGGGGCGCTGCGCGGCGCCATCGACCACTGGCTGGACCGCCATGACATCCGCCCGCTGATCGCCGGCGAGTTCGACGATGCCAGCTTGATGAAGTCCTTCGGCCAGGCCGGCGCGGGCGTGTTCGTCGGCCCGAGTGCGGTGGCGGATGACATCGTGCGCCAGTACGGCGTGGTCCTGATCGGCGCCACGGACGAAGTACGCGAGCGCTTCTACGCCATCTCGACCGAGCGGCGCCTGCGCCACCCGGCGGTCAGGGTGGTCACCGAGGGCGCGCGCAGTTCGCTGTTTCTTTCCGGCAACGCCGAAAAACCGCATCCATGACGTTTTCAGCTCGCCACACCCAGGATTCCGCTGCGCTTCATCCAGGCGACGGTTGCTGGCAGTGGCGGGTAGGGTGGGCAAAGCACAGCGTGCCCACGCGGTTGTTCAATAACTCACTGGTCACGTCTACGGTTTACGATTCGACATAGGGAATTTCTCAAGACGGCCAGCGCGAAAAATTCGTGCGGCATCAGCTCGGAATATCAACAACCCGGCTATGTAATCGCGTGGGCACGCTGCGCTTTGCCCACCCGCTCGCTGATTCAAACCAACGGGGCTCCACGATTCCCGGGGCGGTTCACAGACCGAACGGACCGCACTTCTGAGTTAGGTGACGCGCGGGGACTTCAGCACACCCAGTTGCCCGAAATGCGAGATCAAGATGATCCGCAAGGCCGGACGCGCCGGGCGGAGTGATTTCTGGTCCTGCCCGAACTTCGGCTCATGCCGAACGCGGCCTATCGCCGTCCGTGGGGCGGCGTAGCAAGCGTGGTCCGCATAACACAAAAGGCGGAATACGCTGCGCCGTACGCCATATATGCGGGCGCGATTCTTGTAGGAGCGGGCCATGCCCGCGACCGCGACCGCGACCGTTCAAATCGGGCGCATCGAGTGTGATTGATTGCAACGTTCCTGTCGCGGGCATGGCCCGCTCCTACAGGCAACCAATCACATCGGAAACAGGTCGCCGACTTCGTGCAAGGTGCGTTAGAACCGTAGCGGGCGCCGTGGCCGGATCATCCTGGATTCCGCTGTGCTTCATCCGGGCTACGGTTGATATATTGTGTTCTACCGGCTATTGATTTCCTGGATCTGCCTGTGATAATCGTCCATGATCTTGTTAAACCGGATTTGCCTTTCCAGCCGGTCAAAGCGTTCTTCCATTCTAGCCTCACGTGCAGTTTCCTGACTAGCTGCCGCTTCGTTCGCCCTGCGCGCCTCATCGGCGGCCTTTTCGGCCCTTTGATGCGCGGCCTTGCTCTCCGTGCGCGCTGCTTCTGCGGCCCTTTTTGCATTGAGACGGTTAGCCTGCTCAATAATCAGGCTTGGTGCTGGCTCCTGGTTAAGCGGCACGGTCCCGCCCGTATAGCGCGCCTCAATTTTGGCATCACTATCAAGCGGACAGTGCGCGGCAAAATGCGTAAGTCCCTTTTCGTCTTTCCATTGACACGTGCCGGCTTGTGCGGCTCCTGCCAGGACCGATGCGGCCAAGGCCATGTTCCCTATCGCGATTTTTATTGAAGACATACTCTGTAACCTCCAACTGGCATTTCTCATGTCCATTTGCCGCCTACTGCCCCAAGCCCTCCGACTTAGGCGTCCATTCCCGCGCCAGCCGCTTCGCTTCGGCTATTTGCGCTGGAGTCATCCTGGCGGCGGCTTGGTCGCGGTTCTTGACGACCTGCTCGTGCGATTCCGATTTGGTTAGTGCTTGAGACGCTGCAAGGCTGTACCACTTGTGCGCCTGCACATAGTCCTGCGGCACGCCTCGGCCGTAGTCGTACATGGTCCCGAGGTTGTTCTGGGCCGCAGCATCGCCTTGCTCTGCCGCCAGGCGATACCACTTGACCGCCTGAACGTAGTCCTGCGGCACGCCTTGGCCCTTGTCGTACATGAACCCGAGGGTTCTCTGGGCCGCAGCACGGCCTTGCTCTGCCGCCAGGCGATACCACTTGACCGCCTGAACGTAGTCCTGCGGCACGCCTTGGCCTAGGTGTTCCATCCCGGATCATCATATAGTTCCGTCTCGGTCCCCGCTGCTGCTGGCGCGCGAGGTGTTCCGGGAGCTGGCAGGGGACGGGAAAGCGGTTGATCGGGAGGTGTCCGCATGCTGATTGCACTGCACAAACAAGCCCGCACCACGCCCCACGTGCGGGCGCAGATCGCGGCCAGTGATGAGCCGGTGGCGGTGCTGGCCCGCCGCTTTGGCGTCACCGAGCCGACGATCTACAAATGGAAGCGGCGCCCGGATGTCTACGACCGGCCGCACACCGCGCACCGCCTGCAAACGACGTTGACCCCCGGCCAGGAGGCGATCGTGGTCTACCTGCGCCGGGCCCTGCTGCTGCCGCTGGACGACCTGCTGGCGGTGACGCGCGAGTTCCTGTGTCCGGACGTGTCCCGCTCCGGGCTGGACCGCTGCCTGCGCCGCCACGGCGTGGGCAACCTGCGCGCCCTGCGCCCGGCGCCGGACAAAGCGGTCAGCAAGACCTTCAAGACCTACGTGCCCGGCTTTGTGCACGTCGACGTGAAGTACCTGCCGCAGATGGCCGACGAGGACCGGCGCCGGTTCCTGTTCGTGGCCATCGATCGGGCCACCCGCTGGGTTTACGTGGCCCTGAAAGCCGACAAGAGCGCGCGCTCGGCGCGCGCCTTCCTCAGTGCCCTGGCCACGGCCTGCCCGGTGCGCATCACGCGCCTGCTCACCGACAACGGCACCGAGTTCACGGACCGGCTGTTCGGGAGCCGGGCGCGGGCCCCGACCGGGACGCATGAGTTCGATCGCCTGTGCCAGGAACTGGGCATCGAGCACCGTCTGACGCCCCCGCGCCACCCGCAGACCAATGGCATGGTCGAGCGCTTCAACGGGCGCATCGCGGACCTGCTGCGCACGCACCACTTCAGGTCCAGCGAGGACCTGGAGCAGACCCTGCACCGCTATGTCACGCTCTACAACCACCACTTGCCGCAGAAGGCACTGAACGCCCAGACTCCGGCTCAAGCGCTTCAGCACTGGTACGCTTCAAAACCGGAGCTGTTTCATCGAAGGCCAAATAATCGGCCGGGACGTGACACCTAGGTAGTACATGGCCCCGAGGTTGCTCTGGGCCTCGGCATCGCCTTGCTCTGCCAGCAGCCGGAACGTCTGTGCGGCAGCGCCGTGATCGGCGCGTTCATACGCGGCAAGAGCGTCGTCCAAAGATGGTGGGGCGGCCGCCACTGGCACCACTGCTGGCTTGGCTATTGCGAACGATTTAGGTGTAGCCGGTGGCGCATCAGCAGTGGCATCTGGACTGGGCACCGCCAGATGGCTTGGCTTGCTGGCTATAGGCGAATTCGCCGAATCAATCAAGACCGTAACGATGAATAGAGCACCCAGACTACCGCTTGCCCAAATTACCCATGAATGCACACCCCCTTCACGGCGAAGACGACCAAGTTGCGAGCCTATATCACCCTTCGCCATTCTTGCACTTAACACCCTTCTTTTTGCTTGGCGGTAATAGAAGGCATTGGCATAGTGCGCAAAAACATATAAAGGAAATAAATGAATTAAATTGCCAACGGCTGCCCTTCCTGTATTCACTAAAACAAAAGAAGCAACCAGCGTCGTCGAGAAGAGAAAAAAGAACCCATACATTTTACGATAAAGTAACCAGGCTGGGCCGCCTAAAAATGCCGCCCAATTCCAGCTACGGTGCAACCCAACCCCCTTATAATCAAAATTTTTAAATATCGCGAGGTAATAATCTTTGTTCCTTTCGCCAATATAGGCCTCGATTGCCCCTGCATCCGGGGCGTTTGATGCGTCTTTTGACGTGCCAGCCTCATGCACTTCCGACTTATCTTCGGCAGCGTACTCTTCCTCTGGCTTGTTTTCGTTCTGGCGCTCCTTCCGCCTTAGCCATATATCGTATGTTTTCCGCTTTTCCGGGTCAGAAAGGATAGAATAGGCTTCGACAAGCTCTTGCACGATGCGCGTAGCTTCGGCGGGGTCGCCCTGGTATTTATCTGGATGATAGCGTTGCACAAGCGCCTTGTAGGCTGCACGAATAACAACGTCCTCGGCAGACGGTGTAACGCCAAGAATCTGGTAATAATATTTGGTGTATGACATGCTGATTAAGTACGCTGTTAGTTAGACATCGGCAAAACAGCGGAGCAAATAGGCGGTACCCAGAATCCGCAAGTACCCTGCGGCCCCTTACCTACGCTGCCTGCGCAGCCTAGCGCCAGCAGCACGGGGCTGATGTAGCGTCCCTGCATGCCCTGTCAGATCAGGCTCGATCATACCGCAGTCAGCCCAACCGACGGCTCGATGGGTGAAATGATTTCTGGTCCTGCCCGAACTTCGGCTCATGCCGAACGCGGCCTATCGCCGTCCGTGGCACGGCGCAGCAAGCGTGGTCCACGTAGGCTGGATCATCCCGGATTTCGCTGCGCTTCATCCAGGCTACGGTTGCTCACGCGGGAAACTGCGCGAGCGCGGACATTCGAACAGGGGCCTTAAGCCCATAGCGTTGAGTGACATCCTCGACGAGTTCGAGGAACCAAGCGTCCGCCTCGGGTGCGACAACAACACTTGTAATCAGCGCGTCAAGGCTCGGCAAGCGACGTTGCATTCCCTCGGGATTCTTCTCCCAGTCATCTTGTCGTGGCATCAACAATCGGACCTCGCGTTCAAACTCGTAGGCTTCATGCTTAAACTGCAGCGGGTCGGTGCAGCGCCCTATGACCATATCAGGATTCTCAAAGTGATCGATGTACCGGACCTTTTGAATCAAGATAGGCTCTGCCCATGAATCGCAGACAGTGGTTAATCTTCCAGCCGTCGTGTTTATCGTGAGACTGGTGGAGGCTCCGCCGTACAACTGCCACAGTGCCATATTATCTTCTGCGCCTAAGCTCCAGCAGCTTATAAACGTGCTCATCCTGCAGCGCCGGTAGAAGTCTTCGGCGCTTTCGCTCAGTGGGTTTCTGGTGTGCGCTGCATTGATCGCCTTGCGTATCGCAGGGGTCAATGCGCCTTCAAACTTGTCTGTGAACCGGTCAGCGCGGCGAAGATACAGCGATTGCGAGCGCAGGAGATCGATATACTTGGGGAGATCAACGTAACGTCTGAGAGGAGTTCCGTCTTTCAAATCGATATGGCGTTGAACTAGGTGAACTACTGGTTCGGTTGCCACGACAGTTCTCTCGGGAGCCTAACGTTGAGTATCTGGAAATCTTCCGCGTTTAAACACGGAAATTTCCGCATATCCCGCACGAGTCTTGCTCAGTGAGTTCATGTAGGTTGGGTTGACGCAGGAAGCCCAACATTCATATTCCTCAGCGATGGTTCGGTGATACGCCACGTCCGCGTGTCCAAGCCTTTTCCGGCGGGTTTGTTTCGAAACAGTGCACCCCGCTCACCCTATCCGTCCGCCGATAACGCATTGTGTCCTTGCCCGTCGTGGCTTGTTGGGCTTCCTGCGTCAGCCCAACCTACGGCTTGCTGAGCCATGGTTGATATGTTGACTAAGGGGCTCTTCACAGTGGTGAATGATCTCGCCAGACTCATAGTCCTTAACCGTCTCTCGATAACGGTCATTGTCTCGGTCGATTAACCTCTCATGGAGCACTTGCTTGCCCAAGCGATGTGAGTAACTTGGCATTGCCTTATCCTCGACATATGGCTTTTTTTCACCGGGGCATTTCGCTTTTACACCAAAGCCATCATGAAGAACAAGCTTTTCTATAATTGATAGATTGTAAACGCGCTTATAGCTCCCGCAGTTATAGCATGGGACACGATGTGCCGATGTGTCGCCGCTAGTATCAATCTCGGCACCACAGTTTACGCACTCAGCGGAATTAAGCGGAGTTGTCATGATGGCTAATGCCTGAATTAATCCGACCAACCAAGTTCATGTGGGTTGGGGCCCAGCATCATTTCTCTCTCGCACGAATCGCCAATGCGCCATATGTGCGTGTCCAGGTCTCTTTTCGCTTCACCCACACTTCGACTCCCCGCAATTCAGACACGTCAGACACCCGTCCATCATGATCATGGCCTTGGTGCTGCACTTGTAGCAAAGCTGGGCGCCGTCGGGATAGGTGGCGTCGGTTTCGGTTTTGGCCTGGCCGGTGCGGGTTTCGTATTCGCTGCGTTTTTCTTCGATCAGTTTCAGTTGGCGGGCGTCGAGTTCGCTGTCGGGCAGCATGCCGATGGTGCGCAGGTGCTGTTCGATCGCATCACCGATTTCGGCCACCAGGGACGGCATGTAGCGGCCGCCTTTCTTGAAGTAGCCGCCGCGCGGGTCGAACACGGCCTTGAGCTCTTCCACCAGAAAGGTGATGTCGCCGCCCTTGCGGAACACGGCCGACACGATGCGCGTGAGCGCCACGATCCACTGGAAGTGCTCCATGCTCTTGGAGTTGATGAAGATCTCGAAGGGTCTGTAGTGCTCGTGCTCGGTGCCGGCGTTCAGCACGATGTCGTTGATGGTCAGATACAGGGCATGTTCGGTGAGCGGGGTTTTGATTTTGTAGGTGGTGCCGCGCAGGGTCTCGGGCCGCTCCAGCTTTTCGTGCATCTGGATGACTTTGGCGCTTTGCCGCTCGGCGTTTTCTGCCGCCGGCGTTTCGGTTTTGGGCCCGCTGGTGCGGGCCGGCTCGTCGGCGCCGACCACGCTGTAACCGGTGATTTTCTTTTCGATGCGAATGGTCATGGGTTGATTCCTGGCGATCAGAACTTGCCGTAGTAGCCTTCCTTGAGGGCGTCGAACAGGTTGGCGGCGCTGTGCAGCTCGCCGTCGTATTCGATTTCTTCGTTGCCCTTGGCCTCGATGACGGTGCCATCTTCCAGCTCGAAGCGGTAGGTAGTGTTTTCCAGGTCCTTTTCCTTGACCAGCACGCCCTGGAAGGCGGCCGGGTTGAAGCGGAAGGTGGTGCAGCCTTTCAGACCCTGGTCGTAGGCGTACAGGTAAATGTTCTTGAAATCCTCGAACGGGTAGTCCGTGGGCACATTGGCGGTCTTGGAGATGGACGAGTCGATCCAGCGCTGCGAGGCGGCCTGGATGTCGACGTGCGCCTTGGGGGTGATGTCCTCGGCGGTGATGAAGTAGTCCGGCAGTTGCTCGGCCGGGTCGGCGCTGCCCGGGATGGCGCGCGGGTTGACCAGGTGGCGGTAGGCCAGCAGCTCATACGAGAACACGTCCACCTTTTCCTTGGTCTTGCGACCCTCGCGGATGACGTTGCGGAAGTAGTGGTGGGCGAAGCTGGGCTCGATGCCGTTGCTGGCGTTGTTGGCCAGCGACAGGGAGATGGTGCCGGTCGGCGCGATGGAGCTGTGGTGGGTGAAGCGGGCGCCGCGCTGGGCAATGGCCTCGATCAGGTCCGGGCGCACGCCGCCGACGCGCTGCATGTAGCGGCTGTAGCGGGCCAGCAGCACGCGGCCGGGCAGCTTGTCGCCCAGCTTGTGGCCGTCGGCGGTCAGTTCCGGGCGCTTGCGCAGCATGTCCGGTGTGATCTCGAACACTTCGTCCATGATCGGCGCCGGGCCTTTTTCCTCGGCCAGTGCCACGCCGGCCTCCCAGCCGGCAATGGCCATTTCGCGCGACACGGCGTCGGTGAATTCCAGCGACTGGGCGTCGCCGTAGCGCCGGCCGAGCATGGTCAGCGTGGAACCCAGACCCAGAAAGCCCATGCCGTGACGGCGCTTGCGGAAGATTTCGTCCCGCTGCTGCTGCAGCGGCAGGCCGTTGACCTCGACCACGTTGTCCAGCATGCGCGTGAACACGCGCACCACGTCGCGGTATTGGTCCCAGTCGAAACGCGCCTCGGGCGTGAACGGCGCCTCGACGAAGGTGGTGAGGTTGATCGAGCCCAGCAGGCAGGCGCCGTAGGGGGGCAAGGGCTGTTCGCCACAGTTGTGCGCGTAGAGGCCGTTGGCGTCGAAGGCGTTGATGCCGGGCACCTGCACGTCGTACACCGCGTGCACGCCGGCGTCGGTGATGCTCTCCACGCGGGCGGTGAAGCGCTCGCGGTTCAGGCTGCGGTGGTAGCGGGCCAGGGACTGATCCAGACGCGCGGCCTTGTC
Source organism: Immundisolibacter cernigliae (assembly GCF_001697225.1). Lineage (GTDB taxonomy): Bacteria > Pseudomonadota > Gammaproteobacteria > Immundisolibacterales > Immundisolibacteraceae > Immundisolibacter > Immundisolibacter cernigliae. The sequence goes on from NZ_CP014671.1 coordinate 1,749,142, forward strand.
GCTGTCGGCAAAGCCGACGAGTTGCGCGAACACGGCCAGGTTCTCGCCGCTGATGGCCAGCTCATGCTGGGCCTGCGTGGCGTACTGCTGCTGGCCGCCCTTGCCGTCGGGCAGCAGCGTGCTACCTGCGGCGCGGCGGTTGCGATACAGCCGCGAGACGATGCCCAGGCGCAGCAGCATGCGCTGCGCGGCCTCCAGCTGCGGCAGGTCCGACTGTGCCAAACGCACGCTGACGCCCTTGTCGTGGCTGCCCTGAACCGAGCCGTCGGCATCGAACAGGCCACGCAGGAAGCCGCGCTGGAAGGCGCTGGAAGCCCGCTCCATGCGCGGGGTGATGCGCTTGTTACCGGGCGCCATGCCGACTTCGTTGGCCAGGTCCCGGATGGCGGCGGTGGACAGGCGGTGTTCGTTGCGGCCCGGCACTGCCGACCAGCCGGCGAAATCGGCACGGTGCGTGAGCGTTCGCGCGGCGGCCAGAGCCTCGGCCATCAATGCGCGCGTGCCGTGGGGCAATTCGCCCGGGGTACCGTTGGCTACGGCGGCAGGCTGCCACACGGACAGCACGGCCTTGTCAGCCTTGAGGGTGCCGTCCCCCATCAGCAGACCCAGCAGGTAGCCCTGCTCGCGGGTGTATTCGCCCGGCCATTGCGGCGCGGCACGGTGGTCGTGCAGCACCACGCGGTCACCCGCTTGCAGTTCACCGGCGGCGCACCATTCGGTCTCGCAGGCGTAACGTGTGAAACGCGACACGCGCAGCACGCGGTGATCGGCAGTCAGAGTCAGACCATAGCCTTCCGTGGTTTGCAGCCTGACCACCGGCTTGTCGGCAGTCTTGAAGAATCCCTCGGGGCCGGTGCTGTGATCCTGCCCGTTGACGCGCGCCAGGAAGGGCGTGCCGATCAGGTCTGCCACCTGGCGCGGGCCGGCCGCGGTCTGCACCCAGGTGTCGGCCGTCACGCAGGGGTTGGTGGCCCGGATGTTCTCGCAGAACCAGTTGTTGTTTTCCTCGTTGGCCTTGTCGACCAGGATGAAGCCCGGCTCGGCGTAGTCGTAGGTGGAGGTCATGATCAGGTCCCACAGCCGGCGCGCCTTGATGGTCTTGTAGACCCGGCAGGCGACCAGGCCCTGGTCGTTGACGATGTAGCCGCGGTGGGTGGGCCATTCGCGCCAGATGATGTTGTCGGCGCTGTGCACGTCGATGCCGTCGGCGGCGGCCTCGTGGCTGGCAACCGGGAAGGCGAGCTGCCAGTCGCTGCCGGCCTTGACCGCTTCGATGAACTCGCGAGTGACCAGCAGCGACAGGTTGAACTGGCGCAGGCGACCGTCCTCGCGCTTGGCGCGGATGAAATCCACCACGTCCGGGTGGCCGACGTCGAAGGTGGCCATCTGCGCGCCGCGCCGGCCGCCGGCCGACGACACGGTGAAGCACATCTTGTCGTAGATATCCATGAACGACAGCGGCCCGGAGGTGTACGAGCCGGCGCCGGTCACGTAGGCGCCGCGCGGACGCAGGGTGCTGAATTCGTAGCCGATTCCGCAGTTGTGGATCACCAGCAGGCCGGCGTTGCCGGCCAGATAGTTGTTGTGTTTCTCGACCGTGAAGTCGTAGAAGGTTTCGGGCAGATCCAGGCCGCGCTCGATGGCCTCGACCGGGCGCAGACAGCGGGCGAAGTCGATCAGCGGCGCAAGGGCCGGGAAGCGCTGCGCCCAACGATTCAGCCAGATGCGGCTGACGACTGCCTGGCGGTGGTAGCCGTGATAGAAGCCGAGCCGCTGACGTTCCTGGTGGCCAAGCTCGCCCTCCAGGGTGGCCAGCGCTGCGTGCAGGTCGGCTGGCATGACGTAACGGTCGTACTGACCGGCTTGGCTGGCGTGGTCCTGAATACGCTGGCGCTTGCCACTGTCGGCCATATAGGCCGCCAATGCGTCCAGGAAGGCCGAGTCGCTGATTTTCAGCATGGCGCCGCCGCTGTCGCGCACCGTGTGGCCGTTGTAGTCGTGCTCGCGCGGCTGGCGCACGGTGAGCCCGGCGTGGACACCGAACAGGCCAAGCAGGGCCTTCAATTCCGCGGCAAACACGGTGTTTTGCGTGGCCAGGGTGACGCTGCCACGCTCGCGGCAGACTGTGCCGTCGGTGTCGATCAGGCCGGCCAGGAATGGCAGGAAGTGGCGCTCGGGATGGCTCACGATCCAGTCCGGCACGCGCAGGTGGGCGGTCTTGGCGCCGACCTGCCAGTCGATCAGTTCAGCCGCCCGGCTGGCGGCGAAACTCGCCACGGCAAAGTCCCACACCGGCGTACCGTTGCGGGTGCTGGTGGCCACCACTTGCGCGCGGCTGCCGCAAAAGGCCTGAAAGAACGCGGCATAGCGCTCGACCACCTCGCGCTCGGCAGCGCGAATCTTGAACACCAGCCGCCGGCCCAGGGCGGCCGCGCGGTGCTGCCAAGCGCTGCGCGTCGGCCGGTAGCTGTGGCGTTTTTCGTAGGCGCTGCCATCGCCCAGATGTGCGCCGGCAAACCAGGCTTCCTGCTGCGCCTGCGCGTCGGCCCGCCAGGGGAAGCAATGCTGCACCAGCGCATCCGACATCCGGACTTCGTCGGCGCGCTGGTAGCTCAGGGCACCGTCCCGGTACACCAGCACCGGGTGGCGGATCGAGGTTTTCAGGGCCACGCCGTTGGCGCGCAGTTCGATGTTGTCTGCACGCGGCACGTGTGTGGTCAGGTGGCGCTCGATACGACGCATCTGGAAGCGCCGGGCGCTGCGGTCGTAGGCCAGGATTTGGGCGTGCTTGCCTTGCACCGCCTGCTGGGCGCTGACCAGACCCTGGTCCGTGAACACCCAGGTATCGGGCGCGACACAGCCGGCTTTCAGTGTCAGCCCGGCCTCGTGGACCTTCTGCAGGATGTCGTCCATCGAGTCCTCGATGGTGCCCGACACGGTGCAGTTGATGGTGGAGGTGGCCGGCTTGTGCTCCAGCGCGCCGGCGTTGGAGGTGATGCGGCCGGCCGGGATGGCGCCGCGGCGCAGCGCCCACAGGAAGCGTTCGTACCAGTGTTCGCGCAGGTCCGGCGCTTCGGCGTCGGCCAGGGCGCGCGCCACACGCTGGTAGGTCTCGTCCACGGTGCGGTCGATGACCGTGCCGTCCTTGGCCTTGAGGCGGTATTTCTTGTCCCAGATGTCCAGCGAGGCCGGCTGGACGGGCACGTCTGCGTTACGCGCAGCTGCGTGAATGGCGACCACCTTGTTCATGGATGCTCAGACTCCCTGGGTCGTTATGCGTGCGAGGATGCCAACGCGAGCGCGGCTGCCGGTGGCCTTTGGCCAGGGCTATAAAACACAACATCTTGTGAAGGCCGATGGACATTACGCGCGCCGGGTTGGGACGTCAACGGCTGCCAAGAATATTTTTTTATCTTTTAAATAACAGATAGTTAAAATCTCTAATGCAATGGCCTTCAAGAGTTTTCAAGCCTCCACTTGGGGCCGCTTAAATTCCTTTCATCACAATATGTTGTGATGGGTCTTGCAGTCGATTCAGGTCTGTGGCAGCAGCTGGCGGAAGCTTTCGAGCATCGGCAGGTCGGGCAGGAATTGCGGCTCGGCGCGCGAATCCGGCTGCGCGATGGCCAGCAGGTGGCCGATGCCGTAGTCGCGCGCCGCGCGCAGCACGTGCGCGTTGTCGTCGACCAGCAAGGTGCGTGCCGGGTCGAAACCCTGCTGCGCTTGCAGGCGTGGCCAGAAGTCCGGCGCTTCCTTGGGCAGGGCCAGATCGTGCGCGCAGATGATCTCGTCCAGCCACGTCGCAAGCCCGGTGCGGGCAAGCTTGAAATCGAGCCCGCTGCGGTGCGAGTTGGTGACCAGCACGCGCCGCTTGCCGGCCGCGCCCAGCCATTCCAGGAATTCGGGCACCTGCGGGCGCAGGCCGATCAAGTGCGCCAGCTCGGTATTGAGCGCCGCCACGTCCAGTTCCAGCAGCTCGCTCCAGTAGGCCATGCAGTAGAAATCCAGCGTGCCGCGGCGGCTCTCGGCCTGGCCGTGGATGACGCTGCGCGCCTCGTGCAGGCCCAGTCCGCGCCGCTCGCCCCAGGTGCGCGGCAGGTGCTCGAACCAGAAGGCGTTGTCGTAGTGCAGGTCCAGCAGCGTGCCGTCCATGTCCAGCAGCACGGTGTCGATGCAGCTCCAGTCGATCATGACGAAGCCCCCAGCAGGCCCGCCAGGCGCGGGGCGAGCTCGCAACCGGCGCGGATGCTGACTGTCTTGCGCCGGCCGGTGCTGCCGCTGGCGACGCTCAGCGCGCTGCGTGGCAGGTCCAGGCACTCGGCCAGAAACTGCACCAGCGCCGCGTTGGCGGCGCCGTCCACCGGCGGCGCGGTCAGGCGCAATTTCAGGCGGCCGTCGTGCAGGCCGGCCAGTTCGGTGCGCGCCGCCCGTGGTTGCACCAGCAAATCGACCAGCCAGACCGCGCCCTGGCGACGATACGGCGCTGCGTTCACAGGCCCTGCACCATGATCCGGGCCGCCAAAACGATGAACGGCTGTACCAGCAGGATGTTGACCAACTGCACCGCCACCAGCGCCAGCAGCACCGAGAAATCCATGCCGCCCAAGGGCGGGATGATGCGCCGCAGCGGCGCCAGCAGGGGTTCGGTAAGCTGTTCGAGCAGGCGCAGCATGGGGTTGTAGCCGGCGCCGGCGGCGACCACCCAGCTGGCGATCGCCCGCACGATCAGCAGCGCGCTCAGGGTCAGCATCAGCAGCGACAGGGATTGCGCCACCGCCATCAGCAGCGCGCCGATCAGGCCCGGCAGGTAGCCGCGCAGGCCACTGAGGGCATATACCTCCAGCAGCTTGACCAGCAGCAGCAACACAACCAGCGCCGGCTCGACCCGTGCGCGCATCGGCAGCACGCGGCGCAGGGGTTTGAGCACCGGCTGCGTGACCTTGTAGACGGCCTGCGACAGCGGGTTGCGAAAGTCGACGTCCATGGCCTGGAACAGCAGGCGCAGCAGCACCAGCGCCGCGTACAGGCCAAACGCCGTCTGTACCAGGAACAGACCGGCCTGGGTGAGGGGCGAATACACCATGCCTCAGTCCTGCGCCTGCCGCGCCAGTTCACCCGCGCGGCGGTTGGCGGCGCCGATTGCCTCGTTGAACAGCCTTGCCAGCCCGCCGGCCTGCAGCACCTCGAGCGCCGCCTGGGTGGTGCCGCCGGGCGAGGTGACCTGCGCCCGCAGCGTGGCGGGGGCATCACCGCTCTGGGTGGCCAGCACGGCCGAGCCCAGCGCCGTCTGCAAGGTCAGCCGGCGCGCGACATCGGCGCTCAGGCCCAGTGCCACGCCGGCTTGCTCCATGGCTTCCATCACCGCAAAGAAATACGCCGGACCGCTGCCCGACAGCGCCGTGACGGCGTCCAGCTGCGCCTCGTCCGGCACCCACACCACGCTGCCCACGGCACGCAGGATGTGCTCCGCCTGCTGCCGCTGCGCGGCGCTGGCCCGGGCATTGGCGTGCAGGGCGCTGATGCCCTGGCGCACCAGCGCCGGCGTGTTGGGCATGCAGCGCACAACCGGGAAATTGCCGCCCAGCCAGGCGTCGATATCGGCTTCGGTAACCCCGGCAACGATCGACACGATCAGCGGCCGCGTGGACGCAAAGTGCGCGGCCAGGCCCCGGGCCACCGATTTGAGCACCTGCGGCTTGACCGCCAGCAGCACGACGCTGGCAGCGCCGACCAGATCCTCGCCGCGCGCTGCGGTCAGCATGCCGAACTCGCGCGCCAGCGCCTCGCGGCGGTCCCCATCAGGCTCGGCAGCGGCCAGGCGCTCGGCCGGCGTACCGTCGGCAATCAGTCCGCCGAGCAGCGCACGGCCCATGTTGCCGCCGCCGATGAAGACGATTTCACCCGCCATGCCGATTGTCCTTTTCCAAGCCGCATCAATGCCGCGTTGGACGCGGCCCGAACAGGGCAGTGCCGATGCGCACTATCGTGGCGCCCTCGGCGACCGCCGCTTCCAGATCGCCACTCATGCCCATCGACAGCGTATCGAGGTCAAAACCCTGCCCGCGCAGTTCCAGCCACAGCTCGCGCAGCGCCCGCAAGGGTCGACGCTGATCGGCGAAATCGGACGCCGGCGCCGGAACGGCCATCAGTCCACGCAGACGCAGCTGCGGCAATCGAGCCACTGCGCGCGCCAGATCGGCCACAGCGACCGGCGCCACGCCGGCCTTGCTCGGCTCGGCATCGATGTTGACCTGCAGGCATACGTTCAGTGGCGGGCGGGCCGGTGGACGCGCAGCGGCCAGACGCAGCGCCAGCTGCTCGGACGCCAGCGTATGCACCCAGTCGAAGCGCTGGGCGACCTGCGCTGCCTTGTTGCCCTGGATGGCGCCGATGAAGTGCCACTCCAGATCGAGGTCGGCGCAGCCGTCCAGTTTCGGGCACGCTTCCTGCAGGTAGTTTTCCCCGAAGGCACGCTGGCCCAGCGCAGCGAGTTGCCGAATGTATTCGACAGGCTGGGCCTTGCTCGCCGCCAGCATCACGACACTGCCCGGCGGGCGACCAAAACGGTGCTGGGCAACGCGCAGGCGTTCCTGAACGGCCCACCAGCGGGCACCCAGAGACGTTAAAGAATTTGCAGCAGTGGCAGATGTAATGGCATAACCCCACTGTTGGATCGCGGCGCAGTATAGCAGCGGCCCCTACCGCCCCCGGGTCCGAGGGGCGCTCGCGCAAGGTGCATCGACCGAATGGACATCACTGAACTGCTGGCATTCACGGTTACCAACAAGGCGTCCGATCTGCATCTGTCGGCGGGCATGCCGCCGATGATCCGCGTCGATGGCGATGTGCGCCGGCTCGACCTGCCGGCGCTGGACCACTCGCAGGTCCACGACATGGTGTACGACATCATGAACGACCGCCAGCGCAAGGACTACGAGGAGTTTCTGGAAACCGACTTCTCGTTCGAGATCCCCGGCCTGGCGCGTTTTCGGGTCAACGCCTTCAACCAGCACCGCGGCGCGGCGGCGGCCTTCCGCAACGTGCCCAACAAGATCCTGAACCTGGAGGAGCTCGAAGCACCGCAGGCCTTTGCCGAACTGGCCATGCTGCCGCGCGGCATCGTGCTGGTGACAGGACCCACCGGTTCGGGCAAGTCGACCACGCTGGCGGCCATGCTCGACGAGAAGAACCGGGCCGAATACGGCCATGTGGTCACCATCGAGGATCCGATCGAGTTCGTGCACGAGAGCAAGCGCTGCCTGATCAACCAGCGCGAGGTGCACCGCGATACGCTGGGCTTCAGCGAGGCCCTGCGTTCGGCCCTGCGTGAGGACCCCGACACCATCCTGGTCGGCGAAATGCGCGACCTGGAAACGATCCGCCTGGCGCTGACTGCGGCCGAAACCGGGCATCTGGTGTTCGCCACCCTGCACACCAGCTCGGCCGCCAAGACCATCGACCGCATCATCGACGTGTTTCCGTCGGGCGAGAAGGACATGGTGCGCGCCATGCTGTCCGAATCGCTGCGCGCGGTGATCGCGCAGACCCTGCTCAAGCGCATCGGCGGCGGACGCATCGCCGCGCACGAGATCATGATGGGCACGCCAGCGATTCGAAACCTGATCCGCGAGAACAAGGTGGCGCAGATTTACTCCGCCATCCAGACCGGCCAGGCGCACGGCATGCAGACCCTGGACCAGTGTCTGCAAAAGATGGTCACACATCGCAAAGTGAGCCGGGAAGACGCCGCCGTGCGTGCCGTCAACAAGGAACTGTTCCGCTAGCCGGCAACCGCCCGCCGGAACTGCCTCATCACCCGGAGACTGCCGTGATCGATTTCGCCACCCTGCTGCAGATGATGGTCGACCAGAACTCGTCGGACCTGTTCGTGACCGCCGGCGTCGCGCCCAGCATCAAGACGCACGGCGCCGTGAAGCCGGCCTGTGAGGGAAAGTTCAACGCCGAACAGGCGCGCGAGATGTGCTACGGCATCATGAACGAGCGCCAGCGCACGCAGCTGGAGAACACCTTCGAGTGCCAGTACGCCATCTCGGCGCGCGGCATCGGGCGCTTCCGCGTCAGCACCTTCATCCAGCGCGGCAACGTCGGCATGGTGGTGCGCAAGATCGAGACCCACATCCCGACCCTGGAAGAGCTGCAGGTGCCGATGGTGCTGCGCGAGATCTCCATGATCAAGCGAGGCCTGGCGCTGATGGTGGGCGGCACCGGCACCGGCAAGTCGACCACCCTGGCGGCCATGGTCGGCTACCGCAACCACAACAGCACCGGCCACATCATCACCATCGAGGATCCGATCGAGTACCTGCACGACCACGCCGGCTGCATCGTCACCCAGCGCGAGGTGGGAGTGGACACCATGTCCTTCGAGGACGCGCTCAAGAACACGCTGCGCCAGGCGCCCGACGTGATCCTGATCGGCGAAATCCGTGCCCGCGAAACCATGGAACACGCCATCGCCTTTGCCGAAACCGGCCATCTGTGCCTGGCCACGCTGCACGCCAACAACGCCAACCAGGCGCTGGACCGCATCATCAACTTCTTTCCCGAGGACCGGCGCCAGCAGCTGCTGATGGACCTGTCGCTGAACCTGCGAGCGATCGTCTCGCAGCGCCTGCTGCCGACTGCGGACGGCAGCGGCAGGCGAGCGGCGGTGGAGGTAATGCTGGCCAGCCCGCTGATCACGGACCTGATCCGCAAGGGCCTGGTGCACGAGATCAAGCCGATCATGGCGCGCTCGAACGAGCTTGGCATGCGCACCTTCGATCAGGCCTTGCACGCCCTGTATGCCGAAGGCGTCATCACCTACGACGAGGCCATCGCCAACGCCGATTCGGCCAACGATTTGCGCCTGCTGATCAAGCTGGAGCGCGATGGCGCGGCGACCCAGATGGCGCAGGATTCGCAGAAATTCTCACTCAAGCAGGAGGTCAAGGACGAGCCGGCACCGCTGGTGTTCAGCCGTCCGCTGCCGATGGCCTCCCGACCGGGCGAAGGCCAGAACAGCTAGGGAACGGCGTTTCCCGCAGTGCGGGGACGCGCTGCCAAAAACTGTAGGAGCCCGGCTGCGCCGGGCGATCATCGCGCAGCGAAGCTGCGCTCCTACCAGGTTTCTCCCCGTGGCGGGCGCCGAGAAATCCCGGATGGATTCAGTCAGCGCTTCCCCAGGACCCAGCCGGCTCAACGCACCGGCAGACGCCCGAGCGCAGCACCCGCCTCGACCAGAAAATCCCGCACGATGCTGCCGGCCGGCTTGATGTCGTGCACGCCGCCGCAGCTTTGGCCGGTCGGCAGGCAGCCGCGGTCCGGGTCATCGCTGGTGCCCAGCAGGTCCAGCACACCGGCTTGCCGCGACACCTCCATCTGCTGCGGAAACGGCAGGATGTCCGCCTCGCGGCCGACCCAGGAATCCGTGTAGCTGTTGCGAAAGCCGCGCATCTGCTTGCCGCTGTAACAGCGCGTGAGCGTGGTGTCGCTGGCCTCGGCGCTGACGATGCGCCGTTTCCACGAATCGACGGCGCGGGCCTCGTCGCTGGCGATGAAGCGCGTGCCCAGCACCACGCCCTGCGCGCCCATGGCCAGCGCCGCCACCAGCTGACTGCCGTGGGCGATGCCGCCGGCCGCCAGTACCGGCGTGTCGCCGGCCGCCGCCACCACCTGCGGTATCAGGCTCCAGGTGCCGATGTTGCCGGTGTGGCCGCCGGCATCGGTGCCTTGCGCCACGATGAAATCCACGCCGGCCGCGACCACCTTTCGGGCGTGGCGGGGCGCGCCGATCATGGCGCCGACTTTCATGCCGGCCCGGCGCAGCTGGGGCATCAGTTCGACCGGCAGGCCCAGCGCCGACAGGAAGATCGGGCAACCCTCGTCCATCATCACGTCGATTTGGGCGTCGAACACGCCGGCCATCGGCACCAGCAGGTCCAGCGCCCAGGGCTTGTCGGTGAGGGACTTGATCTCCCGGATGTGCTCGCGAATCTGCGCCGGCTCCACCCCGGCGGCGCCGTACACACCAAGGCCACCGGCATTGCTGACCGCGGCGACCAGTTTGGGCCAGGACACGCCGCCCATGCCGGCCAGCACGATCGGCAGGTCGATACCGATGCGTTCGCAAAACGGGGTACGAAATTGGCTTGAAGTCACGGGCAGCCTCAGACCAGATAGAAATCGAGCAGGGTCGGGATGTAGTCGTTCAGCACGCTGATCTTCTGGCGCGTGATGCGCCAGTCGGCGCCGTCGCGGCGCAGCGTGTGCTGGTAGTGGCCAAAGTAGGCCTGCGACTGCGCCCGCCAGTGGTAGTCCACCCGAAAGGCGGCAAACAGCCGGATCGCGTCGTCACCGGCTTCGTCCACCTGGATGTTGGTGATGGCGTGACAGGTGCGCGGCATGGGGTCGGACGCCACCGAGGTGCCCGACTGCACCCGCCACACCCGGTCCGCCAGACGCGAGCGCAGGTCGTAGTAGATCAGCGACACCTGCGTGTCCGGGTCTTCGGTCTGGCGCTGCTCGCTCAGCCAGGCCGGCACCCAGTACTCGCAATCCTCGGTGAACAGGTCCAGCCATTCCTGCCAGCGCCGCTCGTCGAGCAGCCGGCCCTGGCGGTACAGCAGCGCGCTGCCGGTGGTGAGTGCCTGTTCGGGACTCATGGCGTCAGCTCGCTGGCCAGGCCGACCTTGATGCGCCGCGCCCACTCGCGATACGAGCCGTGGAACACGGTTTCGTCCTGCACGTCCGAGCGGCCGCTGGACGAGGTCAGCGGCGTGATGCCGATCTCCCGCGCGAACTCATCCGGCCCCTGAATCACCTGGCCCAGCCCGCGCAGATGGCCGAGGCCAACCGCCGGCCCACCGCGCGCCGCAAGACCGGCCTGCACCGACTCGTAAACGCGCGAGTCGTCCGGCGTGGCCAGGCCGGTCGGGTTGAAGAAATCCTCGAACTGGTGAATCCGCAGCTTGCGCTGGTCGGCCGGCTCGCCCTGCGGGCCGATGCAGTAGCTGCGCATCTCGGTGCGGTCCACCGCCAGCGGGCGCATGACGCGCATCTGGATGCAGGCGTTGCACGAGAACTGCAGGTTCGGGAACACCGTGAAATTGATGGTCCTGAGCATCATGTCGGCCCGCTGCTGGCCGACGCGCGCCTTGAGCGCGTCGTACTGGCGGTACAGCGGGCGCACTTCCGGGTTGGCGGTATGGATCCAGATCGCGCCGTGGCCGTTGGCGAAGGTGTAGCTGCCCGACGGGATGGCCGGATCGACGAAATCGGCGATGTCGATGTTGCGAAAATTGCTGCCGCCGCTGGCGCGCGAGGCGGCGATGTTCATGAAGCTCGGGTGGGTGGAGGTCAGGTGATAGGCGTCCAGACAGTTCTCGAGCTGCATCTTCCAGTTGGCGTCGTAGGTGTAGTACGAGCGGCCGGGGATGACCTCGGTGCCGTGCTCGGACTGGTCGACGATCATGTCCAGGAACGCGCTGATGCCGGCCAGGTGTTCCTCCAGCGGCGGCACGTCGGGACTGAGGCTGCCGAACAGGAAGCCGCGGTAGTTGCCAAAGCGCGCCAGCGGCGGCAGGCGCGTGTCGGCCTGCTCGAAATGCGCCGGGTACGCGCCCTGCGCGCGGTCCTTGACCAGCACGCAGTCGCCGCGGGCGTCGAAGGTCCAGCCGTGGTACGGGCAGACGTGGAACTTGCGGTTGCCCGATTCGCTCTGGCACACCGCCGCGCCCTTGTGCGGGCACACGTTCAGGAAGGCGCCGAGCTTGCCCTTGTCGTCGCGGTGCAGCAGCACCGGCTGGCGGCCGATCCAGGTGGCCAGGTAGTCGAGCGGTTTGGGCAGCTGCGTTTCGTGCGCCAGGAACACCCAGTGGCGCTCGAACACGTGGCGCATTTCCAGCTCGAACAGCGCCGGGTCGCGGTACACGTCACGGTGGACATCGAACACGCCGGCGGCCGGGTCGTCGCGCAGGTAGCGTTCGGGCAGCGGCAGGGCGCTGTCATGGATGGCGTTCATGGGTTTCTCCTCCGGTCCACGGGCGGCGATCCGCCGCTGCGTTTGTTAGCTGTCGCGTAGGCGCCATCCGTGGCGCGGCAACTTTAACGATCGTAAGGTAGGTGCCGCAAGCGCGCCGCCGGGCGCTATGCTTCACCGAACTCGCGCCGGTACATCGGCGCACCGTTCACGTGGCTACGGATGGCCCGCCCATGACCCGAGGAGAAACACGCCATGAACCAGCCTCGTGACTTCGAACTGCCGGTCGGCATCCGCCCCGACCAATGCTCGCCCGAAGAATGGCAGACGCGAGTGGAGCTTGCCGCCGCCTACCGCCTGGCCGACCGTTTCGGCTGGTCGATGCTGATCTTCAACCACATCACCGCCCGCGTGCCGGGCAAGGACGATCATTTCCTGATCAACAACTTCGGCCTGATGTACGACGAGATCACGGCCTCCAACCTGCTCAAGATCGATCTGGACGGCAAGCTGGTCGGCGACTATGTCGGTGAGACGCGCGTGAACCGCGCCGGCTACGTGATCCACAGCGCGATTCACGCCGCCCGCCACGATGTCGGCTGCGTGATGCACACCCACACCGTGGCCGGCGAGGCGATATCGACCTGCGCCACCGGCCTGCTGCACGTCAATCAGGACTCGATGCAGCTGACCGGCCAGGTGGCCTACCACGAGTTCGAGGGCCTGGCCGTCGACGATGGCGAGAAGCAGCGCCTGGTGGCCGACTTTGGCGACAAGAAGGTGCTGGTGCTGCGCAACCACGGCATGCTGACGGCCGGCAGCAGCGTCGGCGAAGCCTTCATGCTGATGTGGTTGCTGGAACACGCCTGCCGCGTGCAGGTGGCGGCATTGTCGATGGGCCAGCCGCTGCACGGCGCGCCGGAGGTGCTCGGGCGCATCGCCGAGCTGGTGCCCACCCAGCAGGGCATCATCACGCCGACCGGCCTGGGCGGACTGCCGTTCCGGTCGCTGATGCGCTGGCTGGACCGGCAGGATTCCAGTTACCGAAACTGAGCTGCGCTTTCACACAGGGAGGGGTGACCATGCCACTGGCCAGATTCGTGCTGATCTTCACCGGCATTTCGTTTTTCGGATATGCCGTCGCCTGCTTTGTGTATCCGGTCGAGGTGGCTGGCCGCTTCACCGGCTACGGCCTCGAAGCCGCTGCCGGACTGGTCGAGGTGCGCGCCATGTACGGTGGGCTGCAGGCCGGTTTCGGCGTCTTCTGCCTGCTGGCCGGCTGGCGGCGGGAATGGACGGTGCCGGGCCTGACGGCCATTGCCACCGTGATGGGTGGCCTGGTTCTGACGCGCAGCATCGCCATGGGCATCCACGGTCCGGCCGGCGCGAATCCCGGCGCCGCCATCTACGAGGGCATCACCACCGCGCTGGCGGTGTTCGCGCTGATCCGCCTGCGTGGCCTGCGGGAGCGCGTGTGATGAGCTGGGCCAAGCGTCTGATTTGCCTGTTCATTGCCGTCAGCGGCGCAGCCGGAGCCGATCCCATGCAAGAGGTTCTCGCAGTCGATGACGCCCGCACCGCGGCCCTGATCGCCGCCGACCGGCCGGCCCTGGACCGCACCCTCGCGCGGGAACTGCGCTACGTGCACAGCAACGGCCTGACACAGGACCGGGCCACGTATCTGGATGCCACCATCGGTGGCACCATGCAGTACCGCGTCATCAGGCCGCTGCAGCGGCAGGCGCGCCCTATCGCCGAGACAGTGGTGCTGCTGACCGGCAGCAATCACGTTGAAGTCGTGCTCAATGGCAGGCCGCTGCAGGCCGAGGTGCTGTACACCGCGGTTTACCTGCAGGAAGACGGCGCCTGGAAGATGACCGCCTGGCAGTCCACACCCGCCCCGGCCGAGAGCCCCACGCCGTGACGACGCTTTCCCTGGGCGCCAGCGCCGCTGGCGTCCCGGTTGACCTGCTGGTCGGCATGGCCAACCGGCATGGCCTGATCGCCGGCGCCACCGGCACCGGCAAGACCGTCACCCTGCAGACCCTGGCCGAGGGCTTCTCGCGGGCCGGGGTACCGGTGTTCCTGGCCGACGTGAAGGGCGACCTGTCCGGCCTGGCGCAGGCGGCGCAGCCGGGCGAGCGCATCCTGGCCCGCGTGGCCGAGCTGGGCATCACGGACTACGCGCCGCGCGCCAACCCGGTAGTGTTCTGGGATCTGTACGGCAAGGCGGGCCACCCGGTGCGGGCCACGGTGTCCGATCTGGGGCCGTTGCTGCTGGCAAGCCTGCTGGAACTGAACGACACGCAGACCGGCGTGCTGTACGCGGCGTTCAAGGTGGCGGACGACCAGGGTCTGCTGTTGCTGGACCTGAAGGATCTGCGCAGTTTGCTGGCCTGGGTGGCCGACAACTCGGCCACCCTGCGCGGCCAGTACGGCAACCTCAGCGGCGCCAGCGTGGCGGCCATTCAGCGTCAGCTGCTGGTGCTGGAAGCAGACGGTGCCGCGCTGTTCTTTGGCGAGCCGGCGCTCGATCTGGCCGACCTGACGCGAACGGATTTCTCCGGCCAGGGCGTGATCAGCGTGCTCGACGCCACCGCGCTGATGCCCCGGCCGCGCCTGTACGCCACCTTCCTGCTGTGGCTGCTGGCCGAGCTGTTCGAGCGGCTGCCGGAAGTCGGCGACCTCGACCGGCCGCGGCTGGTGTTCTTCTTCGACGAGGCGCACCTGCTGTTCGACACCGCGCCCAAGGCGCTGCTGGAAAAGATCGAACAAGTGGTGCGCCTGATCCGCTCCAAGGGCGTCGGCATCTACTTCGTCAGCCAGAACCCACAGGACATTCCGGACCCGGTGCTGGGCCAGCTCGGCAACCGCGTGCAGCACGCGCTGCGCGCCTTCACGCCGCGAGACCGCGCCGCCGTGCGCGCCGCGGCACAGAACTTTCGCGCCAATCCGGGGCTGGACGTGGAAAGCACGCTGACCGAGCTGGCGATCGGCGAGGCGCTGGTGTCGGTGCTCGACGCGCGCGGCATGCCAACGCCGGTCGAGCGCACGCTGATCCGCCCGCCGCAGTCGCGCCTGGGCCCGCTCACGCCGGCCGAACGGACCGAACACATGGCCCGCTCGCCGCTGGCCGGGCGTTACGACACGCCGGTCGACCGCGAATCGGCGCACGAGCTGCTGGCCGCGAGGACCAGCGCCGCCGTGGTCGCGCCGGCCGCTGCACCTGAGCCGCGAAGCGAAACGGCTGCCCCCCGGCGCGGCCGCGAGCCGGACACGCTGCTGGAAACCACCGCCAAAAGCGCCCTGCGCGCCATCGGCAGCCAGCTTGGCCGACAGCTGGTGCGCGGCGTGCTGGGTTCGTTGCTGGGCGGCCGGCGCTAGTTGCGGGCGGGAGAACCGCCGACGCGTCAGGTGAGCTGGTACCGCTGCGCGTGCGTGTCCAGCAGCTCCTGCTGGGCGTTGATGCGCGGGAACGGCGCGTCCGGCACCGGCACGCCCAGGAACGCGCACAGCGGCGCCCAACCCCGGGCCACGTCATACACCAGCAGGCGCTCGGCCGGCAGGGCGTCCTGCACGGCGCGGTTGTGGCGCTCGAAGACCTCGATCACGTGCGCGCGGTCGTCGATGCGGCCCGCGAAGATGCGTTTTTGCACGATGTCGCGCGCCATCACGATCTGCCGCCGGGCCGCCTCGTCGTGCGGCATTTCCGGCGCGCCCATGAAGCGAAACAGCGTGCTGTCGATGCTGCTGAACCAGCGCGCGGCATCGCGCACGGTAAGGATCACCTTGGCCTGCGGATAGAACGCCGCCAGTTCGCGCCAGAAATGGCTGGCCGGCCAGTCCACCGCGGCCCGGAAATCGCCGAGCAGGCTGTCCCAGTCGCCGCGCGCGCCGGCGGCGAACTGCTGCCACATCGGCCCGTGCTCGATGTGCTCGAAGATGCGCGTCATGTGGTAGCACGGACCGAAGCCGAGTTGTTCGAGGGCCGCCTTCAGCGACAGCGTGCCGGTGCGGCCCATGCCGGCGCCGATTACTTGCAATGCCATGCGCGCTTGCTCCTTGAATGGACGTCACGACGACCGGCGCAGACCGCGGCCCCGGCGTCACCTGTGCGGGGAATGGTAGGGCACGGCCTGGCCGGCAAGGGCCGCCAGCGCCGTCCTCACGTCGGCAAACTCCTGCAACTGTTGCAGCGTGGCGACCGTCGGCCGGATCAGATGCAACTCGCCCCGCCAGCCGGCATCGAGCGCGTCGGCCGGGCGCAGCCAGCGGTAGTCCACCGCCTCCACATCGTCGATGCGCACGCCGCCGCAGCCGTTGGCATCGGCAACGAAAAACCAGGTCGCATAGCGGCGCGGTTGCCCCGGCGGCGTGGTCCAGTGGGCGACTTCCACCAGGGCGTCGGGGTCCAGCAGCAGCCCGGCTTCCTCGGCCGCCTCGCGCACCGCCGCGTAGCGCGGCGCCAGGTCGGCGCCACGGTGATGATCGGCCGCGTCGACCCGCCCGCCGGGGAACACCCAGGCACCGGGCGCGAACACCAACGTCGGGCTGCGCTGCAACAGCAGCACCTCAAGGCCGTGCGCGCCGTCGCGCAGCGGTGCCACGGTGGCCGCCGGCTGTACCGGGACGGTCATGCGCCGCCGCCGTAGCGCAGGCGGTACCAGGCGCCGCCCAGATACTCGTGCAGCGCCAGCGTGGAGCGCGCCAGCGCCGTCGCATCGGGCAGCCAGTCGAGGGCGTCGAAGCGGCGCTCGGCCGGCACCAGCGTCGGCGCCGGCAGCACGGTAAAACCGACGCGCCGGAACACCGCCGCGGCGCGCGGCAGATGCCAGGCGTGGCTGACCAGCGCAATGCGGTCTATGCCATCGGCCGCCAGCAGCTGGCGTGCGTAGCGGGCATTGTCGTAGGTAGTCAGCGCGCGACCCTCCACCCAGCGCGCCCGCACGCCCCAGTCGAGCAGGGTTTCGGCCATCAGCTCGGCCCCCGGCCTGCGGCCGGCCAGCGCCCCGTCGGTGACCAGGACCGGCAAGTTGACTTCCCTGGCGAGCCTGGCGCCGTAGCGCAGTCGCTCCAGCGCCAGCGCCGACACCGTTGCACCGTCGTAGTCCGCCAGACCCCGCTGCGCGCCCGCACCCAGGATGACCACCGCCTGCGCCGTGCGCAGTGCCTGTGCGTCGAGCGGGGGGTAGCGACTGAGCGAATCGAGCAGCGCATCGGCGACGCGGCCGCACGACAGCACCAGCAGCAAGGCCGCCCCGACTACACCGACGCCGTGCACCACGCGCGGCCGGCGCGCCGCCACGGCCGCCGCCAGCAGCAGCAGCGCGAACAGCCCCGGCGGCTTGAGCAGCGCCGCCAGCACCTTGACGGCGTAGAACTCCACGTTCAGGCCACGGCGTGGCCGGCGGCCTGCAGGTCGGCGTGGTAGGACGAGCGCACCAGCGGACCGCTGGCGACGTTCGAGAAGCCCATTTCCCGGCCGCGCGCCGCCAGCTCGGCGAAGGTGTCCGGCGTCACGTAGCGGCGCACCGGCAGGTGATGCGCGGACGGCGCCAGGTACTGGCCGATGGTCAGCATGTCGACGTCATGGGCGCGCAGGTCGGCCATCACCGTGAGCACCTCCTCGTCGGTCTCGCCCAGGCCCAGCATCAGGCCGGACTTGGTCGGCAGCTGCGGCAGCAGCGCCTTGCAGCGCTTGAGCAGCGCCAGCGAGCCCTGGTAGTCGGCGCCCGGCCGGGCCGCCGCGTACAGGCGCGGCACGGTCTCGATGTTGTGATTGAACACGTCCGGCGGCGCGGCACTGAAGATCTCCAGAGCGACGTCGATGCGGTGGCGAAAGTCAGGTACCAGCACCTCGATGGTGGTGGCGGGCGAGCGCTCGCGCACGGCGCGGATGCAGTCCACGAAGTGACCGGCGCCGCGGTCGGGCAAATCGTCGCGGTCCACCGAGGTGATGACCACGTACTTCAGACCCAGCGTGCCCACCGCATCGGCCAGGTGCGCCGGTTCGCTGGGGTCCAGCGGGTCCGGGCTGCCGTGCGCCACGTCGCAGAACGGGCAGCGGCGGGTGCACTTGTGGCCCATGATCATGAACGTGGCGGTGCCCTTGCTGAAGCACTCGCCGATGTTCGGGCACGACGCTTCCTCGCACACCGTGTGCAGGGCGTTGTCGCGCAGCAGCGTCTTGACGCGCTGGAAGTTGGGGCCGGCCGGCAGGCGCACGCGCAGCCAGTCCGGCTTGCGCAGCGGCGCGGCGGCCGGCTCCACCTTGACCGGGATGCGCGAGACCTTGTCCAAGCCGCGCTGGCCGAGCTTGCGGGAAGTGGTCACGGCGGCGTTCCTTGCTGGGTAGGGAGAAGTCAATTCTAGAATCCTCGGAGGGATGTGCTGAAACGCGCGATGATCGCCCGGCGCGGTCGCACTCTATCCCGACCCGCCTTGCTATAGCCTTCAAGCGTCTGCGGACACCCACATGGAATCAGACCACCATCACCACCACGGCCCGCTGAGCGACGGGCGCCTTGCGTGGGCCATCGCCATCAATGTGCTGCTGACGGTGGTGCAGGTGGCGGCCGGCGTGGTATCCGGCTCGCTGGGCTTGATTGCGGACGCGCTGCACAACCTGTCCGATGCCGCGTCGATGGGCATTGCGCTGCTGGCACAGAAGATCGCCCGCCGCCCGGCCGACCGGCTGATGACCTTCGGCTACCAGCGCGCGGAGCTGGTGGCGACGCTGATCAACGTGACCGCGCTGCTGCTGGTGGGCGGTTATCTGCTGATCGAGGCCATCAGCCGCTTTGTGTCGCCGACACCGGTGCAGGGCTGGCCGGTGGTGATCGTGGCCGGCGTGGCGCTGGTCATCGACATCCTCACCGCGCTGATCATCTACCGCGGCGCCAGGCACAGCCTCAACATTCGCGCGGCTTTCGTGCACAACGTAACCGACGCGCTGGCCTCGGTGGGCGTGATCGTGGCCGGCACGCTGATCCTGTTGTATGACCTCATCGTCGCGGACCTGCTGGTGACGGTGGCGATTTCCGGCTACGTCATTTATCAGGCCATGGGGCTGCTGCCGCGCACCGTTCGCCTGTTGATGGGGGCCATGCCGGACGACCTGGAATACGACGCCATCGTGGCGGCGCTGCGCGCCACCCCCGGCGTGCGCGACATCCACCACCTGCACGTGTGGAATCTGGACGAGCACCGCCGTGCGCTGGAGGCGCACCTGGTGCCGGAAGCGGACGACCTGGCCGCCTTCGAGCAGCTCAAGCACCGGGTACGCGAGGTGCTGCGCAAGCGCTTTCACGTGGAGCACGCCACGCTCGAGCCGTGCATTGCCGACCGTACGGGCGCGCCCATCGTGCGCATGCAACCGCCACATCGTCACGAGGCGGCGGCAGGCAGCGACAAGACCGGTCGCGCACATTAAGTGAAGCAACTGCACCTGACGGCGGACAAGCGCCAGCGATGGCACAAACGCAAGCTGCGGCGCGGCTGCGGCACAATCGCGACGCAGCCGGTCAGGCGCGACCGGCCTTCAGGGAGGAGGGGATATGGAATCGCTGACCGCCGCCACGGCGCTGTTTCTGGGCATGCACTGGATTGTGTCCGGTAGCCCGCTGCGAAATGTGGTCGTCGCCCGCACCGGCGAGGGGCCGTTCAAGGCCGGCTTCGCGCTGATCATCGCCATCAGCATCGCCTGGATGGGCTGGGCCTACGCTCACGCGCCGTATGTCGAAACCTGGGGCACGGCGGCGGGCCTGAAGCCGCTGAGCTGGGTGCTGATGGCGCTGGCCTTCGTCCTGTTGGCAGCCAGCGCGACGGCCAAAAACCCCACCACGCTGGGCAGCGTGCCGCCGGATCAGGTGCAGGCGCGCGGCATCGTGCGCATCACCCGCCACGGCGGGCTGTTCGGGCTTGGCCTGTGGGGTCTCTCGCACTTTCTGGTCAACGGTGACTGGGCCTCGCACCTGCTGTTCGGCAGCTTCGCGTTCCAGGGCCTGATCGCGCCGCTGAACCTGGACCGCAAGTACCGCCAGCGCTTCGGCGCGCCCTGGGAAAGCTTCGCCCGGCAGACCTCCTACCTGCCGTTCGTCGCCATCCTGCAGGGGCGAAACCGCCTGGTGCCGGGCGAGATCAACTGGCTCGCCGTGGCGGTGGGCCTTGGCCTGTTCGGGCTGACGCTGGCCTACCACCAGGCCTGGTTCGGGGCGTCGGCGCTGTGAAGCCGGCGGGGCGTCCCTGCCCCGCGGCCGCGCGTCAGTTGCTCACGCCCTGCGCATCGCGGGCGTCGAACACCTGCTCCAGCACCTTGATGCCGTTGATGGCGGTCGGAAAGCCGACATAAACCGCCTGTTGCGAAACGGCTTCGACGATCTGCTCGCGCGTGCAGCCGATGTTCAGCGCCACATTGGCGTGCAGTTTCAGCTCCAGCTCGGCGCCGATGGCGGTCAGCACCGCCACGTTCAGCAGCTCGCGCGTCCTGGGGTCCAGCCCCGGGCGCGACAGCACGTCACCGAGCACGAACTCCATGGCCTGGCGCGCCATGTGCGGCGCCACCTTGTTCAGGGTGTTCATGACCGAATCGGTCACGCTCGGGCCCTTGGAAAACTCGGCGATCTTGGCCTGACCCCTCTGGTAGCGGACTTCGTTCACGTAATCGGCGTTGTCGGACATGGGTTTCTCCTGTGTGTTTTCTGCTGACAAAGGTGCCACGCCAGCACCCGACGCAACTGTGACACGAAGCAGTCGGCCGCACAGCCATTGCGCGCGCCGACGCTGACAACGGAACTATCCCCCCGCGCTTCGATCGAAAAAGCTGTCGTCATGGCGACGACCTACCCTTATCCCTCATGAAAGATCAGGAGTCCAAGCACACCATGAAACGCGCAACATTCTTGTCAACCATACTCGCCACCGGCACCCTGGGCGTGGCCACCCTGGCGACAGCACCCGCCCTGGCTGCAAGCGATGGCGAGGACTGGACGGGCCCCAAGGCCTATGTCGGTGCCGGCGGCAGCTTCGCCAAGATCGACGATGCAAAGGTGGATGACAACGACGTCAGCACCGGCGACCTGAGCGACTTCGATGACGACCACGTCACCTGGCAGGCCTTCGCCGGCGTGATGGTCACGCCGTGGCTGGGCGTGGAAGCCGGCTACCTGGACCTGCCCAAGTACGACGACAACGGCTTCGAGATCGACGGCCACGGCTACACCGCCACGGCCTTGCTGGCGGCACCGCTGGGAGACCGCTTCGAGGTCTACGCCAAGGGCGGCCGGGTCTGGTGGGATGCGCAGGCGGACGGCCCGCTCGGCTTCGACGCCGACATCGACGGTAATGACTGGCTGTACGGCGCGGGCCTGAACGTCGGCCTGGTGCCGAACCTGAGCCTGCGTCTGGAGTACACCCGCTACCAGCTGGACGGTGACCGTGCCGAGGCCGACCTCGACCTGGCCACCGCAGGCCTGCAGTTTCAATTCTGACTGATTGACCCATCGGCCGATGGCGTCTGCACCATGCCCCGCCCCGGGGGTGGTGCAGACGCCTGCGCCGAACCCTCTTCGCCGGACCTTCCGCCGCCAGAACGCTTGCCGCGCGTGGCTGTTCCACAGCGTGCAAGACCGCTGCACCCCGCAGCCCGGCCTGCGTAGCGGTTTGAATGGCGACAGCACGCCCCCTGTCGACCACTTCCCGAGCGCCGCTGCCACAGGCGCACGCCGCGCCTTGAACCCACTGCCCGCACACCGGCACACTGTGCGGGACTTGGGCGTCTGCGGGGCATCCCGCCAGCGCTTCGCCTCCCGCAACCTCACGCCCACGGTGCCCATCCGGACGCCCGCCGCAGCCACAGCCGAGCCCGATCCCGATGCCAATCCGCCTGTTGCTTGGTCTGCTGTTGTGCTGCGCCACCGGCGTGCACGCGCAGCCCGAGGCACTGCCACGCCCGGCGGCGCTGGAGCCGGCGGTGCGCTTCTGGAGCCGCGTGTTCAGCGAGGTCGATACGCGTAGCGGTTTCCTGCACGACGATCGGCACCTGAACGTCGTCTACGGGACGTTGCGCTGGTCCGGCGACCTGGAGCGCGGCGCCCGCCAGGCGATGGTCGAG
Source organism: Immundisolibacter cernigliae (assembly GCF_001697225.1). Classification (GTDB taxonomy): domain Bacteria; phylum Pseudomonadota; class Gammaproteobacteria; order Immundisolibacterales; family Immundisolibacteraceae; genus Immundisolibacter; species Immundisolibacter cernigliae. The sequence continues at coordinate 1,771,233 of NZ_CP014671.1, forward strand.
CCGCAGCGCCTGGCGATCCAGAACATCCTCCTGGGTCTGGCCGATGGCGACGCCGACACCTCCGACCCCCAGGTGCGGCGGGTACGCGCGCTGTGGCAGGGCGCCTCGCCCACGCAGCTGCGCGAGGCGGCGAGCCGGGTGCGCTTTCAGCTCGGCCAGGCCGACCGCTTCGCCGCGGCGCTGCGCCGCTCCGGCACCTGGGAAGAGCACATCCGCCGCACGCTGGGCCAGTACGGCGTGCCGCAGGAAATCGGCGCCCTGCCGTACGTGGAATCGGGCTTCGATCCGCTGGCCGGCTCGCACGTCGGGGCGGCCGGCCTGTGGCAGTTCATGGCCAGCACCGGGCGGCAGTTCCTGCGCATCGACAACTTCGTGGACGAACGCTACGACCCGCACGCGGCGACCGTGGCGGCGGCCAAGCTGCTGCGCGGCAACCACGATGCGCTGGGCACCTGGCCGCTGGCGCTGACCGCCTACAACCACGGCCGCGCCGGCATGCGCCGGGCCGTCGACAGCATGGGCACCGACGACATTGCCACGCTGATCGAGCGCTACGACGGCCCGGCCTTCGGCTTCGCCTCGCGCAACTTCTACCCGACCTTCCTGGCGGCGCTGGAGCTGTCGTCGGCGCCGGAGCAGCACTTCGGCCCCATCGTGAAGGCGCCACCGGCACAGATCCGCGAGGTCACCTTGCCGTCCTACCTGCCCCTGCGCGCCGTCGAGCAGGGGCTGGGCGTGGACCGCACCACGCTGCGCCTGCTCAATCCGGCCCTGCGCCGCACGGTGTGGGACGAGACCGGGTTACTGCCGAAAGGCTATGACCTGCGCCTGCCGGCCGGCACTTCCAACGCCGACGCGCGCATCGCCGACATCGGCCGTCGCTCCGGCCAGGCGGCACCGGTCCAGGAGCTTCGGCACCTTGTGCGCCGCGGCGAAACGCTGAGTGGCATCGCTGCCCGCAACGGCCTCAGCACCCGCCAGCTCGCCGCCCGCAATGGCCTGAAGCCGACCGCGCAGCTGCGTATCGGCCAGACCTTGAAATTACCGGCGCCGCCGGCACGTCTCGCCCCGACACCGCAGGCCAAGCGCTGACGCCGGACTTGCAGGGTCGCTCGCCGTCGCGCATTGCGAGGCATCAAAAAGTCCGCGATCGGCATTGAATAAGGCGTTGCCGGCGCAAGCGACTTTCGAAGCCGGACAATGGACATCCGGCATCGCGCCACGATGCCGTACCCGACCCGCAGACCGGCCCGCTCGTGACTACAGGATCCGCAGATTGCTTCCGCCAAACAGCCCGATCAGACCGATGATGATCAGATAAATGGCGACGATGTAGTTCAGCAGGCGCGGCACCATCAGGATGAGAATGCCGGCAATCAGCGAAACGAGTGGGCCGAGACTGAGCGTCACGTTCATGTTCATCTCCTTGGGTCAGATTTAATGAACCGCTGAAGTATTCAGCGGTTCTTTGATTGCGCGGGTGACATCATCCTTATTTCGACGGCATGGTCCCTGCGATCGTCGACCAAGTGAATGGTTTGGTCCGGGCGTTCGACACCGTCCACCGTCATGCGCATCGCTTCGGCCTGCGCAGCGTCGCAGACGACTTCCTGCGTTACCACGACATGGTAGACCGTCTCCCGATAGCGGTAGTGAAGCTTGAAAGCCTGCCAATCGGCGGGCAGGCAGGGCGCCAGATGCAGCCTGTCGGCTTCGAGCCGCAAACCGAGCAACGATTCCATGATGAGGCGGTACATCCAGCCGGCAGAACCCGTGTACCAGCTCCAGCCGCCGCGGCCGATGTGTGGCGCGACCGCATAGACGTCGGCGGCGACGACGTAGGGCTCCACCTTGTAAGTCGCGATGGCTGCCGGCGAACGCGCATGGTTCGCCGGATTGATCATGGTCAGCAGTTCCCAGGCGCGTTGCCGATCGCCGAGTGCCGCAAACGCCATCGCCGCCCAGATGGCGCCGTGGGTGTATTGGCCGCCGTTTTCGCGCACACCGGGCACGTAGCCGCGGATGTAACCCGGATCGACGGCCGATTTGTCAAAGGGCGGATCGAGCAGCTGGACCAGTTGGCTGTCGCGGCGCACCAGGCGCTGGTCGACCGACTCCATGGCCAGCAACGAGCGGGCCGAGCTGACCGAACCGGTCGCCCCGGATTGCCCGACCTGGGACAGCACCGACCAGCTCTGCGAAATCGAGTCGATCTGGCATTCGGCGCTGCCCGCCGAGCCCAGCGGCGTGCCGTCGTCGAACCAGGCGCGGCGGTACCAGGCGCCATCCCAGGCATGTGCGTCGATGTCGTGGCGCAACTGCTGCGCCTGCGTCAGGCAAAAGTCCGCAAAGGCGGTGTCGCCATGCCCGCGCGCCAGCTCGGCAAACTGCCGCAGCACGGTGCACAGGAAGAAGCCCAGCCAGACGCTCTCGCCGCGGCCCTGCATGCCGACCAGGTTCATGCCGTCGTTCCAGTCGCCGCCGCCCATCAGCGGCAGGCCGTGCGCGCCGAAACGCAGGCCGTGGCGGATGGCGCGCACGCAGTGTTCGTACAGGCTGGCTGAATCGGGCGAGCGGCCCGGCAGATCGTAGTAGGAATCGTCCTCCGGGTTGACCGGGCGGCCCTCCAGAAAAGGCACGGGCTCGTCCAGCACGCCAGTGTCGCCGATGCTCGCCACGTAGCGGCAGACCGCCAGCGGCAGCCACAGGTAGTCGTCCGAACAGTGGGTGCGCACGCCGCGGCCGGCCGGCGGATGCCACCAGTGCTGGACATCGCCCTGCGGGAACTGCCGGCTGGCGCACAGCAGCAGGTGTGCGCGCACCAGCGCGGGCTCGGCATGGACCAGCGCCATCGTGTCCTGCAACTGGTCGCGAAAGCCGAAGGCGCCACCGGACTGGTAATAGCCGCTGCGGGCCCAGATTCGGCAGGCGAGGGTCTGGTACAGCAGCCAGCCGTTGGCCAGCACATTGACCGACGGGTCCGGGGTTTCCACCTGCACCGCGCCCAGGGTGTGGTTCCAGTAGTGCCAGACGGCTTCCAGTGCCGTGCGCGCCGCCGCGCCGCCGCGAAAACGCTGCACCAGCGCGGCGGCATCGTCGGCATTGCGCCCGACACCGAGCCGGAACACGATCTCGCGCTCCTGCCCGTCGGCCAGATCAAAACTCACCTGGATCGCGCCGCAGGGGTCCAGGCCCGCTCCGACCTTGCCGGACAGATGCGCGCGCCGCAGCGCGGCCGGATCGCGCAGGCTGCCGTTGCGGCCGAGAAATTCGGTGCGATCGCCGCACAGGCGCCGCATCGGGTCATCGACGTCGAAGAAGGCCACCGGCTCGGCGAACTCGGGGTTGTAGGGGTTGCGGGCGCACAGCGCGCCGCTTTTCGGGCTGATCTCGGTGGTCACGTGCATGGCCGATTTGGCCGGCAGATCGCCCAGCACCCACTCCACGTAGCCGGTGGCCGAGAGCTTGCGCGCCCGGCCCGACAGATTGCGCAGCTTCAGCACCGAGAACTTGATCGCCGCATCGGTGGCCACGTACACCCACAGCTCCGAGCGGATGCCGTGGCTGACGTGCTCGAACACGCTGTAGCCGAAGCCGTGCCGGGTGACGTAGGGCGCCTGCGCGCGCGCCGGCAGGGGCGTGGGCGACCAGAACTCACCGGTTTCCTCGTCGCGCAGGTAGAGCGCCTCGCCGCTGCCATCGCTCACCGGGTCGTTGTGCCAGGGCGTGAGGCGGAATTCGTGGGCGTTCTCGCTCCAGCTGTAGGCGCCGCCGCTCTCCGAGACCACGGTGCCGAAGTGGGGGTTGGCGAGCACGTTGACCCAGGGTGCCGGCGTCACCTCGCCGGGCGCGAGCGCAATGACATATTCGCGTCCGTCGGGGGTGAAGCCGCCCAGGCCATTGGCCAGGATCAGATCGCGCCGGGTGAGCGCGGGGTCGATGGGGGCGCCGCCTTCCGGCCGCGGCGCACGGGTGGGCACAAAGCGCAGCGGGCGCGGCTCCACCGGCCCGCGCCGGCCGAGCTGTTCGGCCAGAGTACCGCGGTCGTCGGCGATCACCGCGCGCGCCACCGCCTGGAACAGGATGCGATCCTCGGCGGAGATCTGTTCCGCCGAGCGCACGAAAATGCCGCCCGGCCGGTCGATCACGTTGGCCTCGGTGCCCGAGGCGATCAAGCCCATGATCTGGTCGTGCAGTTGCTGCCGGTAACCGGCGTGATCCTCGTTCCAGATCACCAGGTCCACCGCCAGCCCCTTCAGGCGCCAGTAGGCATGGGCCTGCACCAGTTGACGCACCAGCTCCATATTGTTTGCATCCGCGATCTGCAGCAGCACGATCGGCAGATCGCCGGAAATGGCATAGCCCCACAACCCGGACTGGCCCCGGCGATTGCGAATCAGCACGGCGGGGTCGGCGCGCAGGACGTCGTCGGCATAAATGATCGCGCTCGCCAGGCGCGCATACAGCTGCGCATCGGCCTCGCTGGCATTGAGCTGACGCAGCACCACCTGGCTGTGGGTCCAACCGAGCTCGAAGACGCGGTCCGCCAGATGCCGATCCTGGTATTTGTCCACCAGGCCGAGCGCCAGGTCGCGGCTTTCGGCAACGCCGGACACGATGTCCAGGGTCACCGTCTGTTCCGGTTCGAGGGCCACGACGCGGCGGATGGCGACGATCGGGTCCAACACCGAGCCCGCGCTGCCGGACAGAGCGCCGGACTCACTCAGCGCCAGCGGCGCGGCCGGGCTGCGCGTGCGGCCGATGAAGCGCAGGCGGTCGGTCTCGAAGGACGGGGCACTCGCCTGCTCGCCGCGCACCACCATCAGGTGGAACATCCAGGGCGGCCGTTCGTCGTGGGAGCGGGGCCGGCGCGTGCACAGGATGGCGCGCCGCTCGGGCAGCAGCTCGGTCTGTACGAACAGGTTGCTGAACGCCGGATGCAGCGCGTCGGCAGCAGCCGGCGCAATCACCACCTCGGCGTAGCTGGTCAGCTCGATGTGCCGGCGCTGGCGCGAGCGGTTGGTGATGCGCACCCGGCGCAGCTCGATATCGTCCTCGGGCGAGACCACGATGTCGGTATGGGTTTCGATCTGCCCGCGATCCGCGCCGCTGCCGACGGCGTCGCGACGGCGAAACTCGGCGCGCCCCTCGGAGAAAATCGCCTCGAAGTGCTCCGCGCGCTTGAGAGTCGGCTGATGGGTAGTCGACCAGAACGCCCCACTGGCCACATCACGCAGGTAACAGAAGCTGCCCCAGTTGTCGCAGGTCCCATCCTCGCGCCAGCGGGTGACGGCAAGGCCCTGCCAGCGGCTGTAGCCGCCGCCCGCGTTGCTGACCATGACGTGGTAGCGGCCGTTCGAGAGCAGCTGTACCTGCGGCAGCGGTGTGTCGGCAGTGTCAAACACGCGGATCGGTATCTCCGCGGCGACCGCCGTGGAGCGCACCTCGGACAGCTGCGCCGTGTGCGGAAACAGGGCGGTAGCCTGCGGAACCCGCTCCTGGAGCAGCAGCAGCACCGCCTGGAACATCGGCTCCGACACGAAGCGCCGCTGCATCGGCCGGTCCAGCAGCAGATAGGCCAGTGCCAGCAGGCTCATGCCCTGGTGATGGGCCATGAAGGAGCGCAGCAGCGCGCTCGAATGCCCGCGCCGCTGGCGGGCCGGCGTGTGGTCGATGGCCTCGAACAAGCCGAACCGGCCCAGCGTCCCTTCGGCCGCGAGGCGCTGCAGATTCAGGCAGGCCGCCTCGGGCGCCACCATCAGCGCCATCACCGAGGCATAGGGCGCGATCACCAGATCCTCGGCCAGGCCGCGCTTGAGTCCCAGGCCCGGCACGCCGAAGGCGCGGTACTGGTAATTGAGCTGGGCGTCGACCGTGTTGTAGCCGGATTCCGACATGCCCCAGGCCACGCCGCGCTGCTTGCCGTACTCGATCTGTCTCGCCACCGCCGCCCGGCAGGTCTGGTCGAGCAGCGTGTTCTCATAGGTCGGCATCACCAGCAGCGGCATCAGGTACTCGAACATCGAGCCGCTCCAGGACAGCAGCGTCGGTGCGCCGGTGGTGCCGGTCAGCAGGCGGCCCAGGGCGAACCAGCTATCCTGCGGCAACTGGCCCTGGGCGATGGCGACGAAGCTGCACAGGCGCGCTTCGGAGGCCAGCAGATCGTAGTAGCCCGAATCCAGCCGGCGCTCATCGACGTTGTAGCCGATGGTCAGCAGGTTGCGCGCCTTGTCGAACAGGAAGTCGTAGTCCAGGCGCGCGAATTCGCCGGCCTGCAGCGCCAGGGCTTCGATGGCGGCGATGCGCTCGCGGGCCCGCTCGCTGCCTTGCCTGACGCAGCCAAGCGCAGCAGTGAGCGCCTCGCGCTGCGCAGCGTCGGGCGCAGCGGCGATGCGCGCCGCGAGGCGCCCATCCAGGGTTGCAAGTTCGCGCAGGGTCGGGATGGCCTTGATGTCCGCCCAGGGGTCATCGGCCACACTGTCGCAAGCGGGCGCCATGCCACCGGGCACTTCCGGCAGCGCCAGCCAGGGCGCAAGGAAAATCAGCTCGTCCAGCGCCGCCCGGCATTGCCCGGCCAGCGCCTCGGCCCAGATGCGCGCTTCGTCGTCGGGCGCAGCAGCGTCGGGCACAGCAGCGTCGGGCACAGCGTCGCCGCTGCCCTCGCGAGCGCTGGCGAGCGCAGCGGCGCCGGTCGCCAGGCGTTCGAGACTGGACCGCACTGCCACCAGGGACCCCGGCGGGGCGGCGCAGATGGAGTCCAGTTCCCTGCGTAAGCCGGCCACCTGCCGGGCGGCGGCAGCATCCATTGCGTCCGCGACAATCGCCAGCGTGTCGCGCAGGCCCTCGAACAGCCGCGCCGGCAGGATCCGGTCATCGGCCAGCGCCAGCAGGCCCGGGCGCAAGGTCAGCAGATGGCCGGCGAGGTTGCCGCTGTCGACGGACGAGATGTATCTGGGGCGCAGCGGCTGCAGGGTCCGCGTGTCATACCAATTGTAGAAGTGTCCCCGGTACCGATCGAGGCCAGCCAGCGTGCGCAGGGTATTGCCGGTGCGCAGGATCAGTTGTCCGGCCGTGAGGTAGCCGAAGTCGTAGGCGGACAGGTTGGCCAGCAGGGCGAGACCGATGTTGGTCGGCGAGGTGCGGTGCGCGACCGGCTCGGCGCGGTCGTCCTGCACATTGTCGGGCGGCAGCCAATGGTCCTCCGGGCCGACGAAGGTCTCGAAGAAGGCCCAGGTCCGCCGCGCCAGCACGCGCAGGAAGCGGGTCTGTTCGGCCGTCAGGGCCGCCTCGCGGCGCACCCGCGGGCGGCTGATCCACCAGGCGATGGCCGGTGATGCCAGCCACAGCAGCAGGATCGGTGTTGCCACGATCAGTGCCGCCGGGCGGGTGGCCAGCAGCAGGCCGGCACTCGCCAGCGCGATGGCGGGGGCGATCCACATGGCGCGCACGCTGGCGGCCAGATCGCTGCCGCCCGGCCTCGCCAGCTGGCGATCGACCTCGCTGGACGGGTTCCATTCCAGCAGCCGTCGGCGCGTGACCAGCATCCGCCACAGCGTGCGGGCGATGGCGTCCAGGCTGAACGCCGCCTCATACGGCAGGCAGGCGAGCTCGAACGCAAGCTGCGCCAGGCGCCGCGACGCCGACTGCCCGATGGCGGTCAGATGTTGCCGCCACAGCACCTCGTCCGGCTTGCGGCACAGATCGAGCAGCGTGGCGCACAGCGCCGGCAGCAGCAGGATGGCGATCACCGCCAGGCTCCAGAAGCCCGGCGACCCCAGCGCCCAGCCCGACAACAACAGCAGCGTCAGGGCCGCCGGGACCAGGCTGCGGCGCAGGTTGTCCAGCAGCTTCCACTGCGACAGCGTCGACAGCGGATTGCGCTCCCGTGGCGCGCCGAGCGGGCCGGGCACACGCCGGCGCAACCAGCCGGCCAGTTGCCAGTCGCCGCGAATCCAGCGCCGGCGGCGGCTCACATCCAGGCCGTAGCGGGCCGGATAGTCCTCGTAGAGCTGCACGTCGCTGAGCAGGCCCGAGCGCGCGTAACAGCCCTCCAGCAGGTCATGGCTCAGGATCCGGTCGTCCGGAAAGCGCCCGCCCAAGGTCTGCTCGAAGGCGTCGACGTCGTAGATGCCCTTGCCGATGAACGAGCCTTCGCCGAACAGGTCCTGGTAGACATCCGAGACGGCGCGTGTGTAGGGATCGATGCCCGCCTCGCCGCTGAACAGCTGCGCGTAGCGCGAGCGATTCGCCCCCGGCAGGCTGGCGGCCACGCGCGGTTGCAGGATGCCGTAACCGGCCATCACCCGGCGTTTGGCCACGTCGTAGCGGGGGCGGTTCAGCGGATGCGCCATGGCGCCGACCAATTGCCGCGCCGCATCGCGCGGCAATTGGGTGTCCGTATCCAGGGTGATCACGTACTGCACGTCGCCCAACTCGGCCGTGTCCCCGACCACCAGTACAAAGGCGTCGCCGGCGCTGCCCCAGCTGGCGCCGCGCAGCAAGGCGTTCAGGTCCGCCAGCTTGCCGCGCTTGCGCTCATGGCCCATCCAGCAGCCTTCCCGCGGATTCCAGCGCCGCGGACGGTGGAACAGGAAGAACCGGTCGCCGCGAGGCTGATCGCCGTCAGATGCGTATTTCCGGTTCAGCGCCGCAATCCGCTGCCCGGCCAGTTGCAGCAGTGCTGCGTCCTCGGCAAGTGCTTCCTGCTGCGCGTCCGCAAAATCGGTCAACAGGCCGAAGTGCAGGTGTGCGTCCCGATTGGCCAGAAACCGCACCTCGAGCGCTTCGACCAGCGCCTCGACGCCGGAGGTGCTGGTGAGCAGGGTCGGCACCACCACCAGCGTGCGCACCTGCGGCGGGATACCTTGGGAGAAGTCCATGCGGGGCAGTGGCTGCGGCGTCACCAGCAGGCTGGAGAACCAGTTCACCAGCGCCCCGGCCAACTGACTGGCCGCCAGCAGCGCCAGCATGCCGATCGGCGCCCATGCCCAGCGGGGCAATTCGGCCATCGGCATGCCTGTCATCAGCACAGCGCTGATGAGCACCGTGAAAAGGACGATCCCGCCCAGATGAACCAGCAGCGGCGACCGGCCGAGCGCCCTGCGCGCCGCCGCCAGCGGCGAGCGGCGCACCTGCACCCTGAGCTCCAGTTGCGCCCGGCCCTCGTCGATCAGGTAGTAACCGACGTGCGAGGCGCGGCCATCGGCGCCGGCTGGCGTCGCCATGGCCGCGGTGCGCGCCAGCTCGATCGCCCGGCGCGCCACCTCGCCCTCGTCCACGGCGCTCCTTTTTGCCATCGCCTCGGTGGCGTGGCGATAGCGGTCGCGGGTGGCAAAATCCATTCCGCCGTAAACACCGCCCGGATCCTCCCGCAGGGTTTGCTCGACGACGCTCAGGGTCTCGACGAACTCGCGCCATTCCAGCGCACCCAGCACCCGCAGGCTGCCGATGCTGTTGCTGATGGACACCTGGTCGGCGGCCTGCTGCTGGTTCTCGGACTGCACCAGCTGGGCGATGGTCAGGCCGGCTTCCGCCAGGCGCTGTTCGATCCAGCTCAACGGCAGGGCAAGGGCCGGACCCCGTCCCTGCAGGCGGCGTGCGAGCTCGGCGACGAAGGTGCCGACCATCGGCGGATCCGAGCGCGCCATGTCGGCGACCACCAGGATCAGGCTCTTGGGATCCTGCTCGGCGGCCTGCGTCATCCGGTCCGCCCAGGCATCGGCCAGGTCGCGCTCGGCCCAGCCGGCGCCGATCCGCACCGCGATGCGGCGCAGGTTCTCGATCACGGCCAGCCGCAGCATGATCGGGATCGCCCACAACTCGCCAATGCGCAGCGCGGTGACGGTCTGGTAGGCGGCCACGAAGCGGCTGAGGCTTTGCGCGTCCACCCGGCCGTCGCCGTGGGCGATCGTTTCCAGGGCAATGTCGTACACCCGCGGATGTCCCGCCGCCGAGGCCTGGGCGAGGTGCGGAAGCTCGCGTATGTAAGCTTTGGGCAGGTGCCGCCGTGCGGTACGGATCTGTTCTTCGACCAGATGGAAGTTGTCGAGCAGCCATTCCGCGGCCGGTGTGATCTGGCGCCCCTGTGAGACCGCCGCGGTCAGCAGGTTGCACACATCGACCAGCACCGTCTCGTTGGCCGCCAGACGATCGAGCAGCCGGTCCGCTGCGCGCCCCGCCCCCAGCCGATGCGAGCGCGCCAGCACCAGGCCGTGCTCCGCCATCTGATCGGCGCTGAACAACTCCGATCGCAAGGGAGCTTCGAGACTGGCCGACGACCGGGGCCAGCCATCACGGCCCGGGGCGGTCCCCATGCGTCGCGAAAGACCAGTGAAGTTCATGCCAGTGTTCAATGCAGGGAAAGCCTTTGGTGAGGCGCGATCTGCATGACACATATCGCATCGAGCACGCAGGCCATCCATTCAGTGATCGCCCGCAGGGCGCTCAGCTTGCCCTCTTTTGCCGCCGCGCGCCGTGCCCTGGCGAACCTACGTTTGCCCGGCGCCTCGAAATTGCGCGGCATACGGAAAAACCGAGGCCCGCAACGTCGGGCCTGTGGAGTCAGCCTCGCCAGGCGTGAAAGTGTTGCACCGGGCCGTGACCGTGGCCGACATCGAGGGAATCCGCAGCGGCGATGGCGGCGGTCAGATAGGCCTTGGCGTCGGCCACCGCCCGCGGCATCGCCAGGCCGTGGGCGAGTCCAGCCGCGATGGCCGCCGACAGCGTGCAGCCGGTGCCGTGGGTGTTCGCGGTGGGGATGCGCCGGCCGGGGAATTCGACGAACTCCCGTCCGTCGTAAAGCAGGTCGGTGCAGTCCTCGCCGGGCAGGTGCCCGCCCTTGAGCAGCACCCAGGCCGGGCCCAGCGCGTGCAGCGCGCGCGCTGCCTCGCGCATGGCCGGCAAATCCGCGGGCGGCGGGGCGTCCAGCAGGGCGCCGGCCTCCGGCAGGTTTGGCGTGATGACGGTCGCCAGCGGCAGCAGCTCGCGACGCAGGCGCTCCACGGCCGATTCGGCCAGCAGAGCGGCGCCGCTCTTGGCCACCATCACCGGGTCCAGCACGATGGCCGGCGGCCGCCAGCGGCGCAGGCAGTCGGCCACCGCGGTCACCACGTCGGCAGCGCCCAGCATGCCGAGCTTGACCGCATCGACGCGGATGTCATCGAACACGGCGTCGATCTGCGCCGCCACGAATGCCGGCGGCAACGGCTGGATGGCGCTCACGCCGCGGGTGTTCTGTGCCGTCAGACCGCTGAGCGCCGCCATGCCGTACACGCCCAGCGCGGCGAAGGTTTTAAGGTCGGCCTGAATGCCCGCGCCGCCGGACGGGTCCGAACCGGCGATGCTCAGCACGTTGGGGATGGCGGGCGACATGGGGCAGGACTGGCGGGCTTACGAAGGTGGTCGCAGTATAGGACCCGCCTTTTCAGACCGGCATGGCGCCTGCGCGCCGGCCTGCACAATGACCCGAGGAGAACCACCATGAACAACCGCACCGTTCCCGCGCCGCCGCATTTTGCGGACAAGTTCGGCTACTCGCAGGCGCGCCGCGTCGGTGATTTCATCGCCGTGTCCGGCACACCGGGGCGGGATGCCAGCGGCAGCGTGGTTGGCGAGGGCGATGCCTACGCGCAGGCGCGCCAGGCGCTCGAGAACGTGAAACGCAGCGTGGAGGCGCTGGGCGGGCGGCTCGACCAGGTGGTGCGCACGCGGATTTACCTGACCGACATGAGCCACATCTGGGACATCGGGCGGGCGCATCTGGAGTTTTTCGGCGGCATCGATCCGGCCACCTCGCTGGTGAAGGTGACCGGTTTTTTCGACCCGAAGATTCTGGTCGAGGTGGACTGCGACGCGGTGGTTGTCGCCGGCTGACGGGGACGGGCCGGGCGGCTCAGGCGGCGGGTGTTTCGCCTGTCGCGAGGCGCTGCGCCTGGCGCTCGACGCCGGCGTAGAACAGCCGCTGCGCCTCCAGGATCAGCGGCAGGCCGCGGCGAATCTGCGCCTCTACCTCAGGCGTGAGCCACGGCTCCATGGGCCGCCACACCTTGATGCCGGCATGTTCCAGATCCGCCGACAGGTGGTAGCGGAAGAAGAACACCTGCTGCTCGGTCAGGCCCAGGTGCTCGATCCAGCGGTCGGGGTGAAAGTTGTGCCCCGGCAGCGCGGTCAGCACGAACTCGTCGATGGACGAGCCCAGCCAGCCGACCGTCCAGTGCCAGTCCCGCGCCAGGTGCTCGAGCAGGCCCAGCGCGGCGGCGGTTTCGGTTTCCGGCACGGTGGCGTTCATCTGCGCGTCGGTCAGGCCGACATTGCGGCCCATCTCCCACAGGATCTTGGTGTGCGCCGCCTTAATGGCGGGGTCGTAGACCAGTTCCTCGCCCATCTGCGAGATGGTGCGGCGCACGATGGCCTGGTCCGGGCAGCGGCTGACCCAGGCCGGGCGCATCACCGAGCTGAAAAAGCGGTTACGCAGCACGTGCTGCAGGATGTAGGCCTGCCCGCGCGGCAGGGTCAGCGGCGCCAGCACCCAGGGCCAGGTTCTGGCGGCGTCGAGCGCCGTGCTGGCGATGTCCGACAGACGCAGTGCCGTCATGGATTTTTCCTCGGCGGGGTTGTGACTTGCGGGTCGGTCAAGGCACGCTGCGTTCGCCACCGCGATAGCTTTTCAGCAGCAGCGTACCCTGCGAGCGGCCGCGCTTGTGGCGGTCGACGCGCACCGGGAAGTAGTCCAGATCCGGCGCACACCACAGGGTGACGGTGTATTTGCCGCCGGTCTGCGTGCGCTGCACCTTGATGGTCTTGAAAGTCCCGGCGGGGGTGGAAATCTCCTCCTCGCCCTGGGTTTCGAGCCGGTACTCGCGAATCTCGCCATCCGATCCGTACAGCACCGGCAGCACCAGGCTGGTGCCGCCCTTGGCCAGCGTGCGGCGCAGCGCCTCGACGTAGGTCAGTTCGTCCAGGGTGCCGGGCAGCAGCGTTGCCGGCGGGCGGTCGCCCTGGCGCTCGCGGGTCTGTTTGGCTTTCCAGTCGAACAGGAATTCGTAATCGCGCTGCTTGCGCCCGCCGCTGCGGGTGTGTGCGTAGCGCTGCGGTTGCCAACCGTCGCTGTCGACGGCGCCCTCGCTTTCGTCGTGGAAGGTCTCCTGCGTGAACAGGGCCACCACGCCGCCGGGCGTCACATCCAGCGTGTACCGGTAGCGACCATCGGCGGCCTTGTAGGTCTGCACGGCCTCGCCGCCCTCGATGCTGCCCTGAGTCACCGTATAGGTTGCCTGCCATTGGGCCGGCGGGTCGGCACGGACCGCCGCCGCAGCAAGCAGGGCCAGCACCGTGACAAACAGACGCCCTTTATTCATCGAGTCCTCCCGTGGCGGCGAACTGGACCGGCGCCGCCAGCGGCAGGCCGTCGAGTCGCACCGTGTCCCCGCCCAGCGCCAGCCGCCCGGCGGCATACCACCCTATGACCAGCGGATAGAGCCGGTGTTCCGCCGGCAGCACGCGTGCCGCCAGCGTGTGCGGCGTGTCGCCGGCCTGCACCGGCACGCGGATCTGCGCGATCAGTGGCCCGCCGTCCACGGCGGCGGTGACGAAATGCACGCTCGCGCCGTGTTCGGTGGCGCCCGCCGCCAGCGCCCGCGCGTGTGTGTCCAGACCCGCAAAGGCGGGCAGCAGCGAGGGGTGGATGTTGATCAGCCGGCCGCGGTAGTGGTGCACGAAATCGGCCGTCAGTACGCGCATGAAGCCGGCCAGCACCAGCAGCTCGGCTTGCGCGGCGTCGAGCGCGGTGACCAGCGCCTGCTCGAAGGCGTGGCGATCCGGGTACTGACGATGGTCGACCGTTGCGGCGGACAGTCCGGCGGCCGCGGCCAGATCGAGCCCTGCGGCGCCCGGCCGATTGCTGAGCACCAGCACCACCTGCGCGGCGAGTCTGCCGGCGCCGATGGCGTCGAGAATGGCTTTCAGGTTACTGCCGCGGCCGGAGATCAGCACCGCCAGGCGCAGCGGGCGCGCCGTCACGGCTCCAGCACGACGCCCGGGCCATCGCCGCGCGGCACGATCTCGCCGACCCGGCAAGCGCTCTCGCCGGCTTCCTGCAGCCGGGCGATGGCCTCGTCGGCTCGCTCGGCCGGCAGTACCACGATCAGCCCCAGGCCGCAGTTGAAGGTGCGCCACATTTCCGGGGCGGCGATGCCGCCGTTGCGTTGCAGCCAGTCGAAGATCGCCGGCCGCTGCCAGGCGCGCGTGTCCAGCCGCGCCGCCAGGCCGTCCGGCAGGATGCGCGGGATGTTCTCGGGCAGGCCGCCGCCGGTGATGTGGGCGATGCCGACCACCGGCAGCGCCGCCAGCAGTTCGAGCACCGGCTTGACGTAAATGCGCGTCGGGGCGAGCAGGGTGGCGCCCAGCGTGCTGTCGCCAAACGGCGCAGCCAGGTCCGCGCCGACGGTCTCCACAACCTTGCGCGCCAGCGAATAGCCGTTCGAGTGCAGGCCACTGGAGGCCAGGCCGATGACGGCATCGCCTGCCCGGATGGCCTGACCGTCCAGGATGCGCGCCTTCTCGACCACGCCGACGCAAAAACCGGCCAGGTCGTAATCGCCGGCCGGGTACATGCCGGGCATCTCGGCCGTCTCGCCGCCGGCCAGCGCGGCGCCGGCCAGCTCGCAGCCGTGGGCGATGCCGGCGATGACGCTGGCGGCGGTATCCACGTCCAGCTTGCCGGTGGCGAAATAGTCAAGGAAAAACAGCGGCTCGGCGCCCTGCACCAGCACGTCGTTGGCGCACATGGCGACCAGGTCGATGCCGACCGTGTCGTGCACGCCAAGATCGATGGCCAGGCGCAGCTTGGTGCCCACGCCGTCGGTACCGGCCACCAGCACCGGCTCGCGAAAGCGCTTGGGCAGTTCCAGCAGCGCGCCGAAGCCGCCGATGCCGGCCAGCAGCTCCGGCCGGCGGGTGCGCGCGGCCAGCGGGCGGATGCGGTCGATGAGCGCATTGCCGGCGTCGATGTCGACACCGGCGTCGCGGTAACTGAGGCCGGAGGTGGGGCTGACGGGCGCGTCGCCCATGACGTTGAGACTCACGGTGGGGCACGGATCGGGGCACAATGGTAGCCGCTCCCCCCGCTTACCGCCTAGCCGCGCCCACCATGCGCCTGCCCCTGCCGCTCGTTTGCGTCGTCCTTGCGCTGGGTCTTTGCCGGCCCGCGGCGGCGCTCGATCTGTACCAGGCCAGCGCCCCGCTGGCAGACGCCGGTGATGCAGCCCGCACCAGCGCCGTGACAACTGCCTTCGGGCGCGTGCTGGGGCAGGTCGCCGGCCGTCCGGCGGCGGCAGCGCTGGCCCAGCAGCCGGCCGGACGCGCGGCCGCGCAGCTGGCGCTGCTGGGCTTCGGCAGCAAAACCGGCCCGGCTGGCGAGCCGCTGATCGAGGCCCGCTTCGAGCCGCGCGCGGTGCGCGAATTCCTGGCCGCCCAGCACGTCGCCATCTTGCCGGACCAGCGCCCGACCCTGCTGCTGTGGCTGCTGGCCGGCACCGATGCAGGACCGACCTGGGTCGGCGCCGACGAGCCGCTGGAGCTGGCATCCATGCTGGCGCAAGCCGCCGCCGACCGCGGCCTGCCGTTGCTGCTGCCGATGCTGGATCTGGGCGAGCGGGCCAATCTGCCGGCCAGCGTCGACCCCGCGGACCCGGCCAGCCTGGCCGCGCTGAGCACGGCCGCCGCCCGCTACCGGCCGGACGGCGTGCTCTATGGCCGGCTGGATGGCGGTGGCGAGCGCTGGCGGGCCGAGCTGCGCCTGGCGCTGCCCGGCAAGGACGATGCCGTGTGGTCCGCGACCGGCACGAGTCAGCAGGCGGCCGTGGATGCGGCGCTCGACCGGCTTGCCCTGCAGCTTGCGCCGGCCGCTGCGCCGCCCGATGGGCCGCTTGCGGCGGTGCAGATTGCCATCGACGGCGTCGATGGCATGGCCGCCTACGGACGCGTCTGGGAGCACCTGGGACAGGTGCCGGGCCTGCGCGGCCTGCGTCCGCTGGCGCTGGGCAACGGCCGGGCGATGTTCCGCTTCGAACTTGCCGGCGGCGAGGCCGCGCTGGCCGGCCGCGTGGAGCCGGGCGCACCGTTCGCGCGCGTGGCCGGCGAAGCCCCCACTTACCGGTATCAGCCATGACCCCACTGCTGCAACGCCGCCTGCTGATCGGCGCCGTCGCCACTGGCGCGCTGGTTTTGGTGTATCTGTTGGGACCGGTGCTGGCGCCGTTTTTCGGTGCCGCCCTGCTGGCCTACATCGCCGACCCGCTGGTGGAACGCCTGCAGCGCCTGCTGCCCCGCAGCTGGGCCACCGCGCTGGTATTTGCCGTCCTGAGCCTGGCGGGACTGCTGGCGCTGCTGTTCGCCATTCCGGCCCTGCAACGCCAGCTGGTCAGCCTGCTGGAGCAACTGCCGCGTTTTCTGGACTGGCTGGAGCAGACCCTGATGCCGTGGTTGCAGGCACACCTGGACCTGCCGCCCGACATGCTGTCGATGGCCTCCGCCCGTGCCTGGTTGCAGGACCACTGGGCGCAGGCCGGCACCTACGCCGCGCAGGGGCTGGGGCAACTGCTCACTTCGGGGCTGGGACTGATCGGCATTCTGGTCAACGTGGTGGTGGTGCCCGTGGTGACCTTCTACCTGTTGCGTGACTGGCCGCAGCTGCTGGCACGCGTCGATGCCCTGTTGCCGCACCGCTGGCGGCCGGCGGTGCGCGAATTCGCCACCGATGCCGACCGCGTGCTCAGCGGCTTCCTGCACGGCCAACTGCTGGTGATGCTGGCGCAGGGGACGTTCTATGCGGTCGCGCTGTCGGTAGTCGGCCTGAATCAGGCGCTGCTGATCGGCTTTGCGGCCGGTCTGGTCACCTTCGTGCCCTACCTGGGCGGCGTGATCGGCCTCACCCTGGCGCTGATCGCCGGCCTGGTGCAGTTCCAGGATCTGCCGCATCTGCTGGCGATCGGCGGCGTTTTTGCTGCCGGCCAGCTGCTCGAAAGCCTGCTGCTGACGCCGCTGCTGGTCGGCGACCGCCTCGGCCTGCACCCGGTGGCGGTGATTTTCGCCGTCATGGCCGGCGGCCAGTTGTTTGGGTTCTTCGGCGTGCTGCTGGCGCTGCCGGTCAGCGCCGTGCTGGTGGTGCTGCTGCGCCGGGCGCTGACCCGCTACCAGGACAGCGCCTGGTACGCGCAGGAACCGCCGTGCTGAGTGCCCAGCAGCCGCTGGCGCTGAGCCTGCGTGCCGACCAGACCTTTGGCAGCTTCATCAGCCCGCCGGGCACCGCCGCCACGCGCGCGCTCCAACTGGCGCAGTCGCTGGCCAGCGGGCACGAACGCACGCCGCTGTATCTGTGGGGCCCGGCCGGCTGCGGCAAGACGCATCTGCTGACGGCAGCGCTGGCAGCCGCCGCGACGCATGGCCTGCGCTCGGCCTACCTGCCGTTGCGCGAGCTCGGCGCCGCCGGCGTCGTCGCGGCGGTAAGCGCCTTCGAGCAGTTCGCGCTGGTGTGCGTGGATGATCTTGACGCCATCGCGGGTGACGAGCCGGCCGAGCTGGCGCTGTTTCATCTGTACGACCGGCTGCGCGCCAACGGCGGGCGCATCATCGTCACCGGCAACGCCACGCCCACGGGCCTTGGCCTGTGCCGGCCGGAACTGAAAAGCCGCCTCGGCTGGGGCGTGAGCTGCCGGCTGGAAACCCTGCCTGATCCGGACAAGCGCGCATTGCTGCTGCGCCGCGCCGCCGACCAGGGCCTGAGCCTGGGCGAGCCGGTGGCCGACTACCTGCTGCGCCACCACAGCCGCGACCTGCACGACCTGCTGACCACGCTGGATCGGCTGGATCGGGCCACCCTGGCGGCGCAGCGACATCCGACGCTGCCGTTCGTGCGCCAGCTGCTGGAATCGGTCGATGCCGAACAGGCAAGCGCCGCCACCCCCGCCGATTCGGCGTGAGCCGAGCCACCCTGCCCGAGTTCGCCACCCGCCTGCTGGCCTGGCATGCCCGCGCCGGGCGTCACGACCTGCCCTGGCAGCGCCCGCGCACGCCGTACCGGGTGTGGCTGTCCGAGATCATGCTGCAGCAGACACAGGTGGCGACCGTGATCCCCTACTTCGAACGCTTCACGGCGCGCTTCGCGACCCTGCCTGACCTGGCCGCGGCGCCGCTGGACGAGGTGCTTCACCTGTGGACCGGCCTTGGCTACTACGCCCGGGCCAGAAACCTGCACCGGGCCGCGCAGCAGGTATGCGAACAGCACAGCGGACAGCTGCCGAGCGAGCTGGAAGCCTTGTCGGCGCTGCCCGGCATCGGCCGCTCCACCGCCGCCGCCATCCTGGCGCAGGCCCACGGCCAGCGGCAGCCGATCCTGGACGGCAACGTCAAGCGCGTGCTGTGCCGCCACCGGGCGGTGCCCGGCTGGCCCGGCGAGACAGCGGTCCAGAAACAGTTATGGCGGATCGCCGATGCGCTGACGCCGGCCGGCCAGGCCGCCGACTACACGCAGGCCATCATGGATCTGGGCGCGCTGGTGTGTACCCGCGCCCGGCCGCGCTGTGCGGACTGCCCGGTCAGCGCCGATTGCCTGGCGCGGGCCGCCGGCTCGGTGGCCGACTATCCACAGCCGCGGCCGCGCCGCGCCCTGCCGCAGCGCCGCACCTGCCTGCTGCTGCTGCGCCGGGCCGACGGCAGCGTGCTGCTGGAACGCCGTCCGCCGGCCGGCATCTGGGGCGGCCTGTGGTCGCTGCCGCAGTACGAGGGCGATCTGGACTCGCTTTCGGAATGGTGCCGGCAGCGCTACGGCCTGCTGCCCGGCGCGCTGCAGGCCGGTGACGGTTTCGTCCACACCTTCAGCCATTTCCGGCTGCACATCACGCCGCTCGAATGCCCGGTCAGTCCTGCCGACGCCGTTTTGGACGCCCCGGACCGGCTTTGGTATAACCCGATCAACCCCCCGCGTCTTGGCCTGGCGGCGCCCGTCCGCCGTCTGTTGTTCGCCTGACGCCCATCTGTGGAGCTTCCCATGCGTACCGTTCACTGCGTGATCCTTGGCCGCGAAGCGGAGGGTCTGGACCGCCCGCCCTATCCCGGCCCACTCGGCCAGCGCATCTTCGAGCAGGTGTCGCGCGAGGCCTGGCAGACCTGGCTGGCCCACCAGACCATGCTGATCAACGAGAACCGCCTGTCCCTGATCGACCCCGAGGCGCGCAAGTTCCTGCAGCAGGAAATGGAAAAGTTCCTGTTCGGCGACGGCGCCACCAAGCCCGAAGGCTACGTGCCGCCCGCCGAGTGACGTGGGCCATGTAACCGTCGTCGGGGGCGGCGTCATCGGCCTGATGGCGGCGCGCGAGCTGCGCGCGGCGGGCCTTGACGTGACCGTGCTCGACCGGGGCGAGATCGGCCGCGAGGCGTCCTGGGCCGGCAGCGGCATCCTGTCGCCGCTGCACCCGTGGCGCCAGCCGGATGCCGTGCAGCCGCTGAGCCTATGGAGCCAACGGGCCTATCCGGACCTGGCCGCTGCGCTGGCGGCCGAATCCGGCATCGATCCCGAACTGCTGCCAAGCGGACTGCTGCTGCCGGACTGCACCGATGCAGGCGCGGCCCAGGCGTGGGCCAAGCGCTGGCAGGTGCCGCTCGAATCCCTCGACGCCACCGCGCTGCGTCGAGCCGAACCCGCGCTCGCACCCCATTGCGCCGGCCTGCTGCTGCCGCAAGTGGCACAGGTTCGCAATCCGCGCCTGATGCGCGCCCTGCGCATCGCCCTGCAGCGGGCCGGCGTGGCGTTCGAGGAACACTGCGAGGTGCTCGGCTTCGCGCCGCGCGAGGACCGCATCGCGGCGCTCGACACCCGCGACGGCCGCCGGCCGGTCGATGTGCTGCTGGTCACCACTGGCGCCTGGACTGGCGATCTGCTGCGCACCTGTGGCCTGGCGCTGCCGATCGCGCCGGTGCGTGGGCAAATCCTCGCCCTGCAGACCGAGCCAGGTCTGATCCGCCATGTGGTCCTGGCGGAGGATCATTACCTGGTGCCGCGCCGCGATGGCCTGCTGCTGGCCGGCAGCACGGTCGAGCACGTCGGCTTCGACAAAACCCTTGCGCCGAGCTCCGCCGCCGCCCTGCGCGCCGCTGCCGCCCGGCTGGTACCGGCGCTGGCCGACGCGCCGCAGGTAGCGCACTGGGCGGGCCTTCGCCCCGGCAGCCCGGACGGCACGCCCTACATCGGCCGCCACCCGCAGTTCGAAAACGTGTACGTCAGCGCCGGTCACTACCGCAGTGGTCTGACCCTGGCGCCGGCTTCGGCGGCACTGGTGAGTGCGCTGATCACCGGGCAACGGCCGCCGCTGGATGGCGCGGCGTATCAGTTGGAGCGGGCAGATGCGGGTTGATTTTCGACGCCGTGTGGCTCAAGTTGGGTAGAGCGCGGTAACCGCAGCGCATTGCAGCGTCACTCGGCGGTGCACATGGTTCGGCGACCTGCCGGCGCACAAGGCCGCACGGCTCGATCCGGTGCTGGCACTGGCGGCGCGGTGAGTGGCGCACCTCATCCGGCGACTTCGGTTCGGGTGCGGTGATAGAGGTGGAGTCGGCTCGCGTGTTCAGGCGTATAAAGTGCCAAACAGCAATCGAGGTATTCCCACCCATGGTCGATGCAGCCCTTCTTTCCCGCGTAAAGACCATGAGCCCGGCCGATCGGCTTGAACTCATCGGGGCCGTCTGGGAAACACTAACCCCCGCGGACGCGCCAGTCACAGACGAGGAGAAAGCTCTACTCGATACTCGTCTGTCCGACCTGGAAAACAAGCCGGAAGACCAAAGCCCTTGGTCGGAAGTTCAAGCGCGGCTTCGGCAACAATTGCCTTGAGTTACAGCGTTTATGTCCGCAAGACCGCCGAGCGCGAGCTTGTTGAGGCGCAGATGTGATACGAGGCGCAGCAAAAGGGCCTGGCGGCGCAGTTTCATATCGCGTTCATTGCCACTCTTGGCACGCTTGCAGAAACACCGCTCATCTATCCCGAGCTGTATCGCGAAGTACGCAGGGCGGTATTGCGCCGATTTCCCTACTTGGTCTGGTATCGCGTCCAGGATATGGACATCACCGTTCTCGCCTGTACCCACTGCAAGATCGACCCGAGCAAACTGCCGGTACGTTTGCGTAGAAGCAAGTCGTAGAAGCACAGACGAATACGGCGCAATGCGCTCTGCTTATTGTGTGACCAGGAATTTTTGAACGTGGCCTCGTATACAACGTTGTTCGCTTGGCGCCCTGGTCGCGCCGGCTCAATCCGCCAGCCGCTCCATCAACGCCTGCTGCGCCGACACCGGCGGGGTGTCGCCGGCCTCCAGGCGCCGGTAGCTGCCGTCGGTTTGCAGTTCCCAGGCCTGCGCGGTGTCGGCCTGGTACAGCGCCAGTTCGTCGATCACGCGCTGGCGCAGGGTCGCGTCGCTGATCGGAAAGGCCACCTCGACGCGGCGAAAGAAATTGCGTTCGGCCCAGTCGGCGCTGCCGCAATAGACCTCCGGCGCGCCGTCGTTGTGGAAATAGAAGACCCGCGTGTGTTCCAGGAAGCGGCCGATGATCGAGCGCACGCGGATGCGCTCGGACACGCCCGGCACGCCGGGGCGCACGGCGCACATGCCGCGCACCAGCAGTTCGATGTCCACGCCGGCCTGCGCCGCGGCGTACAGCGCCTGGATGATGCGCGGCTCGACCAGGGCGTTGAGCTTGATCACCAGCCGCGCGGGGCGGCCGGCGGCGGCATGCTGCGCCTCGCGCTCGATCTTGGCCAGCATGGCCTCGTGCAGGGTGAACGGTGATTCGAGCAGGCGCTCGAGCGCCCCCACGGACCCCAGGCTGGTCAGCTGCAGGAACACCCGCACGATGTCGCCGGTGATCGCCTTGTCGCAGGTGAACAGGCCGTAGTCGGTATACAGGCGGGCGGTGCGCAGGTGGTAGTTGCCGGTGCCAAGGTGCGCGTAGTGGCGCAGGCCGCGGCCCTCGCGGCGCACCACCAGGCTCATCTTGGCGTGCGTCTTGTAGCCGACCACGCCGTACACCACGTGCGCGCCGGCTTCCTGCAGGCGGTTGGCGAGGGCGATGTTGGCCTCCTCGTCGAAGCGCGCGCGCAGCTCGACCACCACCGTCACTTCCTTGCCGGCCCGCGCCGCCGCCACCAGCGCGTCGACGATGACGGACGCCTCGCCGGTGCGGTACAGGGTCTGCTTGATGGCCAGCACGTCCGGGTCGCTGGCCGCCTGCTGCACGAACTCCACCACCGGCAGGAACGATTCGAACGGGTGGTGCAGCAGCACGTCGCCCTTGGCGATGGCGGCGAAGATGTTGCCGCCGCGACCCAGCGGCACCGGCAGGCCGGGCGTGAACGGCGCAAAGCGCAGGTCCGAGCGATCCGGCAGATCGCACACCGCCAGCAGGCGATTCAGGTTGACCGGACCGTTGACCCGGAACAGGTCGATCGGCTCGAGACCCACCTGCGCCAGCAGGTAGTCGGTCATGGTCTGCGGGCAGGTGTCGGCCACTTCCAGGCGCACCGCGTCGCCGTAGCGGCGGGATTGCAGCTCGCCCTCCACCGCCCGCAGCAGGTCGTCGACTTCTTCCTCGTCCACGAACAGGTCGCTGTTGCGGGTGACGCGGAACTGATAGCAGCCCTTGACCTGCATGCCGGGGAACAACTGGCCGACGTGGGCGTGGATCACCGACGACAGGAACACGAACTGGTGCTGGCCGGCTTCGGTATGCGGCAGCGGGATGATGCGCGGCAGCGAGCGGGGCGCCTGCACCACGGCATTGCCGCTGCGCCGGCCAAAGGCGTCCGTGCCGGACAGCGCGACGATGAAATTGAGGCTCTTGTTGAGCACCTTGGGGAACGGATGGGCCGGGTCCAGGCCGAGCGGGCTCAGCATCGGCGCCAGTTCGTGTTCGAAGAACTCCTGCACCCAGGTTGCCTGCGCGGGCGTCCACTCGGCACGGGCGACGAAGCGGATGCCCTGCTCGGCCAGCGCCGGCAGCAGCGTGTCGTTCAGGATGCGGTACTGGATGTCGACCTGCTCGTGCACGCGGGCGCCGATGGCCGCCAGCAACTCGGTCGGGCCGAGCTGATCCGGCCCGGCCTGCGCGGAGCCGAGTGCCTGCAGCTCCTGCAGACGGGCCACGCGAATCTCGAAAAATTCGTCCAGGTTGGTGCTGAAGATGCACAGGAAGCGCAGCCGCTCCAGCAACGGCAGGCGGGCATCGAGCGCCTGCGCCAGCACGCGCCCGTTGAACTCCAGCAGGCTCAGCTCGCGGTTGATGTACAGGTCCGGACGCTTGAGGTCGATGTCGTCGGTCATGGCCGCTGCGCGCATTGGGTTGGCAAATTTATTGATGCTACTGCGCTCAGATTACAGAACGGCTTCAGCGCATCCGGCAGCAGTCTATGTGGGTTCGGGCCGATGGCGCTGCGTCCCCTCGTGGCCCTGGGGTCGCGGGCATGGCCCGCTCCTACAAACGAGCAGGCCGTTCTGTCGGAGGAGCGGGCCATGCCCGCGACCAGAGTCATCCCTGCGAAGACAAACGCCCCGCGCCTACAACCAGACGGCATTCCAGAACGGGTAATCGCCTACCCGGTCCACCAGGCCTGCGCGCACCGGGTTGCCGACCAGGTATCGCGCCACCGCGCGCAGGTCTTCCTCGTTGCGCAGGGCGTGGTCGTAGTACGCCGGTGCCCACAACGCGCCGTGCCGGCAGAGCACGGGATTGGCCGCGCGTGCACTGGCCGATTTGAGGCGGCTGACCACCTGCGCCAACGGATCGCGGGTGCCCAGTTCGATCAACCAGTGCGCGTGGTCCGGCATCAGCACCCAGGCCAACGCAGAGGCATCGCCCCACACCTCCCCGCGAGCCAGGCAACGGCCAACCGCGCAGGCAGCCGCAAAGTCGGCAAAGAACGGCGTCCGGTCGTGGGTGGCACACGTCACGTGGTAAACGTGACAGGGTGCGCAGTAGCGTCCGCGACGCAATGCCGCATGACCCGGCCGGCGAAAGGTGTTCATCCACCCATTGTAGGAGCGGGCCATGCCCGCGACCGCGACGCTGCGTGCCGGCGTGGCGCTATGGAATGGCGTCGTGCCATCCCGACGTGCGTCTGCCGTCGATCCCGACCGTGTATGGCCGCCCCTGGCCCGCAGGTCGCGGGCATGGCCCGCTCCTACTAAATGCAGGTCATTCCCTTGTAGGAGCGGCCCATGGCCGCGACCGCAACGCGGCGTGCCGGCGTGGCTCCGTGGAATGACGCCGGGCCCGTCGTGGCATCCCGACGCGCGTCTGCGTCGATCCCGACCGTGTGTGGCCGCCCCTGGCCCGACGGTCGCGGGCATGGCCCGCTCCTACAAATCGGCAGGCCCTTTCTTTTGTAGGAGCGGGCCATGCCCGCGACCGGGATGGCGCACCCGATCGCCACCCCGCGCTGACCGAAGCCTCCGCAAAGGAGTGCGGGCAGATCAGGCCAGCGGCGCGATCAGCGCGGCGTAGCGGGTGAACAGGAAGGCGACGCGCTGGGCGTCGCCGGCGTAGCTGCGGGCGCCGCCGTCGGGGCGGTAGGCGGCGTCCACGGCGCGGTCCAGCGCCTGGTGGGCACGCAGCAGAGCAGCCGGCATGGTCAGCGGGTCGTAGAGCTGCGCCAGCGTGGCGCCGGGAAAGCCGGCGCGGGCGTCCAGCACGGCTTGCGCGGCCTGTTCGATGGTGGCGCGCAGTTCCGCGGCGCGCGCTTGGGCATCGTCGCCGGTGGCGTCGGGCTGCGCGGTGATCCCCGGCCAGGGAAAGTTGTTGTAGACGATCTGCGCGGAGTAGCGGTAGTCGCTTTTCAACCGGCCGCAGACGTAGCGCACCCAGGCCATGTGCATGGCGCAGTGCAGCACGCCGAAGTGGTAGAGCGTGGCGTTGGGGACGATCTTCACCAGGTTGCTACACAGCGTGTCCGGCCCCAGAAAGCCGATCGGGATGTAAGCCCGCCGCTCCGAAGACACTTCCGGCACCACCAGGTACGGCCCGGCCGGCATGTTTTCCACGTGAAAGCGCGCCGGCGTGGCCGCGAGCTTGCGCGTGGGTGCGCTCTTGCTGGCCAGGCGCAGGGCGCGCACGGCCTCGACGCGCTCGCGGGCCAGCGGCAAGTGCGCCAGCACCTGCGGCGGACATTCGCCCAGCCACAGGCACCAGCGCTCGTAGCCGTTCAGGAACTCGTCGGCACCGATCCAGCGCCGGAAGTACGGCGCGGCCTGCGGCTCGCGCGCCAGGAAGGCTGTTTTTTCGTCCGTGGTGAACAGGTAATGGCCGCCGTCGATGGGCTTGTTGCCGATGCCGATTTCCGGCACCGGGCACAGCGGGTGCCCGCGGCGGTCCAGCAGGATTTCCGGCGCATCCGCGAGATAGGCGTTGATGTGGCTGGCGGCATGCTCGTGCGGCACGGCGTCCGGCTTGGCGTAATCGAACAGGCGCTTGTGCGGCAGGTCTTCGCGCCCAAAGCCCAGGATCACGCAGTGCACCGCCGCCTTGCCGGGGGCTTCGTTGGTCCACCGAAAGGTGCGGTGGGCGAACTGGATGTGCAGCCCGCGGCGATACAGCTCACTCCACAGCACGCCGACCTGCTCGCCCTGGCTGATGGAGTTGGTGGACACGAAGGCGCAGCGGATGCGTTCACGCGCCGCGTCGTCCTGCCGCTCCAGGGTGACGAAGATGTCCTCGATGCCGGGTGCCTTGCCCTTGCCGGCGAAGCGGGCGTCCTGAAACTGGCGCTTGTCCGGGCTGGCGAAGCCTTCCTTGCTACCGGACAGGTACTGCGCGGCCTTGAAGTACCAGCCGGCCACGTAATCCAGCAGGCCGGCGTTGGCTACGCCGCCGGCCACGTAGGCAAAGTCCTTGCGCTGGGTGTCGTCCATGAACTTGGCGCCGATGAACGGCGGATTGCCCAGGATGTAGTTCAGCCGCTGCGGCGGCACGAAATCTTCCCAGTCCAGACGCAGCGCGTTGCCGACGCGGATGTTGGGCGCCTTGTCCAGCGGCAGGCGGGCGAAGTACTCGCCAAACTCGCGCCCGGCTTCGAGGTTCATCTGGTGGTCGGTCAGCCACAGGGCGAGCTGCGCCACCTGCGCCGGGAATTCCTCCAGCTCGATGCCGTGGAACTGGTCCACGTTGACCTGCACGGCGTCGAACACGTGCGCGGTGGCGTGGCCGAAGGCGGCGGCGGCGCGCAGCACGTCCAGTTCCAGCCGGCGCAGCTCGCGGTAGGTGACGACCAGAAAATTGCCGCAGCCGCAGGCCGGGTCCAGAAAGTTCAGCGCGCGCAGCTTCTTGTGGAACTCGAACAGGCGGTTCTGGTTCTGTTTGACGCTCTCGAACTCGGCCCGCAGTTCGTCCAGAAACAGCGGCCCGATGACTTTCAGGATGTTCGCTTCGGAGGTGTAGTGGGCGCCGAGCTGCCGGCGCCGCTCGCGCGCGTCCAGGTCAATGACCTTCTGGAACATGGCGCCGAAGATGGCCGGCGAGATGGCCGCCCACTGAAAACGGCAGCAGTCCAGCAGCAGGGCGCGCGTGCCGGCGGTGAACTGGGCAATCGGCAGCGGCTCTTCGAACAGCCGCCCGTTGACGTGCGGGAAGACGCGCAGCAGGTCGCGCAGATGCTGCTGGCGCAGTTCGGACTTGGTGTCGAGCACCTGGAACAGCTCCGCCAGCGCGGTGCCGGTGTCGGCGCCGTCGTCGTCGGAGTGCTCGATCAGGTCCAGGAAACTGTCCTTGGGGCTGAAGATGCCGGTGTCGTCCGCAAACAGACAGAACAGCAGCCGCACCAGGTACAGCTGCAAGCCGTGGCCGGCGCGGCCGGTGGCCGGGTCCACGCCGTAGCCGTCGCGGCGCAGCGCGTCGTGCAGGGCGCCCAGCAGTTCGACGGCGCGAATGTTGAGCGGGTCTTCGTCGCGCACGCGCACGTCGGCGTAGCCGGCGATGAAGCCGAAGCGCTCGATGTGGCGCGCCAGCGCGCCGAGCGGGAATTCGTCCTGGCGGCCGGTTTCGAGGTCGTACAGGCGGATGCGGGCGAAGTCCGACACCACCACGTAGCGCGGCAGCTCGTGGTCCGGGATGCCGGCGAAGTAGTCGGTGGCCTGCGTGTAGGCGGCGGCAAGATCCGCCCCGGCGCTCTTGTGCTCACCCAGCAGCAGACCCGGCCAGAACACGTCGATGCGCCCCATGCCGGGCCGGCCGAAGCGTGCCGCGGCGCGCTCGAACACCACCTGCGCGCGCCGCCGGTGCACGCCGAACACGGCCAGGAACTCGTTCCAGAAGGTCTGCGCCTCGGCCCGCTCGGAGCCGGCATCCGCCCAGTCGCGGGCAAAGGCCACGGCGCGGGCGCGGATGTCGGCCCAGGTGAGGCGGGTGGGGGCGTTCATAGCGGCTGGGTGTCCTCGGACAGGATGTCCAGACAGGCCGTGTAGACGAACACGCGGTTGCGCTGGCGGCCGGGCAGCTCGCGGACCATGCCCAGTTCGACGAGGCGACGAAAGACCGCAGTGACCGTGGTGCGGTTGATGCCGGTGGCGGCGACGGCCTCGGCAACGCGGCTCACGGGGCGCTGCTGCAGGTGACGGTGCACTTCCAGTGCGGACGTGGCGATGCGTCCCAGGCCGCGGATGCGCTCGCGATCCTGTTCGAACAGGCCCAGCAACCGACGCGCGGCATCCACTGCCTGCTGCGCAGTCTCGGCCACGCCTTTGAGATAAAAGCCAAGCCAGCCTTCCCAGTCGCCGTGGGTGCGCACGCGCTGCAGGCGGTCGTAGTACTCCAGCCGGTGCACCTTGAAATACAGGCTCAGGTACAGCAATGGCTGGCGCAGCACGCCGGCATCCACCAGCATCAGGATGATCAGCAACCGCCCGAGGCGGCCGTTGCCGTCCAGAAAAGGGTGAATGGTTTCGAACTGCACGTGCGCCAGTGCCGTCTTGACCAGCACCGGCAGGCCGCCGTCATCGCCGTGCAGGAAGCGTTCCAGGGCGTCCAGGCATTCGGCCAGCCGCTCGGGCGGTGGCGGCACGAAGGCGGCATTGCCCGGCCGCGTGCCGCCCAGCCAGTTCTGACTGCGCCGAAACTCGCCCGGTTGCTTGTGCGCGCCGCGGCCGTGGGCAAGCAGCACGCCGTGAATCTCGCGCAGCAGGCGCAGGCACAGCGGAAAGTCCCCGGCCAGGCGCTTGAGGCCATGGTCCAGCGCGGCCACGTACTGCGAAACCTCCGCCACGTCATCCAGCGGGGCGCCGGGGGCTTCCGCAAGCTCGAACAGCAACAAATCGGACAGGGACGACTGCGTGCCCTCGATCTGCGAGGACACCACCGCCTCGCGCCGCACGTACTGGTACAGGAACAGGTTGCGGTCGGGCAGCAGATCGGCAATGCCGTCCAGGCGACCGAGCGCACGGTTGGCCTGTTCGAGCAGGGTCAGCAGGTCGGCATCGATTGCCAGCGGCGGGTCCGGCGGCAGCGGCGCCGGGACATGGGCCCGGTAGGTTTCGCCGGCCGTGGCGCAGTGCACGTACTGGCCGCTGTTTCGCTCCATGGGCGGTCCCGCAAGGCCACTAAAGTTGCGTAACGCTAAGCCCGGCTCGGCGCTTATGCAACCTTATCGGCTGAACGTTGCATAAGAGGCTGGCGTGGCGCGCCTTATGCAGTGCCCGCGGCGTATCGGGCCCACGAGGTCAAATCTCGGTGTGGCGCTGAGCTCGGCCAGGCATGCCCGCCGCGCCGCTCAGGCCAGCTCGGTATCCCAGAATGCGTGCTCGGCCTCGGCGCTGGGCAGGTAATCGTCGGGCAAGGGAAAGGTGTCCAGATCACTGGCGATGGCGGCTTCCAGAAAACCGTTGACCCAGCGGAACACGTTCTGTCGGCTCACCGCGCGTCGCAGCAGTTGCATGCGTTTACGCCGTTCGGCCGCGGCCATCGAACAGGCCTGGTGGATGGCGTCGGCGGTGCCTTCCAGATCGTACGGATTCACCAGCAGCGCCCCGTGCTGCAGCTGCGCCACCGCGCCGGCGAACTCGGACAGGATCAGCACGCCGTCGCTGTCCACCGAGCAGGCGCAGAACTCCTTGGCCACCAGGTTCATGCCGTCCTTGAGCGGGGTCACCAGCGCGATGTGCGCGGCCCGGTAATAGGCCACCAGATCCAGGCGGTCGAGCGCCCGGTAGACGTAGTGGATCGGCACCCAGCCGCCGGGGCGGGTGAACTCGCCGTTGATCTCGCCGACCAGCTGCTCGATGCGCGTTTTAAGGTCCCGGTACTGCGGGATGTCGTCGCGGCTGGGCACCACCACCTGGATCAGGGTGACACGCTCCTGCAGTTCCGGGTGCCGGTGCAGGGCGGTGCGAAACGCCTCCAGGCGCTGCGGGATGCCCTTGGTGTAGTCCAGCCGGTCCACGCCCAGGATCAACTCGCGGTTGGGCAGCTCGGCGCGCAGGGCATCGGCCGCGGCGAGCACCGTCGGCGAGCGCGCCTGGCGCTGGAAGGCTGCCGCATCGATGCCGATCGGAAAGGCGCCGATGCGCACCTGCCGCCCATCCGGCAGGCGTGCCCGACTGCCACGGTGCGTGAGGCGCAGCTCCGGCAGCAGCGCGCGCACGCACTGGGTGAAGTTGCGCTGATCGTGCAGGGTCTGGAAACCGATCAGGTCGTACTCCAGCAGCGCCCGCAGCAGCGTGAAGCGCCACGGCAGCTTCAGGTAGATGTCCAGCGGCGGGAACGGAATGTGCAGAAAAAACCCCAGCGGCGCGGTCAGTCCGCCGCGGCGCAGCTCGGCTCCCAGCAACAGCAGCTGGTAGTCGTGCACCCACACGAAATCGTCCTGCCGCGCCTCGGCCAGGACCGCCTGTGCATAGTTGTGGTTGACCGCGCAGTAACTGCGCCAGTAGGCGGGATCGAAGTTGCACAGCGACTGCAGGTCGTGGAACAACGGCCACAGCACCTGGTTCGAGAAGCCGAAATAGAAGCCGGCCTGGTCCTCGGCGCTCAGTGCCACCGGCGCCAGGCGGTAGCCGGCCTTGCCGGCGGCACTGGCCAGGGCCGCTTCCAGGTCGGCTTCGTGATCGACCAGGCCGGGCCAACCGACCCACACGCCGCCGCGGTCGCGCAGTACCGGCAGCAGTGCGGTCACCAGCCCGCCGCTGCCGGGCCGGCTGACCAGACTCCCATCGGCGGCAGGCGTGATGACGAACGGCAGCCGGTTGGAGACGATCACCAGCCGTCGTGGCCGCGACTCAGCCACCGGCCGGCTCCGCGGTTGCGGTGGGCAGGGTTTCGACATGTACGGTGCGCGTCGGGAAAGCGAACTCGACGCCCGCCGCCGCGAACCGGTTGACCAGCTCCAGGTTGATGGCTTGCTGGATGTCCATGTAGCGGTTGTAGTCGGGGTCGAGCACGAAGTAAACCACTTCGAAATCCAGCGACGAGGCGCCAAAGCCCTTGAAGTGGGCCCGATCGAAGCGCGTGCCGACTTGCCCGGTGATGATCTCGCGCACCATCTGCGGTATGGCGGCCAGTTGCTCGGGCGACGTGCGGTACGGCACGCCGAAGCCGAACAGCACGCGCCGCTCGTACAGGCGCTTGTAGTTGTGGATGCGGCTCTTGAGCAGGTCGGCATTGGCGAACACGATCTGTTCGCCGGACAGGCTGCGCACGCGGGTGGTCTTCAGACCCACGTGCTCCACCGTGCCGGCGATTTCGTCCACGACGATGAAATCGCCGATCACGAACGGCTTGTCGAGCGCGATCGACAGCGACGCGAACAGGTCACCGAGGATGTTCTGCACCGCCAGCGCCACCGCCACGCCGCCAATGCCCAGGCTGGCCACCAGGGTCGTGACGTTGAAGCCCAGGTTGTCCAGGATCATCAACAGCGCCACCGACCACAGGGCGATGCGGCCCACGAAGCCGAGCATGCCAACGGTGGTGGCAGCGGCGACATCGGTGGTGCGGGCCCGGTCCAGGCGCCGCTGCAGCCACACATCGAGCGCGCGCTGCGCCCACAGCGCAACCTGCAGCAGCAGGGCCACGGCCGTGATGCTGGCCAGCGCGGCGTCGATCTTCGGCGACAGGCTTACCGCCCGCGCGCCGACGAACAGGGCCACCAGCCACATCACGCTGCGCCGCGTGCCGCCGACGATTTGCGCCGTGTATCGGCTCAGCTGCGCACCGTCACGCCCGGCCCGCGCATGAAGGCGTCGTCCGATCTGACACTTGATCAGCGGCAGCACCATGGCCACGACGACCATCAGGCCGAGCGCCACCAGCCAGGCGGCCAGCGGGTTGCCGAACACCGGCACCTGCAGCCATTGCGTCCAGCCGCTCGCGGTCCAGTCGATTCCGCCGAAGCTCATCGAGCCCGCTCCCGGATATCCGCCCAGCGACCGAGAAACTCCCGCAGCCCGTCCGGCGGGCGCAGCCACACGTCGGCCGCCGTGGTGTGCCATTTGGGTCGCACCAGCACGCGCAGTCCACGTCCCTGCAGGGCGCGGAAGGCATCCTCGTCGGTGTGGTCGTCGCCCAGGTAGGCCACGCAGCCGGCTGATCCGGCATCCAGTTCCGCCAGCACATGACTGACCACCTGCCCCTTGTCGCAGCCGGCGGCGCGCAGCTCGATGCCGCCATCGAAGTCGTGCCAGACCACTTCGCGCGCCTGCGTCAGCGCTGCGAAGCGCCCTTCCAGATCAAGTTGCAGGGACCGCTGCTGTCCCGGTGCGAGCCCGCGCCAGTGAAACGCCAGCGACCCGGGTTTGCGCTCGACCCGCCCGCCGAGCGCGCACACGGTCGCCGCCCAGCTATCGGCCTCGGTCAGTGCCTGCACGGCCGCCTCGGACAGCGGCACCAAGCTGTGCCGACCATCCGACAGGCGCCGCTCGCGGCCGTGGCAGCCCCACATTTCGGGTTCGAAATCGAGCGTCAGCAACGGCCGCAGGTCCTGCAGCCAGCGTCCGGAGACGATCACCAGCCGGTCATTTGGCAGGCGGCCGATGCGATTGAGCAGCGGTTCCACGCCCGGATAGGGGCGCGCCTGCGCGGGGTCGATATGGAACGGCGCCAGTGTCCCGTCGTAATCGAGCAGCAGGACGGCCCGGGGGGCGGCGACCAATGCGGACCAGAAACTTTCCAGAAAAATCGAATCAGGCAAGCGCAATACGGTCTTCTCCCGGGTGCAACAGGCCGGTCATGAGGGTGAGGTAATCACGCAGCTGGCGCGTGAGCAGAAAGTTCTGGCGCACGAACTCGCGCGCCTTGATGCCCATCTGCTCACGCAGTTCCTGGTGCTGGTGCAGGTAGCGCACGCGCAGTGCGGCGCCCTCGGGCGTGCTCACCAGAAAACCGGTGTGATGGTTCACCACCTGCAGGCGAATGCCGCCGGTGTCGCCGCCGATCACCGGCTTGCCCTTCCACATGGCCTCGGTGACCGTCAAGCCGAAGCCTTCCCGCAGTGACTTTTGCAATACGAAATGCGCCGCCCGCTGCAGGGCGTTGATGGTGGCGTGGGCGTCGGAGGGCAGCAGCAGCACCTTCAGGTCGTCGTCACCCTCGGCGGCGCGGTTGACCTCGGCCAGTACCGCCTCGCCCTCGGGGTCGTCGTCGGCGCCGCCGCCGGCCAGCACCAGTTGCAGACCCGGCATGAAGGTCCTGGCCAGGCGGTAGGCGGCGATCACGCCCAGCGGATCCTTGAAGCGGTCGAAGCGCGACACCTGCAGCATCAGCGGCCGGTCCGGATCGACCTCGAAACGCTGGCAGGTTTCCAGCACCTGCCAGGCCGCCAGTTCGCTGTTTTTCTCGGCCAGCGGGTCGATGCTCGGCGGGATCAGGTAGACCGGGTGCGGCAGGCGCTGTGCGAAATCGGCCAGCGAGAACACGCTGGCGTCGTAGTCGGCCACGAAACCGCGCAGGTAGCGCCACACGCCGCGCTGCGGGTGGCTGGCGTCGATGTGGCAGCGCCAGACCCACTTGCCCTGGCGATCCGTGACGTGCCGGATCAGCGCCGCCGGCTGCGGATCGTGAATGAACACCAGGTCCGCCTCGCGCAGCACCGGACCGAGCGTCTCGGCGGTGCGGGCGTTGGCGTCCTCGTAGGCCTTGATCAACACGTCCGACAGCGGCGCCGGCTGGCCCTGCAAGGCGTTGTGCATGGCCTTGGTGCACTGGTAGAACGGCCCGTCGCCGGTGATCGTCTCCCAGCGCGTGTCCAGCTCCAGCGCCTGCATCAGCGGCACCAGCTTGTGCAGGATTTCCGCCACGCCGCCGCCGGCGCGGGTCGAGTTCACGTGCACCACCTTCATGCCGCGCAGCGGCGCGGCCAGTTGGATCAGGTGCTGCACGGCATCGGCGCCGGCCACCTCGGCGTAGGCTTCCAGCAGCGCGTTCATGCCGGCACCCCCGCGAAGTGGGCGCCGATCGCGGCGGCGTACTGGTCGCGCAGCTGCGGCAGCGACACGAAGTAGGGATCGATCTGCGCCAGGCGCTCGATCAGGCCCTCGTGTCCGTCGTCGAGGTCAACCAGCCAGGCGTGGAAATCGTCCTGCCCTGCCGGCGCGCGCCGACGCGCGTCGATGGCGTGGTAGAAGACGCTGCCCGGCGACAGCTGCGGCAGCAGTTCCACCAGCTCGCGCGGCTCGCGCACCCGTCTTTCGGTGTCGAACACCACCAGCTGCCCGCGCATGAAATGAAACTGCCGGTCGCGCGCCGCCCAGGCCGGGGCCTCGATTTCGTCCAGACGCTGTTCGACCACCTCCAGCACCTCCTGGCGCAGCGCCTCGGCGTCGGCGAAGTCGGCCGGATCGATCACCGCCAGGCGTTCGGCCAGCGGCAGGTCGTGCAGGGCGTGGCGCACCCACACGGCAAAGTCGTTGTTGAACTCCGGATCGTCGAAGCGGGCGCGCAGCAGGCCGCCCCAGAAATGGTGATAGACGCTGTTGGCCGGCACTGCCAGCAGCCCCTCGCGCAACTCCGGCAGGCTTTGCGCGCGCACCCCGGTGGCCAGCGACACCAGGGCACAGTCCTTGATTGCAAAGTCTTGGTGGTTCGGCATGGATGACGTCTCCTGGGCTCGGCGCCAATCTCAGGCATCCGCCCATGCTGATCGGCCTCGGTTGGTCAGACCCGCGTCCGGCGCCGGAAGTTCATGCTGGCCCGCAGGGCAAGCCACCGGTACCCTGCCGCCTGCCTGTCGCCCCGGAGCCACATTCCAAATGTCCACCGCCAGCATTGAATCGCCCGCCCCCGGCCACCGCAGTCCACTGCCCCTGCTGGCACTGGGGGCGCTGGGCGTGGTGTTCGGCGACATCGGCACCAGCCCGCTGTATGCGCTCAAGGAATGTTTCAGCGGCGCCCACGGCGCGCCACTGACGCCGGCCAACCTGATGGGCGTGCTGTCACTGCTGTTCTGGGCGCTGGCGCTGGTGGTGTCCACCAAGTACGTGGCGTTCGTGATGCGGGCCGACAACGGCGGCGAGGGCGGCATCCTGGCGCTGCTGGCGCTGGTGCAGCGACTGACGGCCGACCGACCGCGGTTCAGCCACGCGCTGGCGATTCTGGGTGTGTTCGGGGCCACGCTGTTTTACGGCGACGCCATCATCACGCCGGCCATCTCGGTGCTGTCGGCGGTGGAGGGCGTGGGCGTGCTGGCGCCGGCCCTGTCGCACTACGTGGTGCCGGTGACAGTGGGCGTACTGACGGGGCTGTTTCTCATCCAGCGCCACGGCACGGCCCGCGTCGGGGCGCTGTTCGGCCCGCTGACGCTGGTGTGGTTCCTGACGCTGGGTACGCTGGGCGCGATCGGCGTGGCGTCCAACCCGGCCGTGCTGGCGGCGCTCAATCCGCTGTACGGCATCGCCTTTTTGTATCAGCAGCCCGGGTTGGCCTTCGTGGTGCTGGGCGCGGTGGTGCTGGCGGTGACCGGCACCGAAGCGCTGTATGCCGACATGGGCCACTTCGGGGCCGGGCCGATACGCCTGGGCTGGTTCGCGGTGGTGTGGCCGGCGCTGACGCTGAACTACTACGGCCAGGGCGCGCTGCTGCTGGCCGACCCGGCGGCGGTGCAAAATCCGTTCTACCTGCTGGCGCCGGATGGGCTGCGGCCGGCCCTGGTAGTGCTCGCCACGGCGGCCACGATCATCGCCTCGCAGGCGGTGATCTCGGGTGCCTTCTCGCTGACGCAGCAGGCGATTCGTCTGGGCTATCTGCCGCGCCTTCGCATCCGCCACACCTCGGCCAGCGAGCGCGGCCAGATCTACATCCCGATGATCAACTGGATGTTGCTGGCCGGCGTGCTGCTGCTGGTGCTCGGATTCCGCTCCTCGTCGGGTCTGGCGGCAGCCTACGGCATCGCCGTGACCGGCGCCATGCTGGTCGACAGCCTGCTGATCGCGGTGGTGATGGTGCTTGGCTGGCGCTGGCCGGTGCCGGTCGTAGGCGCGCTGCTGGCCGGGTTTCTGATCATCGATCTTGGCTTCCTGGGCGCCAACGCGGTCAAGGTGGTCTCCGGCGGCTGGCTGCCGCTGGGAATCGCGCTTCTGCTGTTCGTGGCGCTCACCACCTGGCGGCGCGGGCGACAGATCCTGGTCGCGCGTCTACAGGCCGAAACGCTCGGCATGAACGAGTTCCTGCGCACGCTGCAGCCGGAGGTGAGGCGCGTGCCCGGCACGGCCGTTTTCATGACCGGCAACCTGGCGTCGGTACCCAGCGCCCTGCTGCAGAACCTGGTCCACAACAAGGTTCTGCACGAGCGCGCAGTGCTGGTGCACATGCGCACCGCCGATGTGCCGTGGGTACACGCGGCCGGGCGCGTGCAGGTGCAGGATCGCGGGCGCGGGTTCTGGGAGGTGCAGGTGAATTACGGCTTCATGCAGCGGCCGGACATTCCGCGTGCCCTTGCGCTGTGCGCATTGCAGGGGCTCGCGTTCGATCTCGACGACACCACGTTCTTCCTCGGTCGCGAGACCATCATTCCGACCCGCCTGCCGGGCATGGCGCTGTGGCGGGAATATCTGTTCGCCTGGATGATGCGCAACGCCGGCCCGGCGGCGGAGTTCTTTCGCCTGCCCTCGGCGCGGGTGGTGGAGTTGGGCAGCCAGATCGATATTTAGGCCGCCCCGGCTGTGCCAATCTGCTTCAATGGAGCACACGGCCCCAAACCACAGGTGATGCCATGACCGACGAGTTACCCAAGGACGACGCCCAGTGGCGTCAGCGCCTGAGCCCCGATCAGTATCGCGTGTGCCGGCAGAAAGGCACCGAGCCGGCCTTCACCGGCGCCTACTGGAACGACAAAACGCCCGGCGTGTACCGCTGCGCCGGCTGCGGCGAGGTGCTGTTCGACTCCGCCACCAAGTACGACTCCGGCAGCGGCTGGCCGAGCTTTTGGCAGCCGGCCGATCCTGCCGCCGTGGCCACCGAAACCGACATCAGCCACGGCATGCGGCGGGTCGAAGTGCACTGCGCGCGCTGCGGCTCACACCTGGGCCACGTGTTCCCGGACGGGCCGCGCCCGACCGGCGAGCGCTACTGCATCAACTCGCTGTCGCTGACCCTGGAACCGCGCGGCGAGTAGGCCGCCGTGGCGGAGGTCTACGTCAGCACCGACATCGAGACCGACGGCTTCCTGCCGGGCGACAACTCCATGCTGAGTCTGGGCTCGGCGGCCTTCCTGGCCGACGGGCGCCCGGTCGGCACCTGGAGCGCCAACTTCGAGACCCTGCCCGGCGCGCACGCGAATCCCCGCACGGCGCAGTTCTGGGCCGCGCAGCCTGCCGCCTGGGCCGCCTGCCGGCAGAACCTGCGCCCGCCGCAGCAGGCCATGCCCGAATACGCCTCCTGGCTGCGCGCCCTGCCCGGCCGGCCGGTGTTCGTCGGCTACCCGGTCACCTTCGATTTCAGCTTCGTGGCCTGGTACCTGGCCCGTTTTGCCGGCGACAACCCGTTCGGCTTCTCGGCGCTGGACATCAAGAGCTTCGCCATGGCGGTACTGGGCTGCGAATTTCGCCAGACCACCAAGCGCCACATGCCGCGCGAGTGGTTCGATCCGGACCTGCCGCACACGCACGTGGCGCTGGACGATGCTTTGGAGCAGGGGGCGCTGTTTCTGAACCTGCTGCGGGCGAGCAGGCCACATCGGTGACGGCGCGCGGGCGCCGTGCGTGCCCAACGAGGCGCATGACGGCTGCCCATTTCTGAGGGCGGGTTGGTGGGCCCTGCGGGACTCGAACCCGCAACCGACGGATTATGAGTCCGCTGCTCTAACCGATTGAGCTAAAGGCCCATGTTCGACAAGTCCGGCCGTGTGCCCGCGGCACGCACGGCCGGTGGCCGTACGCGGCTCAGTCGAGAAAGCTGCGCAGCTTCTCGGAGCGGCTGGGGTGGCGCAACTTGCGCAGGGCCTTGGCTTCGATCTGGCGGATCCGCTCGCGCGTCACGTCGAACTGCTTGCCCACCTCCTCCAGGGTGTGGTCGTTGTTCATCTCGATGCCGAAGCGCATGCGCAGCACCTTGGCCTCGCGCGGCGTGAGCGAGGCGAGCACGTCCTGCGTGGCCTCGCGCAGGCTGTCGGCGGTGCTGATGTCGATCGGCGACAGGGTGCCGGTGTCCTGGATGAAATCACCCAGGCTCGAATCCTCGTCGTCGCCGATGGGCGTTTCCATCGAGATCGGCTCCTTGGCGATCTTGAGCACCTTGCGGATCTTGTCCTCGGCCATTTCCATCTTGACCGCCAGTTCCTCGGGCGTCGGCTCCCGGCCCAGTTGCTGGAACAACTGCCGCGACACGCGGTTCAGCTTGTTGATGGTCTCGATCATGTGCACCGGAATGCGGATGGTGCGGGCCTGGTCGGCGATCGAGCGGGTGATGGCCTGGCGAATCCACCAGGTGGCATAGGTGGAGAACTTGTAGCCGCGGCGGTATTCGAACTTGTCGACCGCCTTCATCAGGCCGATGTTGCCCTCCTGGATCAGGTCCAGGAACTGCAGGCCGCGGCTGGTGTACTTCTTGGCGATCGAGATCACCAGGCGCAGGTTGGCCTCGACCATTTCCTTCTTGGCCTGGTTCGAGTGCCGTTCGCCAGACAGCATCTGGCGGTTGACTTCCTTGATACGGGCGATTTCGAGGCCATGCTCGCGCTCGATTTCGGCCAGCTTGCGCTGCGCGCGACGGATGTCGTCGGTGAACTGCTTCAGGCGCGTGCTGTGCTTTTTCTTCGCGCTGACCTGGGTTTCCAGCCAGCCGGTGTCGGTCTCGTGGCCAATGAACACGCGCAGAAAATCCTTGCGCGGCATGTCCGCCTTGTTGACGCACAGGTCCAGAATCACCTGCTCTTGCTGGCGGATGCGCTCCATCAGGCTGCGCAGCAGGCCGGACAGGTCCTCGATCTGCTTCGGGATGATGCGCAGCTTCAGCATCTGGGCCTGAAGTTCTTCACGCAGACCGGCAATTTGCTCGACGTTGGGCTTTTTGGCCGACTCGAGCTTGGCAAGCTGTTCGCGCAGGCCGCGCAGCAGCTCGAAATGCGCCCGCACCTGCTCCGGATCGGGGCCGATCTCGACTTCCTCGACCACCACCGGTGTGTCACTGTCCAGCTCGGCTTCGTCTTCGACGACATCGTCGACGTCGGCGCCGGCGGTCGTTTCTTCGATCACCTCGCCGGCAGGCGGCGCCTCCGGCTCGTCCGATTCGTAGAAGCCGGCGACGAAGGAGGGCAGGCGCAGCTGTCCGGCCTGCACCTGGTCGTACAGGCCAAAGACCTCGTCCAGTGCCCGCGGCAGCTGCAGCAAGGCGGCCACGACCTGTTGCTGACCGGCCTCGATGCGCTTGGCGATGGCGATCTCGCCTTCCCGCGTCAGCAGCTCCACGGTGCCCATTTCGCGCATGTACATGCGCACAGGATCGGTGGTGCGGCCTTCGCGCTCGACCGCCGTCATCGCGGCGGCGGCCTCTTCGACCGCTTCGTCCTCGGTCACGCTCTCGCCGCTCATGAGCAGCTCTTCCATGTCCGGCGGCGCATCCGACACGCGGATGCCCATCTCGGTAAGCATGGCAACGATGCTTTCGAGCTGCTCGGCCTCGACGATGTCCTGCGGCAGGTGATCGTTGATCTCACCGTAGGTGAGGTAACCCCGGGCGCGACCGAGCGCCAGCAGCTGCTTCAGTTCGGAATTTTCTTCGGGGTGGTCGACACCGTTATCCATGGGACACCTCGATGCGATTTGGGCGGAACCGGTGATTGTAGTTCATTGCGGTCAAGTCGGGGCGCCGCCGCGTTGTTTCAAGAGCGCCAGCACCTCGGCCCGCTGCTGGGCATCGAGCTGGCTGGGTGGCACGCCGTGCATCAACGCCTTGCGCCGCTGCGCCTGCGCTGCCTGCGACAATAAGCGCTCGATGATTTCGTGCAGTTCGCGCTGCGCCGACGCGAGTTCCTCCGGCACCAACTCGCTGTGGGCCAATATGCTTGACAGGGCAGCGCCGTCGTCGGTGTCGCGCCAGTGCTCCAGCAACAGATCCAGACGGGGCTGGCGAAGCTCGCGCAGCGTCGCAAGCAAGCGCAGCAGCAGATCGACGCCGTCAGAATGCGTGTCGGTCAGAAGCGTCAAATCCCCGACGTGGCCCACCAGTTGCGGGTAATGCGCCAGCAACAAGATGGCACGCCACACCGGCGATGGTCGCTGTCCAGCTATCCTGGGAATCGCCGGCGAGGCACGCCCGGCGGGTGCAGGATTCAGCCCGCTACGGCCGACAAAGCCGGTTATTTTTTCTACGATCAGATCCCGGTAGGTTCCTGCCGGCAGCTTTTGCAGCAATGGTTTTGCCAATTCAGCGAGTTGGGCACGCCCCTCCACGGTGGCTATGTTGGCGCTATTCCTCAAGCGGTCGACCAGATGTTGTGAAACCGGCACTGCCTGGCCGGCGAGCTCCAGAAACGCCTCCTTGCCGATGCGGCGCACCAGCGAGTCCGGGTCTTCGCCCTCGGGCAGGAACAGCAGGCGCAGGTCGCGCCCGTCGGCCAGTTCCGGCAGGGCATTGTCGACCGCCCGCTCGGCC
Organism: Immundisolibacter cernigliae; assembly: GCF_001697225.1. Lineage (GTDB taxonomy): Bacteria > Pseudomonadota > Gammaproteobacteria > Immundisolibacterales > Immundisolibacteraceae > Immundisolibacter > Immundisolibacter cernigliae. The sequence continues at coordinate 1,811,335 of NZ_CP014671.1, forward strand.
GCCCGTCGCCCGGCGTTGTCACCATCGAAGCACAGCACCAGCCGCGGCGTGATGCGAAATGCGGCCCGCAGGTGCTCTGCCGTCAGCGCGGTACCGAGCACGGCGACGGCGTGGTCGATGCCATGCTGGGCCAGCATCACGACGTCCATGTAGCCTTCGACCACCAACAGCAGGTGCGGGTTGCGTGCCTGCCGGAGCACGTTGGGCAGGCCGTACAGTTCGCGGCCCTTGTGAAAAACGGGGGTTTCGGGCGAATTGAGGTATTTGGGCTCGCCCTGACCGATGATGCGCCCACCGAATCCGATCACCCGGCCGCGACGGTCCTCGATCGGGAACATCACCCGCCCGCGAAAACGGTCATGGCCGCGGCCGTCTTCGTCACCGGCCAGCAGGCCGGCCCGGCGCAGCAAATCAGCTCCGTACCGCTCGCCCAGCGCGCGGCCCAGGCCATCCCACCCGTCCGGCGCGAAGCCCAGGTGAAAACGCGCCGCGGTCTTGCCGTCCAGGCCGCGATTTTTCAGGTACTCGACCGCGCCAGCTGCGGCCGGGTGATGGCGCAGTTGCTTGCGGTAGAAGGCACTCGCCGCGGCCAGCACCTCGTACAGCGCCGCCAGCGAGGTCCCTGATTCGTGCCCCTGCGGGCTCTCCTCCGGCAGCGTCATGCCGGCGCGCTGGGCAAGCTCCGCGATGGCCTCGCGAAAGTCGAGCCGGTCGATGGCCATCAGGAAGCCGATCACCGTGCCGTGCGCGCCGCAGCCGAAGCAGTGATAGAACTGCTTTTGCGGACTGACGGTGAACGATGGCGTTTTTTCTTCGTGGAACGGGCAGCGGCCGGCCAGCTCACGGCCGCTGCGGCGCAGCGGCACGCGCGCGCCGATGACCTCGGCGATGTCGGTGCGCGCCAGGACAGCGTCGATGAAGTCTTCGGGTATCCGGCCGCTCATGCCGTCCACGATAGCGCGGGCGAGCGGGCCGGGGAAGGCAGGCTCCCGGCCGCCACGGCGACCGGGAGGTGCAACGCGGTTTCGATCAGATCGGATACACGATGTAGCGCGGCGCCACGTTGGTATCCATCACCGCGCGGCGGGACTTGAGCTTGGCGCCGCCGCTGCCGAGCACGATCTGGTCCACGTAGCGGCCGCAGACCAGGGTGCCGGTGTTGCCGGCCGAATCGGTATAGAACACGGTGAAGTTGCTCACCGTCTCGTACAGGTCGCCGCCCTTCGGAGTGCAGGCGATGCGCTGCACGAAATGACGGGTCTGGTAGTCCTCGAAGGTGCCAGCCCAGACCTTGGTCACGTAGGTGACGCGGTCTTCCAGGCGCTCGTGGCAGTCGTCCATCATCAGCGCCAGCGGCAGGCCGCTTTCCTCGTTTTCGTTGGCGATGCAGACGTACGAGCCATCGCTGGCGAAGGTGTCCAGCCAGGCGGCCATGTCCTTGCTGTCCAGCGCGGCGATGTAGCGGGTCTGCAGCGCGTCGATCTGCTGCAACGCTTCCTGGGTCATTGATCAGCTCTCCTCTCGTATGAAGCCCATGACGCGCCGGTAGTACTCCCATTTGGGCAGATTGCCGGCCTCGTCGTTTTGTTTGAAATCGAACCACATGCCGTGTTCCTGCTTGACGCCCTTCTGGAACACGGCGTTGCCCGGCGTGCGATTGCCCTGCTGCACGCGCAGGAAAATCGACGCGTCCTCCATCGACACCATGCCGCACGGCCCGAGCATGTTCGAGGACTGGCGCAGACGGTGGCGCACCATGTCCGCGTCGTCGTCGACGTGCGCGAAATAGGCGTAGTGCACTTCGGTCTTGAGCAGCGAGCGAGCCACCGCGAAGCGCACGTTGATCATGTCAAGGTGCTTGGTCATCACCGTCAGCGGGTTCAGGCCGACGATGACCGAACCCTTGGAGGTGTGCGAGCCCTTGAAGGCGATCAGCGACGGGTCCCGCAAGAAGCCATTGTTGGTCGGCACCTTCAGTTCCGACTCGAACGCGATGTGCCCGTTCTCAGTGGCGTATTGCGAGCCCTTGCCGCCCTGCCAGTTCAGCATCTTGAAGGCCAGGTGCAACAGCGGGGCGTGGTAGCCGTCGTTGTCGACGTAGGCCTTCCAGTTGCAGTCGTAGCTGACCTTCTGGTAGCCGAGCAGTTTCAGACGTCCGTCGCCGCCCAGCAGCTGCATCAGCGCCGGCTGCGTGCGACCCAGCCAGGTGTCGATGTCCGGCGTGGCATCGTGCAGGGTGGCGAAGATCAGGCCGCCGACGATGGCGCTGCGCACTTGCGCCAGCCCCGAACCTTCCATGGTGAAGCTGGGTGAGAAGTCTTCCTTGCCCGGGCAGCCGCGCAGGGCGCCCGTGCTGTCGAACAGCCAGCGATGGTAGGGGCACTCGAACTCGGCCTTGTTGCCGCGGTTGTTGGTTTCAAGCAGCGTGCCGCGGTGCGCGCAGGCGTTGTAGAACACCCGTACCTGGCCGTCCTGGCCGTGCACGATCAGCAGCGGCCGCTCGCCTATATGAAAGGTCTTGAAGTCGCCGATGCTCGGGATTTCGCCGGTGTGGGCAACCGGGTGCCATTCGGGACCATAGAAGATGCGTTCCAGTTCGAGCCGGAATACGTCCTCGCGGTCGAAAATGTCTTTCGGTACTTCGTTGATCTTGGCCGGCCAGTGGACCGGCGCGCCGAAAACGGTGGGGGCGTTCATGGCGGCACTCTCCAAAACGTGAGGATAGACGTTACCGAATGATTGTATACGCCGGCGTGCCGGCGATGGCCACGGCTCTCTACAAGTCCTCGCCGCCGGCCATCTTGGTGAAACCGCGTGCGCCCAGGCCGCCGTCGGTATTGATCACCACGCCGGTCATCGGCGCCGAGTTGGCACGCGAGGCGAGCAACACGTACGGGCCGCAGTAGTCGTCGGGTACGGCCGCGATCTGAAGGGGCGAGATGCTGCGCATCATGTCTTCCAGCCCGTCCATCTGGCTGAGTTTGACCCCGGCGGTGCCGGTGGCGGCCAGGCCGCCAAGTTCGGTCTTCATGCCGCCGGGGGCGACGCCGTTGACGCGCACCTTGGGGGCCAGTTCATAGGCCAGCTCCCGTACCAGGCCGACCACGGCATGCTTGGATGCCGTGTAGATCGGCCCGCCGCCGGCCGGATAAAAACCGGCATTGGAGATGGTGTAGATGATGCTGCCGCGCGTCTTGAGCAGCTGCGGCAGGGCCGCCTTGGCGCCCAGCAGGTAACCTTTGACGTTGACCGCGAACAGCTCGTCGAAGGCGGCCGAAATCCGCTCGGCGTCAATCTGCGGCAGGGTCTGGAAGTAGTCGAACACGCCGGCGTTGCCGATGAAGGTGTCGAGTTTGCCAAAGCGCGCCACGGTGTCCTGCACCACGCGCGCGTTGTCGGCGTAGGTGGTGACGTCGCCGGTGACGGCCAGCACGCGGTCGCCGAAGTCCTGCGTCAGCTGCGCCGCCTTGGCCGGATCGCGCTCCAGCACGCCCACGCTGGCGCCCTCGGCGATGAAGCGCTGCACCAGCGCCCGGCCCAGGCCCGAGCCGCCGCCTGTGACGATTGCAACCGTATTGTCCAGCCAGCCCATCGGTGCCTCCTTGCTTGTGTTGGTCGAGCAGCGGCGCCGCCGGGCGGCGCAGCACGCGATTGTACAAGCGGCGGCCTTGTGCGATTGCGGCCATCCCTACCCATCGTTAAGATGACAAATCACCTCGCACGCCCGCCGCCGCCGAACCAGCGGGCGTGCCCACACCGAATCCCAGCGGCGCAATGCCGAACCGGAGGCTCCCCCATGAAACCCTTCGAATCCATCAACCTCGATGCCTATCTGGACGAGCGTCCCGCCGAGGGCGTGATCCGCGTCGACCGATCCATCTTCACTGACCCGGCCATCTTCGAGCTGGAGATGGAGCGCATCTGGGAACGCAGCTGGTTGTACGTCTGCCACGAAAGCCAGATTCCGAATCATGGCGATTTCCTGACAACCCACTTGGGACGCCAGCCGGTCGTCGTGATTCGAGGCGCCTCGGGCAAGGTCAATATCTTCATCAATGCCTGTGCCCACCGCGGCTCGCAGCTGGTGCACGAAGAGCGCGGCAACAAGACCGACATGACCTGCTTCTTCCACGGCTGGTGTTTCGATACCGATGGCAAGCTGATGTCGGTCACGCGCGAGAAGGGCGGCGGCTATCCGGATCAGTTCCGCAAGGAGAATTTCCACCTCACCGCCGCGCCGCGGGTGGAGTCGTACCGCGGCTTCGTGTTCGCGTCCCTGAGCGACGAGGCGCCGACGCTGGCCGAGCACCTGCGCGACGCGCGGGTGATGATCGACCTGATGGCCGACCAGGGCGGCGAGCAGGGTCTGGAGGTCCTGCGCGGGCATTCGACCTACACCTATGACGGCAACTGGAAGCTGCAGGCCGAAAACGGCGTCGATGGCTACCACGTGCACGGGCTGCACGTGAACTTCGCGCTGACCACGCAGAACCGCGAGCGTATCCGCGCCGGCGCCAACCAGATCAAGTCCATGGACGTGTCGCAGCTGGGCAACCTGGATGCCGGCTTTTTCGACTTCGGCAATGGCCACGTGGTGCTGTGGGGCGACTGGCCTAACCGCGGCGACCGCCGGCCGAATTTCCACATGTACGGCGAGTGGACGGAAAAGTTTGGCGAGGTTTACGCCGAGTGGATGATCGGCAAGCTGCGCAACACGCTGATCTACCCCAACGTGTTCCTGATGGACCAGATGTCGTCGCAGATTCGCGTGTTCCGGCCGGTCGCCGTGGACAAAACCGAGGTCACCATCTACGCCATCGCGCCCAAGGGCGAGCCGCCGAAGATGCGCGCCCACCGCATTCGTCAGTACGAGGATTTCTTCAACGCCTCCGGCATGGCCACGCCCGACGACCTGAGCGAATTCGCCTACGCGCAGAACGCCGCACAGGGCCGCCTGGCGCGCTGGAATGACCTGACGCGCGGCGTGAAGTTCCTGACCAAGGGTGCCGACGCCCGCGCCGCGGCGCTAGGCGTGAAGCCCGACTACTGCGGCGGCAAGGTGGAGGACGAGGGCATTTTCCTGGCCCAGCACCGCCACTGGCTGAATGCGATGCAGAAATAATCGGCCGGCGCCCCACTATCTCGCACAGTTTCAAAGGCATAGACCATGGACGACGTCGCGCGCTGCGCCGACCTGCTGTACACCGAAGCCCGGCTGATCGACCAGAAGGCCTGGGACGACTGGCTGGCTCTTTACCTGCCGGATGCCGAGTTCTGGGTGCCGGCCTGGGAGTCAGAGCACAGCTACACCAGCGATCCGCAAAACGAGATCTCGCTGATCTACTACGCCGACCGCAGCGGCCTGGAAGACCGCGTGTTCCGCCTGCGCACCGGCATGTCGTCGGCCTCGGTGCCGCTACCGCGCACCAGCCACCTGGTCGGCAACGTGCAAGCCAGCGAGCAGGCCAATGGGGATTTCGAGGTCCACGCCAACTGGCAGGTGACCTACTTCAAGCACAAGGAAACGCACTTCTTTGCCGGCCAGTATGAGTACACGCTGCGCCCGCAGGATGACGGCAGCCTGCGCATCGCGCGCAAGAAGATCATCGTCATCAACGACCTGATCCCGCAGGTACTGGACTTCTATCACGTGTGACGGCGGCCGCCCGGCCGCGGGAGTTCGCCATGGATACCGTCAACTGGGGGACGCCGCCGGTCGGCCTGTTCAACTTCCCGATCGAACTGTGGCAGACGACCGGCCGGTTTGCCGAGCGCGGCCTGGATCTGAAGCTCTCCAGCCACCTCACCGGCGAGGAATACGGCGCGCGCATCCGCGCCGGCGCCTATGACATGGGCCAGATCGGTACGCCGGTGTTCCTGCCGGCCGCCGTCGGCTCGCGCGAGTACGCCGTCGTCAGCGTGGGGTTTTGCGACTTCGCACCCTTCTATCTGGTGGCTGCGCCGGGCGTGAACCGGCTGTCCGACTGCCGTGGCGAGCAGGTCGTCATCAACAAGCGCATGACCTGCCCGGGCAGCCTGCTGGAGTGGCATGCGCGCCAGGAGGGGCTGACGATCGACGATTTCAAGGTCGTCGAGCTGATGCAGGACAGCCGCTTCGACAACTACGGCCAGGCCTTCGCCGACGGCATCGAGCGCGCCGCGTTTCGCATCGGCATCCTGTACGAGCCCTACGTCAGCCTGGTGGAGCGCCGCTTCGGCTGGCGCGTGCTGGCCGACTATGCCGACCTGCTGCGGCCGGCCAATTACGGCATCCTGCTGTATGCCCGCCGTCGCTGGATCGCCGAAAAGCCTGAACTTGTTCGGCGCATGGTGCAGGCCTATTTTGCCGCTGCGACGTATGGCGTTGAACATCCGCAGGAGCTGCGGCCATTCGCGGCGCAATTGCCCTTCGTCAGCGAGGACGACATCGAGCGCGCCATGCGCCGCGACGGCCCGCACTGGCTGCGCGAGCCCAGCCTCGACTGGGCCTTCCAGGAACGGGTGGAGCAGGAACTGAAAACGCAGCGCCGTGTGCCGGCCGACTACAACATTCGCGACTACGTCGCCGCCACTTACTGACCGTTGGTCGACATTGCCGGAGAGCGTCATGCAGCTTGGATTCGTCGGCGTCGGCACCATGGGCGCGCCCATCGTCGGTCATCTGGTGGCCGCCGGGCACACGGTCAAGGCCTTCGACCTGTCGGCCGACGCGCTGGCCAAGGCGCAGGCAGCCGGCGCGCAGGCGGCAGGCTCGGTCGGCGAGGCCGCCGCCGGGGCACAGGCGGTGTTCGTCGCCGTCTCCAATCAGGACGTGCTGGGTGAAGTGCTGCGACAGCCAGGGGGCATATTCGAGTGCGCCGCGCCGGGTGCGATCGTGGTCGATCTTGGCACCACCGCGCCGCCGCGTTGCCGCGCCTTCGCCGCCGAGGCACGCGCGCGGGGCATGGATTACGTGGACGCCCCGCTGAGCGGCTCCACGCCGTGGGCGCAGGCCGGCTCGCTGGCCGTCATGGTCGGCGCCGAGCAGGCCGCCTGGGACACCGTGCTGCCGCTGCTGCAGACCTTCGGCGGCAGCATTTTTCATCTGGGCCCGGTCGGCAGCGGCCAGACCGCCAAGCTGTGCCACCAGCTGGCCTTCATGGGCACGCTGCTGGGCCTGAGCGAAGCCGTGGTGCTGGGCGAGCGCTGCGGCATCGACGGCGTCAAGCTCATGGACGTGCTGGGCGCCTGCGTGTCACCGCGCCACGTGATCGATTTTTTCAAACCCCGGCTGGCCGCCCGCCCGCTGGGCGAGGGGCCGACCGGCCTTGGCATCTTCTACAAGGATCTGAAGGCCGTGCAGGAACTGTCGCAGCAGGATGCCGGCATCACGCTGCCGCTGGGCGAGGCGCTGCTCGGCCTGTTCCAGCAAGCGATGGACGCCGGCTACCGCAATTTCGATCCGTTCGGCCTGAGCGAGCTGATCGACCGCGGCGTGATCAGGCCCCGCGCAGGCTGAAAGCAGCGCTTGCTCGACCGGGCCGCGCCGGTCAGTGGTCGGCTATGTCGCGTCCTGCTCGCGGATGCGACGCAGCAGATCGCTGGTCGAGCGCGTGTGACGGAAGCGGATCGAGTGCACCTGTCCGGCGTAGCCGCGCACGAAGTCGGCGCCGACGATGGACTCGACCGGCCAGTCGCCGCCCTTGACCAGATGATCCGGACGCACGGCGTGGATCAGCGCCAACGGCGTATCGTCGTCGAAGGGCACGACCAGACTGACGGCCTCCAGCGCCGCCAGTACCGCCATGCGCTCGGGCAGCGGATTGATGGGCCGGTCCTGGCCCTTGCCCTGACGGCGCACCGAGGCGTCGCTGTTGACGCCGACCACCAGGCTCGCGCCCAGCGCGGCGGCGCGGTCGAGGTAATCGACATGCCCCGCATGCAGGATGTCGAAGCAGCCATTGGTGAACACAATCGGTCGCGGCAGGGCGGCCAGGCGAGCTGCCAGCTCGGCCGTGTCGGTGACCAGTTTTCTGGCGTAGCGGGGTGGGGCGTCGCTCACCGTGGCAGCTCGTCGATCAGCTCGCACAGGCAGTGCAGGATCAGGATGTGGACTTCCTGGATGCGTGCGGTGATCTGCGCCGGCACGCGTATTTCGATATCGGCCGGTCGCAACAGGGGCGCCAGCGCGCCGCCGTCCCGGCCGGTGAGCGCGACTACTCCCAGTCCGGCCTGCTGGGCGGCTTCGAGCGCGCGCAGGATGCCCGGCGAGTTGCCGCTGGTGCTGATGGCCAGCAGCACATCCCCCGGCCGGCCCAGCGCCTGCACCTGGCGGGCGAACACATGCTCGTAACCGTAGTCGTTGGCCACCGCGGTCACGGTTGAGCTGTCCCCGTGCAGGGCAATCGCCGGCAGGCCGGCGCGTTCGCGCTCGTAACGGCCCAGCAGCTCGGCGCTGAAATGCTGGGCATCGGCCGCCGAACCGCCGTTGCCGCACACCAGCAGCTTGCCGCCGCCGCGCAGACTGGCCGCCAGCACGCTGCCGGCGCGCGCGATGGCCGGCGCCAGCGCATCCACACTGGACAGTTTCAGCTGCGCGCTTTCGCGGAAGCGGGCGGCAACGAGGGCAATCGGATCCATACGGCTCAGGTAGCCCGGTCAGTCGTTGGTGAAGGCATTGCGCAGCCAGTCCAGGTGCCCGCCATCGACCGCGCCGGTGATGCTGACGATGTCGAAACGGCACGGCGGCGGCGTGCGCTGGTCCAGGCTCTGCAGATAGTGCTGGGCGGCCAACAGTATGCGGCGGCGTTTGGCCGGGGTGACCGATTCGGCGGCAGTCCCGAAAGCGGCGCTGCGCCGACTGCGCACTTCCACGAACACCAGCTCTGCGCCGTGGCGGGCGACCAGATCGATCTCGCCGCCGCCGACGCGGTAATTACGCGTCAGGATCTGCAAACCCTGCGCCGTGAGGTGCGCCGCGGCCCGGTCTTCGGCCGCCCGTCCGCGCTGCAGATGCGGCGCGCCGGTGCTCACGGCGATCCGCCGGGCATCAGCGGCACCGGCACGCCGCCGCTGAAACGGGCGCAGGCGAGCACGCGCCTGTGCAGGGTGCCGTCGGCGTCCAGGCCCAAGGCACCGGTCAGGCCCTCGGGCAGGGCATCGACCGTGTGCCCCAGGCGAAGCTCCCGGCCCACTGCGTAGGCATCGGCGCCCAGTGCCACCAGGCGCGGCGGTTCGCGGTCCAGTTGCGGCCAGGCCTGCCGTGCAGCGGTCAGAAATCCGCCGTCGCCGGAAAGAGTCTGTCTGTTCAGCGCCCACGGGCTGTCGCAGAACACGACGCTCTGGAGGTCGGCATCGGCCGGCTCCGGACTGCCACTCCATACCTGCGAGGTGGTCAGCACCGGCAGATCGAACAGGCCCACGTAGGCCAGCTGCGGCACGATCTGGCGGGCGTCGGTAGCGCTCGCGATGACGATCAGCGCCTGCGGGCCAGGGAGTGTCGGCGCGGCCGCGGACGATACGCCCGGCGCATCCGGCGCGGCCGGCACCGTGGCTGCCAGACGCGCGCCAAACAGGCCGCGCAGGGCGGCCGCAAAATCGGTGTCGCCAGCGTCGAAGGGAACGGCTCCCGACAGCCGCCCACCCTGCCCGCCCAGGGCCGCGCTGTACAGGTCGCGCAGGCGCCTGCCCCAGGCATCGTCCACGTACAGCATGGCCACGTCACGATAGCCGGCAGCCGCCAGCCACTGCGCGCCGGCGGCGGCCTCGTCGGCCGGATCCAGCGACAGGCGGTACAGGTTGACCTGGCCGACGGCCGGTTCGGGATTGTTCAGCGCCAGGGTCGGACGCGGCAGGGGGGCTTTGGCCAGCGTCGCCACCTCGGCCTTCTGCAGCGGGCCGATGACCGCGGCCGCCCCGTCCGCCAGCGCCTGCCGATAGCTTGTGACCACGTCGTTGCCGCTGGCGTAGAAACGCAACTCGGGCCCGCTGCCGTCGTGCAGGCGCGCCGCGATGATGCCGGTCGTGATGGCCTGCGCCGCGCTGTCGAGGCTGCCGCCGTACGGCAGCAGCACCGCCAGGAAATCACCGCCGGTCAGCGCCGGGCCAGATGTCGGAAAGCTGCCGGGCGGCAGTCGCTGCACGAGCGCATCGCGCTCGGCGGCCAGATCGGCCGGCGGGTGGAGCTCGAGGGTCGGCGCCAGCGCCGCTGCGGCAGCGACCGGATCACCCCGTCCCAGCGCCAGGCGGGCCAGCAGGAGCTGCTTTTGCGTGATCAGCCCATCGCCCAGGGGCGCCACGTCGATCTGGCCGAGCAGTGCCTGACTGCTGGTGGTGTCGCCGGCCGCCAGCCACGCAGCGGCGGCGCGCAGTTGATATGCTTCGCGCCCCGGCGACGGGCGGCTGGCCGCCAAGGCCTGCCAGGCCTGCGCCGCGGCACCATAATCGCCCCGCGCCTCGGCCTCGCGGGCCGGCTGTTCAGGGTCGACGGCCACCGGCGCCGGCGGGGGTGCCGGGGTCGGCGGCGGGCTGGCGCAGCCACCGCCGACTACCAGCAGCAACGCGGCGGCCGCAAGCTTCAGAAGCAGAACGTTCAAGGGACGGGCCGACCGGCTCCCGGACACAGGCAATGGAAACCAGGACATGTGGCGGCCGATTGTACGTGGTGGCCACACCGCTCGGAAATCTGGCCGATCTGAGCCCGCGCGCGGCGCAAACCCTGGCGGCGGTGGCGGTCATTGCTGCCGAGGACACCCGCCACAGCCGGCCGCTGCTGAATCATTACGGCATCCGCACGCCGCTGCTGGCGCTGCACGAGCACAACGAGGCGGCGCAGACCGGCCGCCTGATCGAGCGTCTGCGACAGGGCGAAGACGTGGCTCTGATCAGCGATGCCGGCACGCCGGCCATCAGCGACCCCGGCCAGCGTCTGGTGGCCGCGGCGCATGCGGCGGGCGTCAGTGTGGTGCCGCTGCCCGGACCCTGCGCCGCCGTGGCGGCGCTCAGTGCCAGCGGCCTGCCGTCGGTGCGCTTCGCCTTCGAAGGCTTTTTGCCGGCGCGCGCGGCGGCCCGGCAGGCGGCGCTGGCGGCGCTCGTGGAGGAACCGCGCACGCTCATCTTTTATGAAGCGCCGCATCGCCTGCTGGCCCTGCTGGATGACATGGCTGCCGTATTCGGCGATCGCCCGGTGGCGCTGGCCAAGGAATTGACCAAGATCCACGAGGCGGTGATCAGCGGCGATGCCGAGAGCCTGAAAGCCTGGCTGCGGGCCGAGCCGGGGCGCGAGCGGGGCGAGTTCGTGCTGGTCGTGCAGGGCGCGCCCGAGCGCCCACAGGCCACCGACGACATCGACGCGCTGCTGGGCCGGCTGCTGGCCGTGCTGCCGCTCAAGCAGGCCGTGACCGCCGCGGTGGCGGTGAGCGAGGCGCCGCGCAACCGGGTCTACCGGCGTGCGCTCGCCTTGCAGGCAGCGCCGGCGCAGCCCACACTTGCGCCCGCGGGGAGCCGGACAGGCAATCGCGCCCCCTTGGATGAAGTCCACGGGGGCGAGGAAAGTCCGGGCTCCACAGGACGGGGTGCCAGGTAACGCCTGGGGGGCGCAAGCCTACGGAAAGTGCCACAGAAAACACACCGCCGATGGCGTCGCAAGGCGCACAGGCAAGGTTGAAAAGGTGCGGTAAGAGCGCACCGCGCGGCTGGTAACAGACGTGGCAGGGTAAACCCCACCCGGAGCAAGACCAAATAGGGGGACGGTTGGCCGAAAGGTCACGACGCGTGGTCCGCGCGGTCCCCGGGTAGGTCGCTAGAGGCGGTCGGTGACGGCCGTCGCAGACGAATGATTGCCCTCGACAGAACCCGGCTTATCGGCCGGCTCCCCGCCTGAATTCTTGTCGGCCCGGTCAGAACCCCTGAAAGCGCAGCTTCAGGTCGGTCACGTTGGTGGCGTTGCCCAGCGCCGTGTCCTGGCTGATGTGACCGGCCTCGGCCAGGTCGTACAGGTAGTCGTCGAAGGAGATCATGCCGTGCTGGCGGCCGGTCTTGATGACCTCGATGATGTCCGACTGGCGCTGCGGGTCCTCGATCATGTCGGCGATGGTCGGCGTGACCACCATCACCTCGAAGGCTGCCACGCGACTGCTGCCATCGGCCCGCGGCAGCAGCCGCTGGCTGATCACGCCGCGCAGGTTGGCGGCGATGGCCTTGCGCTGGGTGTCCTGCTCCTCGGGCGGGAAGTACGACACCAGGCGGCTGATGGCGTCGTAGCAATTGGGCGCGTGCAGGGTCGACAGCACCAGATGGCCGGTTTCGCTGGCGCGCACGGCGGTGGTGATGGTCTCGGCGTCGCGCAGCTCGCCGATGAAGATCACGTCCGGATCCTGGCGCAGGGCGGCGCGCATGGCGCTGCCGAAATCCGGCGTGTCGATACCCACCTCGCGCTGGTTGACGACCGACAGCTTGTCCTTGAACAGGTACTCGATCGGATCCTCGATGGTGACGATGTGGCGGCGATCGCGAAGGTTGATCATCTCGATCAGCGCCGCCAGGGTGGTCGACTTGCCGGAGCCGGTGGCGCCGGTCACCAGCACCATGCCGCGCTTTAGCTGGCTGAACATCTCGATCGTCGGCGGCAGGTTCAGGTCCGCCGGGGTGGGGATCTGCATCGTGATTGTCCGCAGGGACATGGCGATGGTGCCGCGCTGGCGATAGATGTTGGCGCGCACCCGGGCGACGCCCGAGAAGCCATGCGACAGGTCCACTTGATGGCGATCGGCGAACACCGCGCTCAGGCGCTCGTCCAGCAGGGCCTTCGACAGGATGTCCATGTCCTCGCCACTGAGCATGGCCTGGTCGGCCATCGGCTCGAGCTCACCCAGGCGCCGCCAGTACGGTGGTGCGCCGGACTTGAAGTGCAGATCGGATACCCGCTCGGCCACTGCCAGGGTGACCAGATGACGCAAGTACGCATCCCCGTCACGAGCCGTGAGCGGCCTGCCGGCAGCGGCATTGGACGGTTCCGGAGCGGTGAATTGGTCGGACATCGTGTTCGGACTCCCGTAACTGGTATGCAAGGAACGCAGTTTAGCCAAGCCGGACACAGGCTGCTGTACCGAAGGTCATAAAAAGCCCCGGGGCGATGCGCGAATTCCTGCCTTGACAGGCCGTGAGCGCAGTTCCTATAGTGGCCACTCAAGTGGGGATTAGTGGGTCACTTTGGTTGAAATGTGGGGGCTGCACCCATAACCCGAGGGGAGCATGTTTCGCGGTATCACGGCGCTCAATCTGGACGCCAAGGGTCGGATGGCCATTCCGAGCCGTTACCGTGAGCGCCTGCAAACCGACGCACAAGGCCAACTGATCCTGACCCTCGACCACCGCGGCCAGTGCCTGCTGCTGTATCCGCTGCCGGTGTGGGAAGCGATCGAGCGCGAACTGATCGGCGCCCCCAACCTGCTGGAAGTCGTGGATCAGCTCAAGCACACCCTGATCGGCCACGCCACCGAGTGCGAGCCGGACGGCCAGGGGCGCATCCTGCTGCCGACGATGCTGCGCGAGCTGGTCGGCATCGATCGCCAGGTGACGCTGGTGGGTCTTGGCAACAAATTCGAACTGTGGGACGAGCAGGCCTGGGATCAGCGCCGCAAGGGTTGGCTGCGGGCGGCGCAGGACGGTGCTGTGAACCTGCCGGAGCAGCTCAGCCGGCTGGCGTTTTGATGAGCCATACAGGCGCCGGTACCCACCGGCCGGTCATGCTGGACGAGGTAATGCAGGGCCTGGCAATCCAAACGAGCGGCTGCTATGTCGACGGCACCTACGGTGGCGGCGGGCATGCGCGCGCGCTGCTGGCGGCGCTGGGACCGAATGGCCGGCTGCTGGCCATCGACAAGGATCCGGCGGCCGCCGAGCGGGCGCGGGCCGAATTCGCCGGCGATGCGCGCGTCAGCATCCACCACGGCAGCTTTGCACGCCTGGGCGAGTTCGTGGACGCGCACGGTCTGCGCGGGCAGATCGCCGGGGTACTGCTGGACCTTGGCATGTCGTCGATCCAGCTTGACGATGCGCAGCGCGGTTTCAGCTTCATGCGCCCCGGGCCGCTGGACATGCGCATGGACACCAGCCGCGAGCCGACCGCCGCGCAGTGGCTGCAGGACGCCGACCAGGCGCAGATCGAACAGGTCCTGCGCGAATTGGGCGAGGAGCGCTACGCGCGCCGCATCGCCGCCGCCGTGGTGGCGCGCCGCGCGCAGGCGCCGATCGCCACCACCGACGATCTGGTCAACGTGGTGCGCGGCGCCATGCCGCGGCGCGAGCAGCACAAGCACTTTGCGACGCGCACCTTCCAGGCGCTGCGCATGGTCGTCAATCACGAGCTGGACGACCTGGCCACCGGTCTCGATCAGGCGCTGTCGGTGCTGGCGCCCGGCGGGCGGCTGGTGGTGCTGAGCTTCCATTCCCTCGAAGACCGGCCGGTCAAGCAGTTCATGCGCCTGCACGCCGGGCGCTTCGAGGGCGCGCACGAACCGCCCGTGCTGCGCCTGGTGCGGGTGCCCAAGAAGGCCGGCGCGGCCGAACTGGCGGTCAATCCGCGCGCGCGCAGCGCCATCCTGCGCGTGGCCGAGCGCCTGCCCGATCCGGCGCCCGCCCATGATTGAGCGCATCGGCCATCTGCTGCTGGCGGCGCTGCTGCTGGTCTGCTTCGCCTGCGCGCTGGGGGTGGTGCATATCAAGTACCGCGAACGCCGCCTGGTGACCGAGCTGAGCGAGCTGCGCGAGAGCCGTGACCGTCTCGACAGCGAGTGGAGCCGCCTGCTGCTGGAAGAGGCCACGTTGACCACGCATGCGCGGGTCGAGGGCAAGGCGCGCGACGAGCTGGGCATGGTCCTGCCGCAGCCGCAGGAAATGGCGCAGGTGCGACGATGAGCGCCGTGTTCTCGCGTCCGCGTCACTACCTTGTGCTGGTCCTGCTCCTGCTGGCCGGTGGCGCGCTGATGGCGCAGGCCGTGTACCTGCACACGCTGCGCACGCAGTTCCTGAAAGGCCAGGGTGATGCGCGCGCCCTGCGCACCGTGTCCATCAATGCCCATCGCGGCATGCTGCTGGACCGCAACGGTGAGCCGCTGGCCATCAGCGCGCCGGTCGATTCGGTATGGGTGGTGCCGGAGGATTTTCGCAAGGCGCGGCAGCGCTGGCCCGAACTGGCGCATGCGCTGGGGCTGGACCCGGCGCAACTGTCGGCCACCGTGGCGGCGCGGGCCGACACCAGATTCGCCTATCTGCGCCGCGCGGTGCCGCCGGAAATGGCCGATGCCGCCCTGGCACTGAAGCTGCCCGGCGTCTACCGCCAGCGCGGCTACCGCCGTTACTACCCGCTGGCCGAAGCCGCCGGCCACGTGGTCGGCTACACCGATATCGACGACAACGGCCAGGGCGGGCTCGAAGCCGCCTATGACGGCCACCTGCGCGGCACGCCGGGCAGGGAGCGCATCGTGCTCGACGCTCGGCGTCAACGCGTCGCCCTGCTCGAAACCATCGCCCCGCCGCGACCGGGCAAGGATCTGAAGCTGTCCATCGACCGGCGCATCCAGTACCTGGCCTATCGCGAGCTGAAAGCCGCCGTGCTGCGCCACAAGGCGGCCTCCGGCATGGCGGTGATGCTGGATGTGGCCAGCGGCGAGGTGCTGGCCATGGTCAACCAGCCGACCTTCAACCCGAACGATCGCGCCGATCAGGATCCGGACCGCCGCCGCAACCGGGCCGTCACCGATCCGTTCGAGCCGGGCTCCACCATCAAGCCGTTCACCGTGGCCGCCGCCCTGGCGCACCACAGCTTCGATCCGCACCGCGTGATCGACACCTCCCCCGGCTACCTGCGCGTGGCCCGGCATACCGTGCGCGATGTACACAACTACGGCGCGCTGGACATGGCCGGCGTGATCCGCAAGTCGAGCAACGTCGGCGCGGTACAGATCGGCCTGTCCATGAGCCCGGCGCAGATGTGGGAGAGCTTCGCCCGCTTCGGCTTTGGCGTGCCCACCAGCACCGGCTTTCCGGGCGAAGCCAGCGGCCTGCTGCGCGCCGCGCAAAGCTGGCGACAGGTCGAGCAGGTGACCATGGCCTTCGGTTACGGTGTGTCGGGCACGGCCCTGCAATTGGCGCGTGCCTATGCTGCGCTGGCCAGCGGCGGCCTGCTGCGGCCAGTCAGTTTTCTGGCCGTGCCGGCCAGCGAGCAGCCAGCCGGTGAACGCGCCCTGCCGGCGGATGTCGCGGCCGAGGTCAACGCCATGCTCGAAGGCGTGGTCGGGCCGGGCGGCACGGCCACCAAGGCGGCCATCGCCGGTTACCGGGTGGCCGGCAAGACCGGCACCACGCACATCGCGGCCGGCGGCAGCTACGACCGTCGCCGCTATCTAGCCACCTTCGCCGGCTTTGCGCCGGTCAGCAATCCGCGTCTGGTGCTGCTGGTCAGCCTGCGCGACCCGCAGGGCGCCTATTACGGCGGCGAAGTGGCCGCGCCGGTGTTCCAGAGCGTGATGGCCGGCGCCCTGCGCATGCTCGGCGTGGCGCCGGACGCCCTGCCGGCGGCGCCGCTGATCCCGCCGACGCCGGCTGCGACACCGAACCTGCTGCAGGCGGCGGAGCGCCGCCTGTGATGGTCGCTCGCAAAGCCAACCCGACGACGGTGCCACTGGCCACGCTGCTGGCCGGCTGGCTGGACGACGAAGCGAGCGCCGGCCCGGTCGGCGAGCTCGCCATCGGCGGCCTGTGCAACGACAGCCGCCTGGCGCAGCCGGGTGACCTGTTCCTGGCCGTGCCCGGGCGGCGCACCTCGGGGGCCCGGCACCTGGAGCAGGCCATCGCGGCCGGCGTCGCGGTGGTGCTGATCGACGCCTCCCTGCCGCTGCCGACCGGCTTGCCGGTGCCCGTGCTGACGCTGGCGGACCTGGCCGCCCGGCAGGGCATCATCGCTGCGCGCTTTCATGGCGAGCCGTCCAAGGCGCTGGCCGTGATCGGCATCACCGGCACCAACGGCAAGACCTCGGTCAGCCATTTCCTGGCCCAGTGCCTGCCCCGCTGCGGCATCCTGGGCACCGAGGGCAACGGCTTTCCGGGGCATCTCGAACCGGCCACGCACACCACGCCCGATCCGCTGGCCCTGCAGGCCTGGCTGGCCCGGCTGCGCGGCGAGGGCGCCCGCACGGTCGCGATGGAAGTCTCCTCGCACGCCCTGCACCAGCAGCGCACCGCCGGCGTGCGCTTCGACACCGCCGTGTATACCAATCTGGGCCACGACCACCTGGACTATCACCGCGATCTGGACGACTACGCCGCCGCCAAGGCCGGCCTGTTCGCCAGCCCCGGCCTGCGCGCGGCGGTGCTCAACGCCGACGATCCCTACGTCGAGCACATGGCCGCGGCGCTGGCGCCCGGCGTGCGCGTGCTGCGCTACGGCCTGCGACACGGCGAGCTGCGCGGCAGTGCCGATGCCCGGCCGGGCGGCCTGCTGATCGATATCGACAGCCCGTTCGGGCAGACACGCTTCGCCAGCCCGCTGCTGGGCGAGTTCAACCTGTACAACCTGCTGGCGGTGCTGGGCGCCTTGCTGCTGGCGGACGTGCCGTTTGCCGACGCCGTCGAGAAACTGCAGGCGCTCGCGCCGGTGCCGGGGCGCATGCAGGCCCTGCGCCGGCCCGGCGCGCCGCTGGTGGTGATCGACTACGCCCACAACCCGCCGGCGCTCGAATCAGTACTGACGGCGCTGCGTGCCCACGTGCCGGCCGGCGGGCGCCTGTGGTGCGTGTTCGGCTGCGGCGGCGAGCGGGATGCCGCCAAGCGGCCGGTGATGGGCGAGCTGGCCGTGCGCCTGGCCGACCGCGTGGTCGTCACCGACGACAACCCGCGCGGCGAGGCGCCGGCGGACATCGCCGCCGCCATCCTGGCCGGCATGCCGCAAACCGCCGGTGTGGAGCTGATACACGACCGCGCCGCGGCCATCAGCCATGCCATCGCGGCCGCCGATGTGCGCGACGTGGTGCTGATCGCCGGCAAGGGCGCCGAGCGCTTCCAGATCGTCGGCACCGAACGCCGGCCGTTCAGCGATTTCGACTGCGCGCAGAACGCGCTCAAGGGGCGACCGTGATGTCCCTGGCACAGGCCGCCGTCATCGTCGGGGCCGGCAGCCGGCCGGCCGGCGACTTCAGCGGCGTCAGCACCGACAGCCGCACCCTGCGCCCCGGCGAGCTGTTCGTGGCGCTCGAAGGTCCGCATTTCGACGGCCACGATTATCTGCCGGCGGTGGCTGCCGCCGGCGCCGCCGGCGCGCTGGTGCGCCGTGCCCATCCATCGCTGCCGTGCCTGGAAGTGGCCGACCCGCTGACGGCGCTGGGCCAGCTTGCCGCCGCCTGGCGGGCACGCTTCGACATTCCCGTCCTGGCCGTCACCGGCAGCAGCGGCAAGACCACGGTCAAGGAACTGCTGGCCGCCGCCCTGGCCGGTCTGGGTCCGGTGCTGGCCACGCACGGCAACCGCAACAACCACATCGGCGTGCCGCTGACGCTGCTCGAACTGCGGGACACCCACCGTGCGGCGGTGGTCGAAATGGGCATGAACCACGCCGGCGAGATCGCCCACCTGGCCGATCTGACGCGCCCGACGCTGGGCCTGATCAGCAACGCCGGTCCGGCGCACCTGGAAGGCCTGGGCAGCGTGGCGGCCGTGGCCCGCGCCAAGGGCGAGCTGATCGAGCGCCTGCCGCCGGACGCCGTGGCAGTGCTCAACGCCGACGATGCGCACTTCCCACTGTGGCGCCGGCTGGCCGGCAATCGCCAGATCATCACCTTCGGGCTCGATCAGACCGCCGATGTGACGGCCGACTGCCGGATGGCGGCCGACGGTACCGACGTTGAACTGCGCACACCCAGCGGTACCGTCAGCACCCGCCTGAGTCTGCTCGGCCGGCACAACGTGCAAAACGCACTGGCAGCGACGGCTGCCGCGCTGGCGGCCGGCGCCCGTCTGGCGGATGTCGCGGCCGGCCTGCGCACGGCCCGGCCGGTGCCGGGGCGGCTGTATCCCCTGCCGGCGCAGCAGGGCGCCCGGCTGATCGACGACAGCTACAACGCCAACCCCTTGTCGGTGCAGGCGGCCATCGCCGTGCTGGCCGGCCTGCCCGGTGAGCGTGTGCTGGTGCTCGGCGACATGGGCGAACTGGGCGCCGACGCGGCGGCACTGCACGCGCAGTGCGGCGCCGCCGCGCGGGCGGCCGGAATCGAGCACCTGATCACGCTGGGGCCGCTGTCGGCACACGCGGCGGCGGCATTTGGCGCCGGCGCTGTCGCCTGCCGTGAACTGGCGCAGCTTGTGGACGTCGCCGGCCGCCTGCTGCGACCGGACCTGACCGTGCTGGTCAAGGGCTCGCGCAGTGCCGGCATGGAGCGGGTGGTGCAGGCGCTGGCCGCGCATGGCGCGGACGCGGGCGGGCTGCACTGATGCTGTACCACCTGTTCGATGCCCTGAGCGATCAAATCAGCGGCTTCAACGCCTTTCGCTACATCACCCTGCGCGCCATCCTGGCGGCACTGACGGCGCTGGTCATCTCGCTGGCCGCCGGCGGACCGGTAATCCGCTACCTGACGGCGCTGCGCCTTGGCCAGCAGGTGCGCACGGACGGTCCGCAGACGCATCTAGGCAAGGCCGGCACGCCAACCATGGGCGGCGCGCTGATCCTGCTGGCGATCGCCATCACCACACTGCTGTGGGCGGACCTGCGCAGCGCCAAGGTGTGGATCGTGTTCGCCGTGGCGCTGGCCACCGGCCTGATCGGCTGGCTGGACGATTACCTCAAGGTCACGCGCCGCAACTCGAAGGGCCTCAAATCACGCCACAAGTTCCTGGGGCAGCTGGTGGTGGGCATGGCCGCCGCACTGGCCATCTACAGCCTGGTGCGGGTGCCGGCCGAGACCCTGTACATCGTGCCGTTCATCAAGGACGCCACCTTCCATCTGGGCTGGCTGTTCGTGCCGGCAAGCCTGCTGGTGATCGTCGGCTCCAGCAACGCGGTGAACCTCACCGACGGCCTGGACGGTCTGGCCATCCTGCCCACCGTGATGGTGGCCGCCGCGCTGGGTGTGTTCGCCTACGTGGCCGGCCATCAGGTGTTCGCCCGCTATCTGGGTCTGCCGTTTGTACCCGGTGCCGGCGAACTGGCCATCGTGTGCGGCGCCATGGTCGGCGCCGGACTCGGCTTCCTGTGGTTCAACACCTACCCGGCGCAGGTATTCATGGGTGATGTCGGCGCGCTGGCGCTGGGCGCCACGCTGGGCACGGTGGCGGTGCTGATCCGTCAGGAACTGGTGCTGTTCATCATGGGCGGCGTGTTCGTGATGGAAACCGTGTCGGTCATGCTGCAGGTGGCCTCGTTCAAGCTCACCGGCAAGCGCATCTTCGCCATGGCGCCGCTGCACCACCACTTCGAGCTGAAGGGCTGGCCGGAGCCGCGCGTGATCGTGCGCTTCTGGATCATCACCTTCATCCTGGTGCTGGTCGGTCTCGCCAGCCTGAAGATTCGCTGACGGCATGCACGCGGTGGCTGAGCAACTGAAAAAACGCGCGCTGGTGGTCGGGGCCGGTGCCACGGGCCTGTCCTGCGTGCGCCACCTGCTGGCGCAGGGCTACGAGGTGCGGGTGCTCGACACGCGCCAGATTCCGCCGGGCCTGGCCGAATTGCGGCAGTTGGTGCCGGTCAGCGATATCCATCTTGGCGACTGGCCGGCGGCGGCATTTGCCGGCGTGGACGAGATCGTCGTCAGCCCCGGCGTCGGTCTGGACGCCCCGCCGCTGGTCGATGCCGCCGCGCGCGGCCTGCCGCTGCTGGGCGACATCGAGCTATTCGCCCGCGCCGTCACGCGGCCGGTGCTGGCGATTACCGGCTCGAACGGCAAATCCACCGTTACCACGCTGGTCGGGCAGATGCTGACCGGTGCCGGACGCACGGCGGCGGTGGGCGGCAACCTGGGCCCGCCGGCACTCGACCTGCTGGCGGGCGCGCTGCCGGATGCCTACGTGCTCGAACTGTCGTCGTTCCAGCTGGAACGCACCGCGAGCCTGCGCCCGGCTGCCGCCTGCGTGCTGAACCTCAGTCCCGACCACATCGACCGCCACGGCAGCTTCGCCGCTTATGCCGCCGCCAAGGCGCGGGCGCTGGACGGCGCCGCGGTGGCGGTGCTCAGCCGCGACGATGCGGGCGTCGCCGCACTGGCCGGCGGGCTTGGCGCTACCCAGCGGGTGGTCTGGTTCGGACTCGGCGCGCCGACCGGCGCCAGCGATTTCGGTCTTCTCGAACGCGATGGCGCGCCGTGGCTGGCGCGCGGCGACGAGGCGCTCCTGCCGGCGGCAGCGCTGCGCCTGCCCGGCCGTCACAACATCGCCAATGCGCTGGCCGCGCTGGCATTGGTCGACGCGCTGGGCGTACCGCTGGCGCAGGCGCTGCCGGCGCTTCGCGAATTTCCCGGCCTGCCGCATCGCACGCAGTGGCTGGGCGAACATGGCGGCGTGGCCTGGTACGACGATTCCAAGGGCACCAACGTCGGCGCCACGCTGGCCGCCATCGAGGGTCTGGCGCCGACCCGGCCCACTGGCCGGCTGGTGCTGATCCTGGGCGGACAGGGCAAGGGCCAGGATTTCGCGCCGCTGCGCGGGGCGCTGGCCGCGCATGGCCGGGCGGCGGTGCTGATCGGCGAGGATGCCGCGTTGATCGCCGACGCCCTGGGCGACGCCGTGCCGATCCAGCGCGCCGCCGACATGGCCGCCGCGGTGGCGGCCGCCGCCACGCTGGCCGAGCCGGGCGATGGCGTGCTGCTGTCCCCGGCCTGCGCCAGTTTCGACATGTTCAGCGGCTACGCCGCCCGGGGCGAGGCCTTCGTTCGCGCCGTGCGGGCGCTCGTCGGGGTGATCACCGATGAGTAGTGTCGGCACCACCGCCCGCGCGCCGGCGCCGGTCGCCGCCGGCCTGCGCGGGCCGGCCGAGTGGGACTGGGCGCTGCTGGCCGTGGCAGCCCTGCTCGCCGCGGTGGGATTGGTTGCCGTGTATTCGGCTTCGATCACGGTCGCCGCCCGCAGCGTCGGCGACAGCGAGTATTACCTGCAGCGGCAGGCCATGTATCTGGCTCTGGGCGTGCTGGGCGGGTATTTCTTCACCCAGACCCGGCTGGTGTTGTGGCATCGCCTGGCCGGTTTTGCAGTGCTGGGCGCCACCGTGCTGCTGGTGCTGGTACTGCTGCCGGGCGTCGGCATCGAGGTCAATGGCGCCGCCCGCTGGCTGGGCGGCGGTGGCCTGCGCCTGCAACCGTCGGAACTGGCCAAGCTCGCCTTTCTGATGTTCGCCGCCGCCCGTCTGTCGGAGGCCGACACGCCCGAGCTGCTGCGCGAGCGCATGCTGGTGATCCTGGTCAGTCTTGGCCTTATCGGCGCTCTGTTGCTGGCGGAGCCGGATTTCGGCAGTTTCGTGGTGCTGGCGGCGGCCACCGGCGGCTTGCTGTTCCTGTACGGCGTGCGCTGGCTGTATTTCATCGCCCTGGGCGCTACCGGCCTGGCGGCGCTGGCGGCGCTGGCGGTCGCCTCGCCCTACCGCCTGGCGCGGCTGACCAATTTCCTGCACCCCTGGGACGACCCGTTCGGCGCCGGCTTTCAGCTCACGCAGGCGCTGATCGCCTTCGGGCGCGGCGGCTGGTTCGGCGTGGGACTTGGCAACAGCGTGCAGAAGCTGTTCTACCTGCCCGAGGCGCACACCGATTTCCTGCTCGCCGTGCTGGCCGAGGAACTGGGCCTGTTCGCGGTGCTGGGCGTGATCGGTCTGTTCGGCTTTCTGGTAGTGCGGGCGTTTGCCATCGCCCGGCGCGCGGCCGCCAACGGCGACGGCTTCGCCGCGCTGCTCGGCTACGGCCTGGGCCTGACGATCGGTTTTCAGGCCTTCGTGAACCTGGGCGTGAACATGGGCGTGCTGCCGACCAAGGGCCTGACATTGCCGCTGATGAGCTACGGCGGCACCAGCCTGGTGGTCAGCTGCCTGCAGATCGCGCTGCTGCTGCGTATCGACCACGAGCAGCGGATGCGTCGTGGTGTCAACGGCGCGCCGGCCATGACGGCGCAGCGCCGGGGGCGGCACTGATGCAGGTGCTGATCATGGCCGGCGGCACCGGCGGGCATGTGATGCCGGCGCTGGCGGTGGCCCACGAGCTGCGCACGCAGGGCCACGACGTGCGCTGGCTGGGTACCGCGACGGGCCTTGAGGCGCGCGCCGTGCCGGCGGCCGGCATCGAGCTGTTCACCTTGCCGGTGGCCGGCCTGCGCGGCACTGGCGTGCTGCGCTACCTGTCGGCGCCGGTCGGCCTGCTGCGGTCGCTGGCGCAGGCCATGGGACTGCTGCGCCGGCTACGCCCGGATGCGGTGCTCGGCCTGGGTGGGTACGCCTCCGGACCCGGCGGCGTGGCGGCCTTCCTGCTGCGCCGGCCGTTGTTGATCCACGAACAAAACGCCCGTCCGGGCCTGACCAACCGCCTGCTGGCGCGTCTGGCGCAGCGTGTCCTGGCCGGCTTTCCGGGCCTGCGCCTGGCCGGCCGACCGGCCGAGTTCACCGGCAACCCGGTACGTGCCGAGCTGCTCGACCTGCCGCCGCCCGGCGAACGCCTGAGCACTGCGCCGCGCCTGCTGGTGCTGGGCGGCAGCCAGGGCGCGCAGGCCATCAATGCGGTCGTGCCGCAGGCGCTGGAACTGCTCAAGCAAAGCGGCGTGCCGCTGCCGCAGGTGCGCCACCAGGCCGGACGGCAGCACGCCGAAGCGGTGACGGCCGATTACCGCGCGCGCAGTTTGACGGCCACGGTCGATGGCTTCATCGACGACATGGCAGCCGCCTACGGCGCGGCGGATCTGGCCATCTGCCGGGCCGGCGCGCTGACCGTGGCCGAGCTGTGCGCGGTCGGCCTGGGCGCGCTGCTGGTCCCCTTCCCGCACGCGGCCGACGATCACCAGACCGCCAATGCCCGCCATCTGGCCGGCGCCGGCGCCGCCGTGCTGCTGCCGCAGGCGGACCTGACGCCGCTGCGCCTGGCCGAGCTGCTCGGATCGCTGCTGGCCGATCCGGCGCGGCGCCTGGCGATGGCCGAGGCGGCGCGCCGCCTGGCGCGGCCCGACGCCGCGCGGCGCGTGGCGGCGGCCTGCCTGGAGGTGGCCCATGCGTGATCGCGTGCGGCACATCCACCTGGTCGGCATCGGCGGCTCGGGCATGAGCGGCATCGCCGAGGTGCTGCTGAACCAGGGCTACCGGGTCTCCGGTTCGGACCTTGGCCCGAGCGCGGCGGCCGAGCGGCTGCAGGCGCTCGGCGCACAGGTGCAGCGCGGTCACGCGGCCGGCAACATCGACGGCGCCGACGTGGTGGTGGTGTCGACCGCCGTTCCGCCGGACAACGTCGAGATCACTGCCGCCCGCGCCCGCGGCGTGCCGGTGGTGCCGCGCGCCACCATGCTGGCCGAGCTGATGCGCCTGAAGGACGGCATCGCCATCGCCGGCACCCACGGCAAGACCACCACCACCAGCCTGGTGGCACATCTGCTGGCGCAGGGTGGGCTGGATCCGACCTTCATCATCGGTGGGCGGGTGAATGCGCTCGGCTCCGGGGCGCGCGTGGGCGCCGGGCGCTACCTGGTGGTCGAGGCCGACGAATCGGACGCGTCCTTTTTGCACCTGAACCCGATCCTGGCGGTGGTCACCAACATCGACCAGGACCACATGGACACCTACGGCGGCGACCCGGCGCGCCTGCGCCAGGCCTTCGTGGAGTTCCTGCAGCGCCTGCCCTTCTACGGCCTGGCCGTGCTGTGCCAGGACGATGCCGGGCTGATGGCCCTGCGCGAGCGCATCGGCCGGCCGGTGCTGACCTACGGCCTGAGGCCGGATGCCGACCTGCACGCAGACGAGGTCACCCAGGACGGCCTGCGCATGCATTTCACCGTCCGTGCCGCCGGCCGCTCGCCGCTGGCGGTGACGCTGAACCTGCCTGGGTTGCACAACGTGCAAAACGCCCTGGCGGCAATCGCCATTGCCCGCGAGGTGGGCGTGGACGATGCCGCCATCGCACGGGGACTGGCGAGCTTCGAGGGCATCGGCCGGCGCCTGCAGCACCTTGCCGACGGCGCGCTGGACGGCAAGCACCTCACCCTGATCGACGACTACGGCCACCACCCGCGCGAACTGCAGGCGACGCTGGACGCCGTGCGCGGCGCCTATCCGGGCCGGCGCCTGCTGACCGTGTTCCAGCCGCACCGCTACAGCCGCACGCGCGATCTGCTGGACGATTTTGCCGCCACGCTGTCGGCCGGCACCGACGCGCTGCTGCTGTGCGAGGTCTACGCCGCCGGCGAGGCGCCGATCGCCGGCGCCGACGGCCGCGCCCTGGCGCGTGCCATCCGCGGCCGCGGGCGCATCGAGCCGGTGTTCGTGGAGCACTTGGCCGACCTGCCGCACAGCCTGGCGGCGGTGCTGCAGGACGGCGACGTGGTGCTCACGCTGGGCGCCGGCAGCATCGGCCAGGCCGCGGCGGCGCTCGCCAGCGGCCTCGCGGGGGGCGTATGAACGCCGCCGCTTACGCCGACCGGCCGGCCGTGCGTCGCCACGAGCCTATGGCCCGGCACACCAGCTGGCGCGTTGGCGGTCCGGCCGACGTGTATTGCGAGCCGCACGACCTGCCCGAGCTGCAGGCTTTCCTGGCCGAACTGCCGGCCGATGTGCCGCTGCTGTGGATCGGCCTTGGCAGCAATCTGCTGGTACGCGACGGCGGCTTTCGCGGCGCGGTGGTGTGCCTGGGCAAGGGCTTTGCGCAGATCGAAACGCTGCCCGATGGCGGACTGCGGGCCGGCGCCGGCCTGCCCTGCGCCAGGCTCGCCCAGCATTGCGGGCGCGCGGGCCTGGCCGGCGGCGAGTTCCTGGCCGGCATTCCCGGCACCGTCGGCGGGGCGCTGGCCATGAACGCCGGCGCCCACGGCGGCGAGACCTGGCAGCGCGTCACTGCCGTGCAGACCATCGACCGTGCCGGCACGCTGCACCGTCGCCTGCCGGAGGCTTACCGCATCGCCTACCGCAGCGTCAGCGGCCCGCCGGGCGAGGGTTTCGTGGCGGCCGAGTTCGCCTTCGAGGCCGCGCCCGTCGAACAGGTGCAGGCGGCCATCCACGCCCTGCTGCGCCGCCGCGCCGCGACCCAGCCCCTGCGACTGGCCAATGCCGGATCGGTGTTCCGCAACCCGCCGGGCGATTTCGCCGCCCGGCTGATCGAAGCGGCGGGCCTGAAGGGTCTGACCTGCGGTCGGGCGCAGGTATCCGAGCTGCATGCCAATTTCATCGTCAACCTCGGCGGCGCCTGCGCGGCCGACATCGAAACCCTGATCGACACCGTGCAGGCGCGGGTCGAGGCCGCCAGCGGCGTGCATCTGGAGCCGGAAGTGCGCCGCGTCGGGGAGGCCAGCTGATGCGCGCGCCACAGAATTACGGACGGGTGGCGGTGCTCTACGGCGGCCGTTCGGCCGAGCGCGAGGTGTCGCTCAAGAGCGGCGCGGCGGCCCTGGCCGCCTTGCGGCAGGCCGGCGTGGACGCCATCGGCGTCGATGCCGCGGCGCCGGATCTGCTGGCGCAGCTGACCGCTGGCGGATATGCACGCGCCTTCATCGCCCTGCACGGGCGCGGCGGCGAGGACGGCACCCTGCAGGGCGCGCTCGACTGGCTGGGCCTGCCCTACACCGGCTCCGGCGTGCTCGGCTCGGCACTGGCCATGGACAAGCAACGCGCCAAGCAGGTGTGGCAGGGCTGCGGCCTGCCGACTGCGCCGTTTGCGCTGGCCGGACCGGACAGCGATTGGGACGCGCTGGCGGCGCGCCTGGGCCTGCCGCTGATGGTCAAGCCCTCCCGTGAGGGCTCGAGCATCGGCATGAGCAAGGTCGAGCGCGCCGCCGACCTGCCGGCGGCCGTGGCAGCGGCGATGGCGCACGATCCGCAGGTGCTGATCGAACGGTTCATCGGCGGCGGCGAGTACACCGTCGGCATCGTCGGCAACCGCGTGCTGCCGGCCATCAAGCTCGAGACGGATCGCGCCTTCTACGACTACGAAGCCAAGTACCTGCGCGACGACACCCGCTATCTGTGCCCGTGCGGTCTGCCGGTGGCGCAGGAACGCGCCCTGCAGCAGCTGGCGCTGGACGCGTTCGCGGCGCTGGACTGCCACGGCTGGGGCCGGGTCGACCTGCTGCTGGACGACAGCGGCGCGCCGTACCTGATGGAGGCCAACACCGTGCCGGGCCTGACCGACCACTCGCTGGTGCCGATGGCGGCGCGCGCGGTGGGCATGGATTTCGGCCAGCTGATGCTGGCGATCCTGGACACCAGCCTGCACCAGCCGCAGGCCACGCCGCGGCTGTTGGCGGCCGGGGAGCAGGCGGATGTTTAGGGCACCGCCTCCGCCGCGCCCGCTGTACCAGTCCATCGGTGCGGCCTCGCTGCCGCGTCACGCCGCCCGGCCGCAGCGGCGCGGCGCCCGCCTGCGCCCACCGACGCTGCGCGAGCAGGCGGCGGCGTGGCTGGCGACGGCGCGCCAGATCGGGCGCTGGGCGTGGCGCTTGGGTCTTGCCGCGTTGCTGCTGGCGGCGGCGGTCGGTGGCGCCCGGGGCCTGGCGTGGGTCACCGACCCGGCGCGTTTTCCGCTGACCACGGTGGAGATCACCGGCGATCTGGATCACGTCGATCGCAAGGCGCTGGAACAGCGCCTGCTGCCGGCCGCCGCGGGTGGCTTCTTCAGCGTGGACGTGGCGGCCGTGGCCGAGGCTGCGCGGCGTCAGCCGTGGGTCAAGCGCGCCCTGGTGCGCCGCGTATGGCCGGACAAACTGGTGGTGGAAATCGTCGGCCACCGGGCCATCGCCCGCTGGGGTGACGGCGGCCTGCTCAGCGACAGCGGCGAGGTCTTCGCAGTCGCAGGACCGCTGCCGGACGCCCTGCCCCTGCTCAGCGGCCCTGGCGGCGCACGGCCGCAGCGGGTGTTTGCCGACTACCAGCGCTTCTGTCGCCTGCTGGAAGGCTTGCCGCCGGTGCGCGAGGTGCGTCAGGAGGCCCGCGGCGCCTGGCACATCGGGCTTGCCAACGGAATGACCATCACCGCCGGCCGCAAGGATGTGGCCGGCCGCCTGAAGCGCTTCGCGGCCGTCTACCGCAGCCGCCTGGCCGGCGTTGCACCGCCGCTGGAAAGCGTGGACCTGCGCTACAGCGACGGCTTTGCGGTGCGCTTCAAACCGCCCTCCGAACCCGACCGCAAGGTCATGGATTTATGAGCAAGAAACAGGACAAGCGGCTGATCGCCGGCATGGACATCGGCACCTCCAAGATCGTCACCCTGGTCGGCGAGGTGACGCCCGAGGGGGCGCTCGAAATCATCGGCCTGGGCACGCACCCGTCGCGCGGGCTCAAGAAAGGCGTGGTGGTGAACATCGAGTCGACGGTCGCCTCCATGCAGCGGGCGGTCGAGGAAGCCGAGCTGATGGCCGGCTGCCAGATTCATTCGGTCTATGCCGGCATCGCCGGCAGTCACATCCGCAGCATCAACTCGAACGGCATCGTCGCCATCCGCGACCGGGAAGTCACGCAGGCCGACGTGGACCGGGTGCTGGACGCCGCCAAGGCGGTGGCCATCCCCATGGACCAGCGCATCGTGCACGTGCTGCCGCAGGAGTTCGTGATCGACGAGCAGGAGGGCATCCGCCAGCCGGTGGGAATGTCCGGCGTGCGCCTGGAGGCGCGCGTGCACATCGTCACCGCCGCTGTCAGCGCCATGCAGAACATCGTCAAGTGCGTGCGCCGCTGCGGCCTGGAAGTGGACGAGCTGGTGCTCGAGCAGGTCGCCTCCAGCCATTCGGTGCTGACCGACGACGAGATGGAACTGGGCGTGTGCCTCGTCGACATCGGCGGCGGCACCACCGACATCGCGGTGTTCATCGGCGGGTCGATCGCGCACACGGCGGTGATTCCGATTGCCGGCGATCAGGTCACCAACGACATCGCCGTGGCGCTGCGCACACCGACCCAGTTCGCCGAGGAAATCAAGGTCAGGTACGCCTGCGCGCTGCGCCAGCTGGCCGGCGCCGACGACACCATCGAGGTACCCAGCGTCGGCGACCGGGCGCCGCGGCGCCTGTCGCGCCAGACGCTGGCCGAGGTGGTCGAGCCGCGCTACGAGGAGCTGCTGCGCCTGGTGCAGGCCGAACTGCGGCGCAGCGGCTTTCAGGACCTGATCGCCGCCGGCGTGGTGCTGACCGGCGGCAGCTCCAAGATGGAAGGCGTGATCGACCTGGCAGAGGAAATCTTTCACACGCCGGTGCGGCTGGGTCTGCCGCACCGGGTCAGTGGGCTGGTGGACGTGGTGCGAAATCCGATCCACGCCACCGGCGTCGGACTGCTGCTGTACGCGCTCGAACAGCGCGCCACGCAGGAGCCGTCGCGGCGCAGTTTGAGCAGTTTCAACGGTATTTGGGCGAAGGTCAAAACCTGGTTTCAGGGGGGCGTATGACGATTCTGGGCGACAGAGGCAAGGGCAAAGGCAGGGGCGAGGCACGCGACACGATTCTTGGCCGGGGACCGGGCGGTTCCCGCGGTAAGCTACTGGACACCGGGGGCAGCACGAACATGTTTGAACTTATGGAACCAACCGAACAGAACGCCATCATCAAGGTCATCGGCGTGGGTGGCGGGGGCGGCAACGCCATCGAACACATGCTGCAGCAGCAGATCGACGGCGTGGAATTCATCGTCGCCAACACCGACGCGCAGGTGCTCGGGCGCACGTCTGCACGGACCGTGCTGCAACTGGGTACCGGCCTGACCAAGGGCCTTGGCGCCGGCGCCAACCCGGCCATCGGCGCGCAGGCGGCGATGGAAGACAAGGAACGCATCGCCGACGCGCTCGACGGCGCCGACATGGTGTTCATCACCGCCGGCATGGGTGGCGGCACCGGCACCGGCGCGGCGCCGATCATCGCGCAGATCGCGCGTGAGCTGGGCATCCTGACGGTGGCGGTGGTGACCAAACCGTTCGGCTTCGAGGGCCGCAAGCGCCTCGACATCGCCAACGAGGGCATCGCGGCGCTGGGCAAGCACGTCGACTCGCTGATCATCATCCCGAACGACAAGCTGATCACCGAACTGGACCGCAACTTCCGCCTGACCGAGGCCTTCAAGGCCGCCAATCAGGTGCTGCAAGGCGCCGTGCAGGGGATTGCCGAGCTGATCACCCGGCCGGGTCTGATCAACGTCGACTTTGCCGACGTGCGCACCGTGATGTCCGAGATGGGCATGGCCATGATGGGCTCGTCCAGCGCCAGCGGCGACGGGCGGGCGCGGATGGCCGCCGAGGCGGCCGTCAGCAGCCCGCTGCTGGAAGACATCAACCTGTCCGGTGCGCGCGGCATCCTGGTCAACATCACCGCCGGTCCGGACATGTCGATCGGCGAATTCGAGGAAGTCGGCAACGTGGTGCGGGAACTGGCCTCGGCCGACGCCTGCGTGGTGATCGGCACCGTGATCGATCCGGACCTGAGCGACGAGATGCGCGTCACGGTGGTCGCCACGGGCCTTGATCGCAAGCCCGCGCGCACGACCCAGGAACGCCCGCTGGAGCGCCCGATGGAGGTGGTGCGTGCTGCCACCGGCACCGATCCGTACAAGCGTTACGAGCAGCCGACCGTGATTCGGCAGGAACGCAAGCGTGACCCGGTGCAGGCGTTTCGCGACAGCGACATGGAGTATCTGGAAATCCCGGCCTTCCTGCGCCGACAGGCCGACTGACTGCGCGGCCGGGCTGTCGGCCAGCGATGTAGACTGTGTTACCGGCGCGTGACTGGCGCCGGTGTCACCCCATTCCCAGGACCGGCGACGACGTGATCAGGCAACGCACCCTCAAGAACAGCATCCGCGCCACCGGAGTCGGCCTGCATACCGGGGCGAGGGTTCAACTGGCCCTGCATCCGGCGCCGGTCGATAGCGGCATTCGTTTCCGGCGTGTCGATCTGAATCCGCCGGTGATCATTCCGGCGCGCGCCGACACAGTCGGCGACACCCGCCTGTCGACCACGCTGGAATCCGGCGGTGCGCGGGTTGGCACAGTCGAGCACCTGCTGTCGGCCCTGGCGGGGCTGGGTATCGATAACGCCCTGATTGATGTCGATGCTCCGGAAGTGCCGATCATGGATGGCTCGGCCGGACCGTTCGTGTTCCTCATCCAGTCGGCGGGCATCTGCGAGCAGGACGCCCCGAAATCGTTCCTGCGGGTGCTGCGATCCATCGAGGCGCTCGACGCTGACCGCTGGGTACGTCTGGACCCCTACGAGGGTTTTCGGGTCAGCTTCGAGATCGAGTTCAGCCATCCGGCCTTCGACGCCAAGCCGGCGCAGGCCCTGGTCGATTTTTCGTCGACGGCCTTTCTGCGCGAGATCAGCCGCGCCCGTACCTTTGGTTTCATGCATGAGATCGAGGCCCTGCGCGCCCAGGGGCTGGTGCAGGGCGGCAGCATGAAGAACGCCGTGGTGGTCGACGGGACACGCATCCTGAACGAGGACGGGCTGCGGTATAGGGACGAATTCGTCAAGCACAAGGTTCTGGACGCGATCGGCGACCTGTACCTGCTCGGCTGCAGCCTGATCGGCGCCTTCTCCGGCTACAAGTCGGGTCATGCGCTGAACAACAGGCTACTGCGCGCGCTGCTGGCCGACGCTGCCAATTACGAGATCGTCACCTTCGACTCTGCGCAGGATCTGCCGATTTCCTACATCGAGGCCGCGGCCGCCGCCTGAACTGATGCGGGCGCCGGATTCGGGCGCCCCACAGGCGCGCTGGCCTAGAACCGCCCGGTCTGCCGGGCGCGGGCCAGATCCGCGTACCAGGCATCCAGCCGTTCGGCGGTGATGCGATACCCGAAGGTCGACCACGGATCGCCATGCAGTTGGGCTCGTCCATCGGCGATCAGGATCGGCACCCGCACCACGCCGTAGGCCTTGGCAAGGCCAAGGTCCATCCCGATTTCGATGTCCCGCTGCGAATCCTCGAAATCGCGCAGCCAGGCGTTCACGTCCAGACCCACGTCCCGCGCACAGCGGGTCAGCACATCCGGATCGGCGACGTTGTCGCAGTCGCTCAGGTGGGCCTGCTGCGCCCGATCGAAATAATCCCAGTGGCCCTGCTGGCCAGCCTGTTTTTCGGCCGCCTTGCAGCCACGTTGCGCCGGCATCGAGTACGGGTAATCGAAATCGCGGCTCATCATCAGCTCCGGCCGGATGCGGTGCTCGTGCTCGACCCGCACCGCGTCGCCCCAGTGCTGCAGCACGATTTCGTGTTTTGCGGCCTTCGGATCCGGAAACAAACGCGTGAACAAGGTGCGGTCTGTACCCAGCGGCCAGGCGCGATGAATCACCTCCACCTGAGGATGGGCCGACACAAATGTCCGCAGCCGCTCGGAAGCGTTGAAACACCAGCATGACAGGACGTCATGGAAAAACTCGATCCGCATCGCAAGCATCGAAGGCTCCTTCGGGTCGCCGGGCTGAAGATGCCGGTGATAGTGGCCCCCTGAGCCGCTGCGCACAAGAACTGTGGAGTCAGGCCACACCCGCGGTTGAGGCATTACCCCCAGCCGCATACAATCCGGCGTTTACCGAAAGGCTGTCGAGAACTGAATGGCAAAGGAAGAAGGCATTGAAATGCAGGGGACGGTGGTGGAAACCCTGCCGAACACGACCTTTCGTGTGCGATTGGAGAACGGCCACGTCGTCACCGCCCACATCTCCGGAAAAATGCGCAAGCACTACATCCGCATCCTCACCGGCGATCAGGTGACCGTATCGCTGACGCCCTACGACCTGAGCAAGGGCCGCATCACCTACCGGGCGCGCTGACCAGCCTCAGCCGGTCCCACACCCGCATACGCCGAACGCCTGCGTTCCGGCCCAGCAAAATGGCCGGCGCATACCGGCCGCCAAACGCCGCTAGGCTTCCTCTTCCGCAACCCGCGCCGGGCGGGCCGGCGCCGGCTCGCACTCGATTTTCAGCTCCCCGTCCACGCAGCCGACACTCACCAGACCGCCGTGGACCAGCTTGCCGAAAAGCAACTCGTCCGCCAGTGCCCGGCGAATCTTGTCCTGTATCAGGCGCGCCATGGGACGGGCGCCCATCTTGGCGTCGTAGCCGTGCTCGGCCAGCCAGGCACGGGCATCCTCGTCCACCTCGATGGTCACGCGGCGGCCTTCGAGCTGGCTTTCCAGTTCGATGATGAACTTGTCCACCACGCTCGAAATGGTTTCCGGGGCCAGGCCGTGGAAACGCACGACCCCATCCAGGCGGTTGCGGAACTCCGGCGCAAACAGGCGGTTTATGGCCTCCATGTCGTCGCTGCTGTGGTCCTGCTTGGTAAAGCCGACCGACGCACGCGCGGTCATTTCGGCGCCGGCATTGGTGGTCATGATGATCACCACGTTGCGAAAATCCGCTTTGCGGCCGTTGTTGTCGGTCAGCGCGCCGTGGTCCATGACCTGCAGCAGCAGGTTGAACACGTCCGGGTGGGCCTTTTCGATCTCGTCCAGCAGCAGCACCGCATGCGGGTGCTTGTTGATGGCTTCGGTCAGCAGGCCGCCCTGGTCGAAACCGACGTAGCCCGGCGGCGCGCCGATCAGGCGTGACACGGTGTGTCGCTCCATGTACTCGGACATGTCGAAGCGGATCAGCTCGATGCCCAGCGCCAGCGCCAGTTGACGGCTCAGTTCGGTCTTGCCAACGCCGGTCGGGCCGGCGAACAGGAATGAGCCGATCGGCCGCGTCTGCGGGCCAAGACCTGACCGCGCCATCTTGATGGCGGCAGTCAGGGTATCGATTGCCTCGTCTTGGCCGAAGACGGTCATCTTCAGGTTTCGGTCCAGCGTGCGCAGCTTCTCCATGTCGGTGCTGGACACCTGCTTGGGCGGAATGCGGGCGATGCGCGCCACCACCTGCTCGACATCGCCGACGCCGATGACTTTCTTGCGCTTGCTCGGCGGCAGCACCCGCTGCGCGGCGCCAGCCTCGTCGATGACGTCGATGGCCTTGTCCGGCAGGAAGCGCTCGTTGATGTACCGCGCGGACAACTCGGCCGCCGCCGACAACGCCGCGTTGGTGTAACGCACGTTGTGATGCTGCTCGTACTGCGTGCGCAGGCCGCGCAGGATCTGCACCGTCTCGGGCACGCTCGGCTCGCCGACGTCGATTTTCTGGAAGCGCCTGGACAGCGCCCGGTCCTTCTCGAAGATGCCGCGGTATTCCTGATAGGTGGTCGAACCGATGCACTTGAGCTCGCCGGACGCCAGCACCGGCTTGATCAGGTTGGATGCATCCATCACGCCACCGGAGGCCGCGCCGGCACCGATGATGGTGTGGATCTCGTCGATGAACAGGATCGAGCCCGGGTCCTTCGACAGATCCTTGAGCACGGTTTTCAGACGCTTCTCGAAATCGCCGCGGTACTTGGTGCCGGCCAGCAGGGCGCCCATGTCCAACGAATACACGGTGCACTCGGCGAGCGCATCCGGCACCTCATGGTCCACGATGCGCTTGGCCAGTCCCTCGGCCAGCGCGGTCTTGCCGACGCCGGCCTCACCCACGAACAGCGGGTTGTTCTTGCGCCGCCGGCACAGGATCTTCATGGTCCGCTCGATCTCGTCGGCACGGCCGATCAGCGGGTCGATACGGCCCTGACGCGCCTGCTCGTTCAGGTTGACCGCGAACTTGTCCAGCGCCGACTTGGCGCCCCCATCGCCCTGCGCTTCGTCTTCCGGGCTGGCAGGGGACTCGTTTTCTTCGCCTTCGTTCACTTTGGATATGCCGTGTGCAATGTAATTGACCACGTCCAGCCGGCTGATGCCCTGCTTGCCCAGCAGGAACACGGCATGCGACTCCTTCTCGCTGAAAATCGCCACCAGCACGTTGGCGCCGGTCACCTCGCGCTTGCCCGAGGCCTGCACGTGAAACATCGAGCGTTGCAGCACGCGCTGGAAGCCGATGGTCGGCTGCACGTCGCGTTCGTCGCCTTCCGGCAGCAGCGGCGTGTTCTTGTCGATGAACGCGCCAAGTTCCCGTCGCAGGCGGTCGATGTCACCGCCGCAGGCGCGCAGCACCGACGCCGCCGAGGGGCTGTCGAGCAACATTTGCAGCAAATGCTCGACGGTCATGAATTCCTGACGCTTCTCGCGGGCCTGTCGAAAGGCCTGGTTCAGGGTGAATTCGAGTTCGTGACTGAGCATGTCAGGCTACTTCCATATCGCATTGCAGGGGATGTTCGTTCTCGCGTGAGTACTGCACAACCTGTGCCACTTTGGTCTCCGCAATCTCGCGTGTATAGACGCCACAGACGCCCTTGCCGCGGGTGTGGACGTGCAGCATGACCTGCGTGGCGCGCTCGCGGTCCAGGCCGAAGAAGCGCTCCAGCACGTGCACCACAAACTCCATCGGCGTGTAGTCGTCGTTGAGCAACACCACCGTGTACAGCGGTGGCTGGGCCACTTTGGGCTTGGCTTCGCGGACGTCGAGTGCGCCGTCGTTGCCGCGTCGTTCCCCGTTACTCATTCGAAATCACTGCCACGTATTGCAGCGGATGGCGCCGCCACGCTGTTATCGCCCCGGCTGCGCCGCCGACACGGCAGCACGTTTCGAAAATGGGCCTCGACGC
The DNA here is from genome assembly GCF_001697225.1 of Immundisolibacter cernigliae. GTDB lineage: Bacteria > Pseudomonadota > Gammaproteobacteria > Immundisolibacterales > Immundisolibacteraceae > Immundisolibacter > Immundisolibacter cernigliae. The sequence goes on from NZ_CP014671.1 coordinate 1,847,073, forward strand.
AATGCTGAAGTCGCGCCTGCGCCTTGTCAACACAGCGTTTGAAAGCCTTGTCAAGGAAAATATGGTGCTAGACTTTTGGTTTCTCAAGACAGCCGCTTTGTCGGCTGTTTTTGCTTTCTGGGGTAGTGAAATGTCTGGCCAGGATGCGGCCCTGATGGCCACCTATGCTCGCCAGCCGGTGGCGTTCGACCGCGGCGCCGGCGTCTGGTTGTGGGACACGCACGGCGAGCGCTATCTGGACGCCCTGTCCGGCATTGCGGTGTGTGGACTCGGGCACGCCCATCCGGAAGTGGCGCGGGCCATCGCCGAGCAGGCCGCCACTTTGGTGCATACCTCAAACCTCTACCAGGTGCCGCTTCAGGCACGACTGGCCGAGCGCCTGACCGCGCTGTCCGGAATGCAGCAGGCATTCTTTTGCAATTCCGGCGCCGAGGCCAACGAAGCGGCGATCAAGATCGCCCGCAAATATGGGCACGCACGCGGCGTAGCCGTGCCGACGGTCGTGGTGGCCGACGGCAGTTTCCACGGCCGCACGCTGGCCACGCTGAGCGCCACCGGCAGCCGCAAGGTGCAGGCCGGCTTCGAGCCGCTGGTGCAGGGTTTCACCCGCGTGCCGTATGACGATCTGGACGCGCTGCGCCGGGTGGCCGAGCACCAGCGCGATGTGGTGGCAGTACTGCTCGAACCGGTGCAGGGCGAAGGCGGCATCCGTCTGCCGTCGGCCGACTATCTGGCCGGCGTGCGCGCCCTGTGCGATCAGCATGACTGGCTGCTGATGCTGGACGAAATCCAGACCGGCATGGCGCGCAGCGGCCGCTGGTTCGCCTTTCAGCACACCGGCATCCGGCCGGATGTGATGACCTTGGCCAAGGGCCTGGGCAATGGCGTGCCGATCGGTGCCTGCCTGGCCGGCGGCAAGGCCGCCGACGTGCTGCAGGCGGGCAATCACGGCAGCACCTTCGGCGGCAACCCGCTGGCCTGCCGGGCAGCGCTGACCACGCTGGACATCATCGAACGCGACGGGCTTGCCCAGCGCGCTGCGCAGTTGGGCGCGTATTTGCTTCAGGCACTGCGCGAGCGGCTGGCCGCTTGTCCCGGGGTGGTCGAGGTGCGCGGCCTGGGGCTGCTGATCGGCATCGAGCTCGACCGACCATGCGCCGCACTGGTGCGACAGGCGCTCGAAAAACACCTGCTGATCAATGTCACCGCCGAGCGGGTGGTGCGCCTGCTGCCGCCGCTGGTGATGAGCGACGACGAGGCTGAGCTGCTGCTGGACACCCTGTGCCCGCTGATCGTCGAGTTCTGTGCTGAGAATTGAGAAGCTTCGTCATGGCCGCACGGCATTTCCTGACCCTGACCGATCTGACGCCGGCCGAGCTGGCCACGCTGATGGCCCGTGCCGCCGAGCTGAAGGCTGCCCACCGCCGCGGCGAGCGCGCCACGCCCTACGCCGGCAAGGTGCTGGCGATGCTGTTCGAGAAGTCCTCGACCCGCACCCGGGCCTCGTTCGAGGCCGCCTGGACGCACCTTGGCGGGCACACCATGTTCCTGTCGCCTCGCGACATCCAGCTCGGTCGCGGCGAGACGGTCGAAGACTCGGCCCGCGTGCTGTCGCGGATGGTGGACGTGCTGGTGGTGCGCACCTTCAGCCACGAGCGCCTGGAGCTGTTCGCCGCCCACTCGGCGGTGCCGGTCATCAACGCGCTGACGGACCGTTTTCACCCCTGCCAGCTGCTGGCCGACATCCTGACCTGGATCGAACGCCACGGCGACGTCCGCGGTCGCAGCGCGGCCTTCGTGGGCGATGGCAACAACGTTTGCCAGTCGTGGATGGAAGCGGCCCGGCTGTTCGGTTTCAACCTGCGCGTTGCGGCACCGGCCGGCTACCAGCCGGAGGCCGCACTTCAGGCCGCCTACACCGACTGCGTACAGGTGCTGGACGACCCGCCCGCAGCCGTGGCCGGCGCCGACGCCGTCATCACCGACGTGTGGGCCAGCATGGGCCAGGAAGACGAGGCCGCCGCGCGTGTGCAGGCATTCGCGGGCTTCCAGGTGAATGCGCCGCTGCTGGCGCAGGCGGCGCCGGGAGCGATCTTCATGCACTGCCTGCCGGCACACCGCGGCGAGGAGGTCAGCGCCGACGTGATCGACGGGCCGCAAAGCGTGGTCTGGGACGAGGCGGAAAACCGCCTGCACGCGCAAAAGGCGCTGCTGGAACTGCTGCTGGGTTGAGACGCCCTCGGCCTTATTCCCCCGCCGATTCCACCCGGCGCCAGACCCCGGACTTGCCGCCGTGCTTCTCGATCAGGCCGATGTCGGTCAGGGTCATGCCCCGGTCGACCGCCTTGCACATGTCGTAGATCGTCAGCAGCGCGATCTGCACCGCCATGAGTGCCTCCATCTCGACGCCGGTCTGCCCGCCGGTGCGCACCTTTGCGCGGCATATCACCGCCGGCGGCGTGTCCTGCAGCTCGAAGTCGATGCTGACGGCGGTCAGCGACAGCGGATGGCACAGCGGAATCAGTTCGGCGGTGCGCTTGGCGGCCATGATGCCGGCGACGCGGGCGATGCCCAGCACGTCGCCTTTCCTGTGATCGCCGGCCCGAATCCGCGCCAGCGTGTCCGCCTGCATCAGGATGCGCCCGCCGGCCACTGCCTCGCGCTGTGTGACCGGCTTGTCGCCGACGTCGACCATGTGCGCCTCTCCGCGCCGGTTGAAGTGCGTGAGCTCACTCATCGACGAGCAACCCTGCCAGGCTGCACGGGCGCGTGGTGCTGTCCAGCTGCGGGATGACCAAGCGCTGCATCGCCAGCCGGCTGCCGTTTTCCGAACCCGGCAGCAGGAACAGCAGCTTGCCGCCGGCCAGTCCGGCGCTGGCGCGCGACAACATGCCGGAGCTGCCGATCTCCTGCAGCGACAGCACCTGAAACAGCGCGGCGAAACCGGGGATGTCGTGCCCGATCAGCGGTGCCGCGGCCTCCGGCATGCAGTCGGTGATGCCGGTGCCGCCGTTTGAAATCACCACGTCGATGGCCGGATCGGCAAGCCAGCCGTGCAGGAATTCGCGCATGAGCGGCGCGTCGCCGTGGCGGATGGCGGATGCGCCGATGCGGTGACCGGCAGCGAGCAGCTGCGCGCGGATCAGGTCGCCGGTGCTGTCATCCGCGCGAGTGCGGCGGTTGGAGTAGGTGAGGACCGCCACGCGCAGGCTGCGCGCGGTATCGCTGGCTTTGCTCATGACAGGACGAACGCGATCGGTAAGCGGGTCGCTATTATGGTGTGCCCTGCCCCGGACGTTTCGACCATGACCATCCAAGTGCGCTTTTTTGCCAGTCTGCGCGAGGCGCTCGGCCGCGACGGCGCCGACATCGCCCTGCCGGCCGGCGCCCGGATTGCGGACGTATGGTGCGCGGTGACGGGCACCCAGGCCTTGCCGGCCGGCATCCTGTGCGCGGTCAATCACGATTACGCCGCCCCGGATGCGGCGGTGCGCGACGGCGACGAAGTGGCGTTTTTCCCGCCGGTCACCGGAGGCTGAGGTGAGTGTCGAGCTGGTCGCAGGAGCATTCGATCCGTGGGCGCGCCTGGCCGCCCGGCAGGCGGCCCACAGCGGTGCGGGCAGCGGCGCCTGCGCGGTGTTCGTCGGCACGATGCGCGATTTCAACGACGGCGACAGCGTGCGCACCATGACGCTCGAACACTATCCGGGCATGACCGAGCGGGCGCTGGCCGGCATCGCGGACGAAGCCCGGACGCGCTGGTTGCTGAACGATGTGCTGATCGTGCATCGCGTGGGGCCGATCGAGCCTGGCGATGCCATCGTGCTGACCGCCGCCTGGTCGGCGCACCGCGAGGCGGCGTTTACCGCTTGTCGCTACCTGATCGAGGAGCTCAAGCACCGGGCGCCGTTCTGGAAGAAGGAATCCCTGGCTGATGGCGGCAGTCGCTGGGTGGCGCGCAATACGCCGGCCGGGGGTTGACGCGCCCGGGCCAATCAGCTCAGGCGTGGCCGGGGGTGTTCGTGTAACGCTGCAGGGCCTCGGTGATGAGGGTCTTTGCCGCCGCCGCGTCGTCCCAGCCGTCCAGCTTCACCCACTTGCCTTTCTCCAGGTCCTTGTAGTGCTCGAAGAAATGGCCGATGCGCTCGAGCCAGTGCGGCGAAACCTGGGCGATGTCGTGAATGTGCGAGTAGCCGGCAAACACCTTGTCGTCGGGCACCGCCAGAATCTTCTCGTCCGCGCCAGCCTCGTCGGTCATGCGCAGCACGCCCACCGGCCGGCAGCGGATCACGGAGCCTGGAATCAGCGTCAGCGGCAGGATCACCAGCACGTCCGCCGGATCGCCGTCGCCGCACACGGTGTGCGGGATGTAGCCGTAGTTACACGGGTAGCGCATGGGCGTGGACAGGATGCGGTCCACGAAGATCGCGCCGGAAGCCTTGTCGACCTCGTACTTGACCGGCTCGGAATCCTTGGGGATTTCGATGATGACGTTGATGTTGTGCGGCAAATCGCCGCCGGCGGGGACCAGATCCAGGCCCATTGCGTACTCCTTGCAGGTAGCGGGGGACATCGAAGGGGGCGCAAGGATACTGGCACGGCGGTTACGGTGCTGCGTCCGGCCGTATGAAACGAAAACGCCCTCGCCCCCTATGGAGGGGCGAGGGCGCGTCAAGACACCCTGGCTGTTGGCCTAAAGCAACGGCACCAGCAGCAGGGCCACGATATTGATGATCTTGATCAGCGGGTTGATGGCCGGACCGGCGGTGTCCTTGTAGGGATCGCCCACGGTGTCGCCGGTGACGGCCGCCTTGTGGGTTTCCGAACCCTTGCCGCCGTAGTGGCCTTCCTCGACGTACTTCTTGGCATTGTCCCAGGCGCCGCCGCCGGTGCACATCGAGATGGCCACGAAAAGACCGGTCACGATGGTGCCGATCAGCAAACCGCCCAGCGCCTTCACGCCGGCACCGGGCCCCATCAGGTAGTTCATGCCAAAGCCGACCAGCACCGGCACCAGGATCGGCAGCAGCGAGGGCACGATCATTTCCTTGATGGCGGCCTTGGTCAGCATGTCCACGGCCCTGGAGTAGTCCGGCTTGGCCGTGCCCTCCATGATGCCGGGGATTTCCTTGAACTGGCGGCGCACTTCCACCACCACCGAACCGGCCGCGCGGCCGACCGCTTCCATCGCCATGGCGCCGAACAGATACGGCACCAGGCCGCCGATGAACAGGCCGATGATGACTGCCGGATCCGACAGGCTGAACACCTGCAGCTTGCCGATCGCGTCGAGGTTGGCCGTGTAGTCGGCAAACAGCACCAGCGCCGCCAGGCCGGCCGAGCCGATGGCGTAACCCTTGGTCACCGCCTTGGTGGTGTTGCCGACGGCGTCCAGCGCGTCGGTGATGGTGCGCACGTTGCCGGGCAGACCAGCCATCTCGGCGATGCCGCCACCGTTGTCGGTGATCGGGCCGTAGGCGTCCAGCGCCACGATCATGCCGGTCATCGACAGCATGGCGGTGGCGGCGATGGCGATGCCGTACAGGCCGCCCAGCTGATACGAGGCGCCAATGGCGACGCACACGGCCAGCACTGGCAGTGCCGTCGAGCGCATGGACACCGCAAGACCGGCAATGACGTTGGTGCCATGGCCGGTCTGCGAGGCCGCGGCGATACCGCGCACCGGCCCGTACTCGGTCGCCGTGTAGTACTCGGTGATGACCACCATGGCGGCGGTCAGCGCCAGACCGATCAGGGAGCAGTAGTAAAGACTCATCGCCTGCTCGCCCAGTAGCGCGGTGGAAATCGGATAAAACGCCACGGCAGCGAGCACGCCCGACACGGCCACGCCCCGGTACAGCGCGTTCATGATCTTGCCGCCGTCGCTGACCTTGACGAAGAACGTGCCGGCGACCGAGGCGACGATGGAAACGGCGCCCAGCAGCAGCGGGTACAGGACGGCGTTGATGCCAAGCGCCTGCATGGTCAGGCCGGCCAGCAGCATGGTCGCCACCAGCGTCACGGCGTAGGTCTCGAACAGATCCGCCGCCATGCCGGCACAGTCGCCGACGTTGTCGCCGACGTTGTCGGCGATCACCGCCGGGTTGCGCGGATCATCCTCGGGGATGCCGGCCTCGACCTTGCCCACCAGGTCGGCGCCCACGTCCGCGCCCTTGGTGAAGATGCCGCCGCCCAGCCGGGCAAAAATCGAAATCAGCGAGCCACCAAAGGCCAGGCCCACCAGCGAATGCAGCGCGTGGTCCGCGTCCGTCACCTGCAGCATCGCCAGGTAGTAGCCGGCCACGCCCAGCAGGCCCAGGCCGACCACCAGCATGCCGGTGATGGCGCCGCCGCGAAACGCCACCTGCAGCGCCGGATTGAGGCCGATGCTGGCGGCGTGCGCCGTGCGCACATTGGCGCGCACCGATACGTTCATGCCGATGTAGCCGGTCAGGCCGGACAGCACCGCACCGACCGCGAAGCCGCCCGCGGTCGGCCAATCCAGGGCCAGGCCCAGCACCGCGAACAGCACCACGCCGACCACCGCGATGGTCGTGTACTGGCGGTTCAGGTAAGCCTGCGCACCGGCCTGGATGGCGGCGGCGATTTCCTGCATGCGCGCATTGCCGGCCGGCTGCGCGACGATCCAGCGCACGGCCAGCAGGCCGTAGACGATGGCCACTGCGCCCGCTGCAATCGCGAGCCACAGAGCGAGGTCGATGGTCATGAACTTCCCCCCTTTATGATGTATCAAGGTCCAGGCAGGCCCGCCGCGGCAGGCACTGTGCACAAAAGGCGCCGGATTATAGCCTCAAGCCCCCGCCGCACCGGCGCGCGTTTGACGTCGCGCCGACCGATACCTTAGCTTTCCCCGGCTTGATGTCCATATCCCGCCCGATGCGGCGGTGTGTGCCTCCCTTCACTGCGTCTTAAAGGATTTCTCATGCGAGTCGTGATGCTCGGCGCCCCCGGGTCCGGCAAAGGCACCCAGGCCAAGCAACTGGTGCAGACCTATGGCGTGCCGCAACTGTCCACCGGCGACCTGCTGCGCGCGGCCGTCAAGGCCGCCAGCCCGGTTGGTCTGCGCGCCAAGGCCGCCATGGACGCGGGCAAACTGGTGTCGGACGACATCGTGCTGGGCCTGATCGAGGAACGGCTGGACGGGCCGCAGGGTCTGCGCGACTTCATCCTGGATGGATTTCCGCGCAACCTGGCGCAGGCCGAGGCGCTCGGCGCGCTGCTCAACCGGTTGGGCCTGCCGCTGCAGGCGGCCATCCTGATCGACGTCAGCGCCGAGGAGCTGAAACGGCGCATCGCCGGCCGGCGTACCTGCCGCGACTGCGGCGCCATCTACAACGTCTACACCGCCCCGTCGGCGACCGAGGGCGTGTGCGATCTGTGCGACGGGGAAACCTTTCAGCGCAGCGACGACAACGAGACCACCGTCGCGCAGCGCCTGGCCACCTACGAGGCCGAAACGGCGCCCTTGATCGGCTATTACCGCGAGCGCGGCCTGCTGCACAGCGTGCCCGGCGAGCAGCCGGTGGAAGCCATCTTTGCGGCGCTGCGCGCCATCGTCGACGGCCTTGCCTGATCCGCACGTGAGCGAGCGCAATTACCCCGCGACCCGCCTGCGCCGCCTGCGCCGCCATGGCTTTTTGCGCGAACTGGTGCGCGAGGCGCGCCTGGCGCCGGCCGATCTCATCTACCCGGTGTTCGTGCTGGACGGCAGGGGGCGGCGCGAGCCGGTGGTGTCCATGCCGGGCGTGGAGCGGCGCAGCATCGACCTGCTGGTCGAGCATGCCCGCGCGGCAGTCGATCTGGGAATTCCGGCGCTGGCGCTGTTTCCGGTCATCGATCCGGTCCGCAAGTCCGCCGACGCAGCCGAAGCCTGGAACCCGGACGGCCTGGTGCCGCGCGCCGTGCAGGCGCTCAAGTCCGCCCTGCCGCAGCTTGGCGTCATCACCGACGTGGCGCTCGATCCGTACACCTCGCACGGCCAGGACGGCCTGATCGACGCCGACGGTTACGTGCAAAACGACCTCACCGTCGCGGCTCTGGTGCGCCAGGCGGTGTGCCAGGCCCGCGCCGGGGCCGACGTGGTGGCGCCATCCGACATGATGGACGGGCGCATCGGCGCCATCCGCAAGGCGCTGGAGCGCGAGGGGCTGGTCAACACCGCCATCCTCGCCTACTCGGCCAAGTACGCGTCGGCCTTCTACGGGCCGTTCCGGGATGCGGTCGGTTCGGCGACCAATCTGGGCGGCGCCGGCAAGCACAGCTACCAGATGGACTGCGGCAACAGCGACGAGGCCCTGCACGAGGTGGCGCAGGATCTGGCCGAAGGCGCCGACATGGTGATGATCAAGCCCGGCCTGCCGTACCTGGACATCGTGCGGCGGGTGAAGGAGCGCTTCGGCGTGCCTACCTTCGTCTATCAGGTCAGCGGCGAGTACGCCATGCTCAAGGCCGCCGCGCAGAACGGCTGGCTGGACGAGCGCGCGGTGGTGCTGGAGACGCTGCTGGCCTGCCGGCGCGCCGGCGCCGACGGCATCCTGAGCTACTTCGCCCTCGACGCCGCCGGCTACCTGCAGGGCTGACATGGACCGCTACGCCGTGTTCGGCCACCCGGTCGGCCACAGCAAATCGCCGCAGATTCACGCCGCGTTTGCCGCCCAGACCGGGCAGAGCCTCAGCTACGAGGCGATCGACGCGCCTCCGGATGGCTTCGCCGAGGCGCTGCGGGACTTCATCGAGCAGGGCGGGCGGGGCTGCAACGTCACGGTGCCGTTCAAGGACGAGGCCTATCGTCTGGCGGACCGCTGCGATGCATTGGCCGGGCAGGCGCAGGCGGTCAACACGCTGCGGGTCGAGCCGGGCGGGCGCCTGGCCGGCTTCAACACCGACGGCATCGGACTGCTGCGCGACCTGACGCAGAACCTCGGTCTCGTGCTCGCCGGCCGGCGCGTGCTGCTGGTCGGTGCCGGCGGTGCTGCGGCCGGCATCGTCGGTCCGCTGCTGGCCGCGGGCATCGCGCAGCTGGTGATCGTGAACCGCACGCCGCAGCGGGCCGGCGACCTTGCACGACGCTTCGCCGCCCACGGGCCGGTCCGCGCCGCGCCCCTGCAGGCGCCCGGCAGCGGTTTCGATCTGGTACTGAACGCCACCGCCGCCGGTCTTGGCGGTCGGGCGCCCGATTTGCCTGTGGCCGTGTTCAGCCCGGAAACGGTGGCCTACGACCTTGTTTACGGCCCCGCCGCCGGGCCGTTTCTGGCGCTCGCCCGGCAGGCCGGGGCAGGTGCCTGCCACGACGGCCTCGGCATGCTGGTTGAGCAGGCGGCGGAAGCCTTCTGGCTGTGGCGGGGTGTGCGCCCCGCCACAGCGCCGGTCATCGCCGCCTTGCGCGGCGCCTGAGGAATCGCTGCATCAGTCCGGGTTGCCCGGCGCGCCCGCCAAAAGCGGTAGACGCCGGCCTTTAGCCTTCGGCCACCGCAGCGCCGTTGGGGCCGTGGTGGTCCTGCGTGCGGTCCATATGCTCGCGCAGCTGCCGCGCGGCGGCGTCGAAAGCGTCGCGCAGCGCGACGTACAGGTCCTCGTTCGGCTCGCGCTTGACCACCAGTTCTGCGCCCGGCACGGTCAGGTCGATGTGCACGTTGTACAGCACGCCCTTGTGGTGGTGCTTGTGTGGGCATTCGATCACCACCCGGCAGGCCATGATCCGGTCGCTGAACTGGTCGAGTTTTTCGGCCTTCTTGCGCACGGCCGTTTCGATGGCCTCGGTCAGCTCGATATCGCGGGCGGTGATCTGAAGCGGTAAACGCATGGAGTTCTCCTTGGAATGACTTCGACAGGGCGGCGCCGCGGTTTCCCCATCCACAAGGCACGCGCCGGTTTTCAATCTACGCCCTGCCCACGACATCGGCAAACGCATCGCCGCCGCGTTGACAGGGCACCCCGTAGCAGGGGTAAGGTGCCTCTTTTTCTTGCATTCAGGCCATGATCAGCCTCAGTTCACTGTCCCCACCGTCGCTGCGGGAACGGCTGCTCGCCGCGTTGAGCGGGCCGCTGCCGGGGCGCAGCGGTCAGGCACGCATGGCACCGGCACCCTACTTCGGCAGTATGGATGAGCGCTGGCTGGCCATCCCGCAGGATCACCGCGAGGCCGCCGTGCTGCTGCTGCTGTACCCAGGTGCGGGCGGCCACCCGGCGCTGGCGCTGATCCGCCGTCCCGACTACGACGGCCCGCACAGCGGCCAGGTTGCCCTGCCGGGCGGTCGGCGCGAGGGCGACGAGGCGCTGGCGCACACGGCGCTGCGCGAAACCCAGGAGGAACTGGGCGTCGACCCGGCCGCGCTCGATCTGCTGGGCGCGCTCTCGCCGCTGTACGTGCGGGCCAGCAATCATCTGGTCTATCCGTTCGTGGCCAGCGCGGCGGCGCGGCCGGATTTCGTGCCCTGCGCGCGCGAGGTGGCGGCAGTCATCGAAACCCCGCTCGAGCGCCTGCTGAACCCACGTTACCGCGGCTTCGAGGTGGTGCGCTTCGAGTCGCTGGGCCGCGTGCGCGTGCCCTATTTCGCGCTGCCGGGCACGCGCATCTGGGGCGCCACCGGCATGATCCTGGGCGAATTCCTGACCGTGCTGGAGCAGACCCATGACGCCGCCTGAGGTTGCCAGCGCCTGCATCGATGCCTGTCAGGTGGCGGCCGATGCATGCAGCGGCTGCGGCCGGCGCCTGGACGACATCGCCGCCTGGCCCGGCGCCGGCAGTGGCGAACGGATCGGCATCCTCCTGCAGGCCGCGCGCCGGCTGGCCGACGGGGCGCCACGGCCCTGGCCGCGGCGCGTGCGCGACGGGCTCGGCAACGAACTGCTGCTGGCCGGCCCGCCGCAGCGCATCGTCTCGCTGGTGCCCTCGCAGACCGAGCTGCTGTTCGATCTGGGCGCCGGCGAGCGGGTGGTCGGGGTAACAAAGTTCTGCGTGCATCCGGCGCAGGCGCGCGCCAGTCGGCGCAGCGTCGGCGGCACCAAAACGCCAGATATCGAGCGCATTCGGGCGCTCACCCCGGATCTGGTGCTGGCCAACCGCGAGGAGAACCGCGCCCAGGACGTGGCCGCCATCGCCGCCTTTGCGCCAGTGTACGTGACCGAAGCCAACACCGTGGCGCAGGCGCTGGCCATGGCCCGCGCGGTGGGCTTTGCACTGGGCGCCGAAGCCGCCGCCGCGCGTATCGCGGCCGACGTCGAGGCGGCTTTCAGTGAGCTGCCGCGGCTGGACGGCCTGCGCTGCGCGTACCTGATCTGGCGCCGGCCGTGGATGGCTGCCGGTGGCGGCAGCTTCATCGACGATGTGCTGCGGCGCCTGGGTCTTGCCAACGTGTTCGCGGGCCGCCCGCGTTACCCGGAAGTGACGGCCGCCGACCTGGCCACCGCCGCGCCGGACGTGGTGCTGCTGTCGTCGGAGCCGTATCCGTTCAAACCGGCGCATGCGCAGGAACTGGCGGACGTGTTGCCGCAGGCGCGCATCCTGCCGGTCGACGGCGAGATGTTCTGCTGGCCGGGCAGCCGCCTGCTGGCGGCGGCCGGTTATTTTCATGAACTGTTGCCGCACCTTGCCGGCAATGCAGGGGTGCAATGACGTGCCGAGCGAAACCTTCGACTATCTGGTGATCGGCGGCGGCAGCGGCGGCATCGCGTCCGCACGGCGGGCGGCGCAGTACGGCGCCCGCGTGGCGGTGGTGGAAGCCGCCCGCCTGGGCGGCACCTGCGTCAACGTCGGCTGCGTGCCCAAAAAGGTCATGTGGAGCGCCGCGGGCATCGCCGAGGCGCTGCACCTGGCCGCCGACTACGGCTTTCAAGTGGACGGCGTGCGCCTGGACTGGCCCCGGCTGGTACAGGCCCGTAACGCCTACGTGGCGCGTCTGAACGGCATCTACAAGGACCTGCTCGACGGCTCCAGGGTCACGCTGCTGCGCGGCCACGCCCGGTTTGCCGGCCCGGATGCCGTGACCGTGAACGGCGACACTTGGCGCGCCCGCCACATCCTGATCGCCGCCGGCGGCCGGCCGCTGGTGCCGGACCTGCCCGGGGCGCAGCTGGGCATCGACAGCGACGGCTTTTTCGCGCTCACCGAGCAGCCGCGCCGGGTGGTGGTGATCGGCGCCGGCTACATCGCGGTGGAGCTGGCCGGCGTGCTGCGGGCGCTGGGCAGCGAGGTGGCGCTCGCCATCCGCGGGCAGACGGTGCTGCGCAGCTTCGACACGCTGGTGCAGGAAGCCGTCACCGGGCACCTGGAGGCCGCCGGCATCGCCCTGCAGCGGGGTTTCGTACCGGCCGGCGTCGAGCGCCGCGACGATGGGCTGGCCGTGCTGGCAGCTGACGGGCGGTCGCTGGCCGGTTACGACTGCGTCCTGTGGGCGGTCGGCCGCGCGCCGTGCAGCGACGAGCTGGCCCTGGAACTGGCCGGCGTAGGCGTGGACGCGGACGGCCACATCCCGGTCGATGCCTTCCAGGACACCACGGTGCCCGGCATCCACGCGGTGGGCGACATCACCGGCCGGGCGCCGCTGACGCCGGTGGCGATCGCCGCCGGGCGGCGGCTGGCGGATCGTCTGTTCGATGGCCAGAGCGAACGCCGGCTCGATTACGACAACATCCCGTCGGTGGTCTTCGCCCACCCGCCGGTCGGCAGTGTTGGACTGACGGAAGCCCAGGCCCGCGCCGCGCACGGCGAGGCGGTGCGCGTCTACACCACACGCTTCACCGACATGTACTACGCGCTGGGCAGCCACCGGCCGCAGACCGTCGCCAAGCTGGTGTGCGTGGCCCCCGACGAACGGGTAGTCGGCGTGCACGTGGTCGGGCGCGGTGCGGACGAGATGACGCAGGGCTTTGCCGTGGCGGTCAAAATGGGTGCCCGCAAGCGCGATCTGGATGACACCGTGGCCATTCACCCGACCGCCAGCGAAGAGCTGGTGCTGATGAGGTAAGCATGAACCTGCGCAGTTTCGGCGGACATATGCCGCGCCTTGGCGCGCGCGCCTGGGTGGACCCGGCGGCATTGGCGATTGGCAACGTGGAACTGGACGACGACGTGTCCGTGTGGCCGTTTTCCGTGCTGCGCGGGGATGTGAACCGCATCCGCATCGGCGCGCGCACCAACATCCAGGACGGCTCGGTGCTGCACGTGAACCAGCCGACGCCGGACAAGCCGGCCGGCGATCCGCTGACCGTCGGCGCCGATGTGACCATCGGCCACCAGGTCATCCTGCACGGCTGCACCATCGAGAACCGCTGCCTGGTCGGCATGGGCTCGCTGGTGATGGACGGCGCGCTGCTGCGCAGCGGCGTGTTGTTGGCGGCCGGCTCGCTGGTATCACCCGGCAAGGAGCTGTACGGCGGCTGGCTATGGGCCGGCCGGCCGGCCAAGCCGGTGCGCGAGCTGCGACCCGAGGAGCTGGAGTTTTTCGTGCACTCGGCGGCGCACTACGCCGAGCTCAAGGACGCCTATCGGGCTGGCTGACGCGCGATTTGGCAGGAGCGGCCATGACCGAGAATCCTGAAGCTGCGGTGTGGGAGGCCCGCCGTCGGGCCGAATGCACGATTCCGGAGTTCGCGGCGCGGGCGCCGCTCCCATAAGGGCGCGTGTACCAACCCCAATCAGTCGTCGGCACATGCGCCGGGCTGTGGAATCTCTCCCACAACGGGCCTGCCGACGGTCGTCGGCAGCGGTTCAAACCGTCGGCGGCTGTGCGGGCATATCGCCCTGCACCTGCCGCTCGCGCTCCTCGATGCTGACGTGGCGCACATCCTTGCCCTGCACCAGATAGATCACGTACTCGGCGATGTTCTTGGAGTGATCGCCGATGCGTTCCAGGGCGCGCGCCGCCCAGATCAGGTTCAGCGCCCAGGTGATGGTGCGCGGGTCTTCCATCATGTAGGTCATGAGTTGGCGCAGGATGGCCTCGTATTCCTTGTCGACCGCCAGATCCTCGCGCTCGACTTCCAGCGCCGCGGCCACGTCCATGCGGGCGAAGGCATCGAGCGCCTTGTTCAGCAGCCGGCGCGCCAGATCGCCCATGTGCCGCATGGTCGGCCGCGAGCGGCCGGGCTCGACATTGGCCAGTTCCAGCACCGTGCGCGCCACCCGCTCGGCCTGATCGCCAATGCGCTCCAGGTCGGTGACGGTCTTGATGACGGCGAAAATGAGCCGCAGGTCACCCGCGGCCGGCTGGCGGCGCGCCAGGATGCGGCTGCACTCCTCGTCCAGGTTCAGTTCGAGCGCGTTGACCTGCAGGTCGCCGCCGACCACCGAAGCGGCCAGCTGCGTGTCGCCGTCTTCCAGCGCGCTGATGGCGTCGGCGATCTGCCGCTCAACCACGCCGCCCATGTGCAGCACGTGGCTGCGCAGGTTCTCCAGCTCCTGGTTGTACTGCTGCGAGATGTGATGGCCGATGTCGTCCTTGCCCAATGTCATGGCTTGCCCCCGCGCTCAGCCGTAACGGCCGGTGATGTAGTCTTCCGTCCGCTTCGATTTCGGATTGGTGAAGATCAGGTTGGTGTCGCCGAACTCCACCAGTTCGCCCAGATACATGAAGGCGGTGTAGTCCGATACGCGCGCCGCCTGCTGCATGTTGTGCGTCACGATCAGGATCGTGACCTTGTCCTTGAGGCGGTGGATCAGCTCCTCGATGTTGGCAGTCGCGATCGGATCCAGCGCCGAGGTCGGCTCGTCGAACAGCATCAGCTCCGGCTCGGTGGCCAGCGCGCGGGCAATGCACAGGCGCTGCTGCTGGCCGCCGGACAGGTTGAAGGCCATGTCGTCCAGGCGGTCGCTGACTTCCTCCCAAAGCGAGGCGTCGCGCAACGCCACTTCGACTTTTTCTGCCATCACGCGCCGGCTGCGCTCGCCCCGCACCCGCAGGCCGTAAGCCACGTTCTCGAAGATCGACTTGGGGAACGGATTGGGCTTCTGGAACACCATGCCGATGCGCATGCGCACCTCGATCGGGTCCACGGACCGGTCCAGGATGTCGATACCGTCCGGCTGGAACACGATCTGGCCGCTGTAGCGACTGCCGTCGTACAGGTCGTGCATGCGGTTGAAGCAGCGCAGGAAAGTCGACTTGCCGCAGCCGGACGGGCCGATCAGGGCCGTCACGCGGTTGGCGGCTACCGGCATGCTGACGTGCTTGAGCGCCTGCAACTCGCCGTAGAAGAAATCCAGCTCACGGGCCTCGGCTTTCAGCGGCGGCATCGTTGCGCCCGCCGCCTGCGCGCCGATCACGCCGGCTGACATATCCATGCCGCTTTCCCTCACCATTTGATTCGTTTGCGGTAACGCACGCGCAGCCAGATGGCAGCGGCGTTCATCAGAAGCGTCATGACCACCAGCACCACACCGGCGGCGGCGGCGTTTTCCTGAAAGGCCGCCTGCGGACGCGACATCCAGTTGAACATCTGTATCGGCATCACCGTGAACGGCGAGCGCAGCCACTCGAAGGAAATGAACGGGAACTCGCCACCCACCGGTGCCGGCGGCAGAAAGGCGATGAAAGTCAGCGCGCCGATGGTGATGACCGGTGCCGTCTCGCCGATGGCGCGCGCCAGGCCGATGATCACGCCGGTCAGAATGCCGCCGGTCGAGTACGGCACCACGTGGTCGCGCACCGTCTGCCAGCGCGTGGCACCCAGCGCGTATGCGCCCTCGCGGATGGTGCCCGGGATGGCGCGGATGGCCTCGCGGGTCGACACAATGATCACCGGCAGGATCAGCAGCGCCAGCGTCAGGCCGGCCGACAGGATGCTCTGCCCGAAGCCCATTCCATACACGAACAGGCTCAGCGCCAGCAGGCCGTAGACGATCGACGGCACGCCGGCCAGGTTGGTGACGTTGACCTCGATGATCTCGGTCACCCAGTTGCGCCGGGCGTACTCCTCCAGATACACGCCGGCGGCAATGCCCAGCGGAATCGCCGCCAGCGCCGTGACCAGCATGACCAGGCTGGAGCCGACAATCGCGCTCAGAATGCCGGCCTGCGCTGCGCGTCGCGATGGAAAGTGGCTGAAGAACTGCCAGTTCAGCCGGCCGGCGCCGTCCTGAATCAATCCGACCAGCAGCATCGCCAGCGTCAGCACGCCGACCATCAGGCACAGCAGACCGACAATGACGAATACCTTGTCCCACTGTTTGCCGCGCGCCACCAGGCGGTGCACGGCCTGCGCGTCGTACGCCATCAGTAGGCCTCCCGGAAACGCTTGCGCACCAGGTGGCCGAGCACGTTGAAGAACAGCGTCAGCAATACCAGCACCAGGCCGACGGCGAAGATGCTCTGGTATTCGAGGCTGCCGTGCGGCAGGTCGCCCAGCGCCACCTGCACGATGAAGGCGGTGATGGTGGCGCCCGACTCGCGCGGATCGAAGGTGAAATTCGGCTGCTGGCCGGCGGCGACCGCCACCACCATGGTCTCGCCCACGGCGCGCGAAATGCCCAGGATATAGGCCGCCACCACGCCGGAAGTCGCCGCCGGCATCACCACCTTCAGGGCGGTCTGCAGGCGCGTGGCGCCCATCGCGTAGGAACCCTCGCGCATGTGCATGGGCACCGCGCGCATGGCGTCCTCGGCCACCGAACTGATGTAGGGAATGATCATGATGCCGATCACCAGGCCCGGTCCGAGCATGTTGAAGCCGGGCAGCTCCGGCATGAACCACTGCAGGGCCGGGGTCACCATCACCAGCGCGAAGTAGCCGAACACGACGGTGGGAATGCCGGCCAGCAGTTCCAGCGTCGGTTTGACGGTCTCGCGCACGCGGTGACTGGCAAATTCACTCAGGTAGATCGCCGTCACCGTTCCGACCGGCACCGCCAGCAGCAGCGCCACGCCGGTGGTGGTCAGCGTGCCCGCCAGCAGTGGCGCAACACCGAAGTGCTTGTCGGTGAACATGATGGTCCACTGCGTGTCGGTCAGGAAATCCTTCAGCGACACGTGCTGAAAGAAGGCCTGCGACTCGTAGACCAGAATGGCGACGATGGCAACCGTCACCGCGACCGCGGAGAAGGCGGCCAGAAACAGCACCCCCTCGATCAGGCGCTCGCCCCAGTGGCGCAACGCCTTGTGGGCAAAACGGTCGGGGCGGGTGTCGGCGAACGCGGTGTTCACTTTTCGGACCGGGGTGGACATGGCGGCTTTTCGGGGCGGCAAACTTTACCTGAACACAACAACTGCGGGCCGGGGGACGGCGCACCACCCCCCGGCCCGCAGCTGCGGATTTCGCAAGCCTTACAGCTTGCCTTCGCGCTTGAGCAGGTCTTCCACCTTCAGACCGACCTCGGACGCACCGCCAAAGCCGGTGCCCAGCTTGCCGCTGCGGAAGTTTTCCAGCGCCAGCTCATACGCCGCCGCCGGCAGGTCGACGTAACCGACCTCCTTGGCCAGTTCGGCGCCGTTCTTGAGATAGAACTCGACGAACTCGCGCACCTCCGGCCGGGCCTTTGACTTTTCCTTCACGTAGATGAAGATCGGCCGGGACAGCGGCACATAGGCGCCATTGTTGACCGTGGCCAGGGACGGCAGCACCGCGTCGGCGTCCGCCGTGGCCTTGATCGGCACCGCCCTGAGCTTGTCCTTGTTCTCTTCGTAGTAGGCGAGGCCGAAGTAGCCCAGCGCGCCCTTGTCGCGGGACACGAACTGCACGATCACGTTGTCATCCTCGGAGGCCTGGTAGTCGCCGCGGGAGGACTTGGCCTTGGCCATGACCGCTTCGGTGAAGTAGTCGAAAGTGCCGGAATCGGCGCCCGGACCGGCCAGCTTGAGCGGCATGTCCGGGAAGCTGTCGCGAATCTGCTTCCAGCTGGTCACCTTGCCCTGTGCGGCCGGCTCCCACATCTTCTTGAGTTCTTCCACCGTCAGGTAGTCGACGAAGTCGTTGTTCTTGCCGACCACGACCGTGAGCGCGTCATAGGCCACCGGCAGTTCGTAATACTTCACGCCGGCCTGGGCGCACAGGATCATCTCCTCGCGCAGGATCGGCCGCGAGGCGTCCGAAATGTCGGTCTCGCCACGGCAGAAGCGCTTGAAACCGCCGCCGGTGCCGGAGATGCCGACCGTCACCTTGGTGCCGCCGGACACTTTCTGGAATTCTTCCGCCACTGCCTCGGTGACCGGGTAGACGGTGCTCGAACCATCGATCTCGATCAGCCCGGCCGCATGCGCCGTGCCGGCCGACCAACCACCCAGCGCGGCCAACAGGCCGGCGGCACGCAGGGTCACCTTCACGGCATCAGGAAAATATTTCATTGGGGGTACTCCTTGAGTTGCGTATCGGAAAAAGTGGCGGCCTCCCAGCATGGGCGGCCGCCATTACCGGCGCGTGACGAACGGCGATCAGAACTTGGCCTCTACGTCCACCTGCAGGGTGTTGACGCTGGCGTCGTCGGTGAAGCGGCTGGCGACGTCGGACTCGGCCATGAAATAGGTAGTGCCGATCGAGAAATTCTTGCCGAGGTCGTACTTCAGCTTCAGCTTGTGGCCACGCGAGCCGACGTAGCCGGCGGCAAAGTCCGAATCGGTGAACGCACCGACCACGCCGTTGCGCTGCACGTCGCGGTAGTTGTAGTCCACGCCAACGTCGAACAGGCGGGTCATCACCCCGACCAGCCAGGCCTGGTCCTGATCGTCGTCGGGGCCGCGGGCCGCGCCGTTCATCACGTACTGGCCGTACACCGACAGCGGCAGCGGCAGGCCGATCACGTCGACCTGGCCGAAGGCCTCGTACAGGCGGAACTGGTCGGTCGTATTGCCGTTCACACGCAGCGCAGCGCTGTCCTCATCGTCGTCGTAGGCGTATACGCTGCCGCCCACGGTGACCTTGAAGCTGTCACCGGGGAAAAAGCGCGTACCGACCTGGCCCGCGTACAGGCGCAGGTCGTGCTCGAACTGCACACCCTCGCCATCGATGTTGTCCTGCAACACGTAATAGCCGGCGCTGCCGAACACCTCCGTGCCGCCGAACAGGCGCTTGTAGGTGACGGCGCCGCCCTCGGGGTTGATGTCGCCGTCCCAGATGGTGTCGCCCATGCTCACCCACGGCTGCTTCATCTTGCCGCCGAACACCTTCAGTCCCGGCACCTGCAGCGGGTGATAGTCGATGTATGCCAGGTCCAGCCACAAATCCTTCTTGTTGAAGTAGTCGGTCAGATCCTGATTGGTGGAGCGGGCGTCCTTGCCGCCGCCGGAGGCGATCTGGATGCCGGCCTCGACCTCCGGGTTCACCTGCGTGAAGGCACCCAGGCGCGCGCGAATGCGCTGGCGGTCCTTGTCGCGACCGCCGCTATCCAGTTCGTCCTCGATGTGGATGTTCTCGTAGCGCACGCGCACGTCGCCCTTGAGCTGGGTATTCATGGCCCAGGCGAGCTTCTGCTGCAGCGCGGTCATCTCTTCCGACTTGACCTGCTTGCTGGCGGTGCGCTCGGCGGCTTTCGTCTCGCGTGCCAGGTCGGCAGTCAGTTCGGCGTGCTGGGCGGCGGTGATCGAGCCATTGGCCATCAACATGTCGAGCAGTTTGCCGTCGACCGCCGCATAGGCCGGGACGGTTGCGGCGAGCAACAGGCCGCCACACAGGCCCGCGGTTCGTGCAGTGACAAGACGCATATCGAAATCTCCCTGCTTGAGGCGGAACGACGCTGGCGTCATTCCTGACAAGGCTGGTCCGTCGTGCGGTCAGCCGGAACGACCGGCGCGGGGCCGATCCGTAAAGCAGGGCAAGTGTCACAGCCCTATGTGACAGTACCGTTACAGGCAGGGGGCGTTTATGACGGCTTCGGAAGCCGGTACTGGCCGCGCCGCGGCGGGCAGGAACACGCAGCTGAAGGTGCTGCCGGCGCCAATCTGGCTGCGGATGCGCAGCTCGGCCTCGTGTCGGGCCAGCGCGTGCTTGACGATGGCCAGACCCAGGCCGGTGCCACCCTTGGCCCGTGAGCGGCTGGCGTCGACCCGGTAGAAGCGCTCCGACAAGCGTGGCAGGTGCTCGGCGGCGATGCCCTCGCCGTTGTCCTGCACGTCCAGCACCGGTCGGTCGTCCTGCAGCCGCCAGCGAATGGTGATCGTGCTGCCGTCGGGCGTGTGCTGCACGGCGTTGCCGACCAGGTTGGAGAAGGCGCTGCGCAGCTCGGATTCGTTGCCACGCAACCAAAGGCCCGGGTCGGCGTCGACCTCGATTCGGTGCCGTCGGCTGCCACTGAGCGCGATCGCTTCGCTGCGAATCAGGTGAAGCAGGTTCGGGACGTTGACGTCGCTGTCTGCGCCGCGACCGCCGTCGCCTTCCAGCTGCGCCAGCATCAGCATGTCGTCGATGATGCGCTGCATGCGCAGCGTCTGCTGGGTCATCAGATCAAACGGGCGGCGCCAGCGTTCCGGCAGCACCGTACTGTCCCGCGTCAGGGTCTCCAGAAAGCCATAAACCACCGTCAGGGGGGTACGCAGCTCGTGCGATGCGTTGGCGACGAAGTCCCGCCGGACTTGCTCCAGTCGCCGCACCTGGGTGATGTCGCGCACCACCAGCAGCCGGCGGCCCTGACCGAAGCTGACGATCTGTGCGTGCAGCATCAGGTCGTCGCCCTGAGGCGCCGGGAACTCCACGCCTGCCGCGCGCTCACCCTCGCCACTGAAATACCGGGCAAAGGCCGGATGGCGCACGACATTGGTAATGCGCTGGCCCAGATCGCGCGGCGTACGCAGGCCCAGCAGGCGCTGCGCGGCCTCGTTGCACCAGTCGATGCGGCCATCCTCGCCCAGCAGCACGGCCGCATCGGGCAGGGCGGCACTGGATTCCTCGAAGCGCTGCACGATCTGCGCAAGACGGCGCTGGGCGGCCGTCGCTTCCCGCCGTGACCGGTGCAGGCGTTCGAACAGCTCGCCCCACAGGCCAACCGACTCGGGTGTGTCGCCGTCGCTGCCCAGGCGGGCCGCCAGGCGCAGGATATTTCGAACGTGCCAGGCGACGTAGCTCAAAAGACCCAGGCCGGCACCAGCGCCGGCATCGCCCGCCATCCAGCCCAGCAGCGCACCACCGGCCAGCAGCCCGCCGCCGAGGGCAGTCTCGGCCACCGCGCCGCGGATCACCGGTTCAGCCCTTGGCCGACAGCCGGTAGCCAGCCCCGCGCACGGTCTGGATCAGCCGGTCCTTGCCGGCTGGCGAGAGCGCCTCGCGCAAGCGGCGCACGTGTACGTCCACGGTGCGTTCCTCGATGTACACGTTGCGACCCCACACCTGGTCGATGAGCTGGCTGCGGCTGTATACCCGGTCCGGGTGCGCCATCAGGAACTGCAGCAGCCGAAACTCGGTCGGGCCGATTTTCAGCTCGCCCTCGCCCGACACGACTCGATGGTCGACCGGATCCAGCCGCAATCCGTCCACAGCCAGCTCCTCGCCGGCGGCATGCGGCGAGGCGCGACGCAGCACGGCCTTGATGCGAGCGGCCAGTTCGCGCGGCGAGAAGGGCTTGGGAATGTAGTCGTCGGCGCCGGCATCCAGGCCGGTGACCACGTCGGCTTCCTGCGTGCGGGCGGTCAGCATGATGACCGGGATGTCGCGGGTGCCCGGGTCGCGCTTGAGTTCGCGTGCGAACTCGATGCCGCTCTGGCCGGGCAGCATCCAGTCCAGCACGATCAGGTCCGGGTTGCTGTCCGCCACCAGGCTGCGGGCCGCGCGCACGTCGGTGGCCACGTCGCAGCGGTAACCGCTGTCGGACAACGCGAAAGTGAGCATCTCGCAGATGGCCGGCTCGTCTTCGACGATGAGGATGCGTATAGGCATGGATGCCCGCCTGGATTATCGAGGCGCGTATTGGGCGACAGCATTGTTTCAGTTCGGCGACAGGCCGTAACAATTCAGCCCAGGTGCCGGCGCAGGAAATCCAGGCTGCGCTGCCAGGCCAGACTGGCTGCCGCCGCGTCGTAACTGGCGCGCTGGTCGCAGTTGAAGCCGTGATCGGCCGGGTAGACGTGCACTTCCGTTTCCGACAGCACGGCGGTGGCGGCGCGCAGCTTTTCCACGTCCGTCATCGGTATGAAATGGTCCTTCTCGCCGAAGTGAAACTGGATCGGGCAGCGGATGTTGCCGGCCTCGCCCAGGAAGTTGGCGATGCCGCCGCCGTAATAGGCCACCGCCGCGTCCGGCTTCAGGTTGGCCGCGCTGCGGTAGGCCAGCAGGCCGCCCATGCAGAAGCCGAGCACCGCCACCTTGCCGCCGTGGGCGCGAAGATCGGCGAGGCAGGCATCGATGTCGGCCAGCGCTCGGGGGTGGTCGAGCGCCTGCATCAGCTCGAAGCCGCGACCGAAGTCGGCCTGCTCGTAGCCCAGCTGCACGCCCGGCTCGCTGCGGTGGAACAGGTCCGGCGCCAGGGCGTTGAAGCCGGCCGCAGCCAGGCGGTCGCACACCGAACGGATGTGACTGTTGACGCCGAAAATCTCCTGGATGACGACCACGCTGCCGGCCGGCTTGCCGGCGGCGGTGGCCAGGTAAGCGGAAAACTGGCCGTCGCTGGTTTTGAGGGTGACGTCTTTGCCGGGCATGGTGTTTTCTCCTGAAGTGGGAAGTTGCTTGATGGCCCGGAGCCCGGGCGTATGTGACGGGCTCAGGCGCTGGCGGTGAAAAGCTCGGGGTAAACCGCTGCAGCGTCGAACACCGGTCCGTCCACACAGACCCGCGCCATGGCCGATCCATCGGGCGTCGCCAGCTCGACCACGCAACCGGCGCAGCCGCCCACGCCGCAGGCCATATGCTCTTCCAGGCACAGCTGCGCCGGCAAGCGGTAACGGGCGGCCACCGCGGCGGCGGCGCGCAGCATGGGCGTCGGGCCGCAGGCGGCGATCTGGGTCTGCGCCAGCACATCCGCGCCAAGGGTCGCCAGATAGGCGTCGGCCAGCTGCGTGACGTGGCCCTCGTAGCAACCCGGAAAACCCTGTCCCGACGCCAGGCGACTCGGAATGCCCCAGTCCTCGGCCAGTGGCAGGGCGGCGATGATGCCCTGCGGCATGCCGTCCACCAGCATGGCCGACGGACGCGGCTGAAACGGAAACGCCACCTCCGAGCCCAGCAGCAGCAGCGGCTGCCAGGGCACCGGCTGGGGCGATCGCAGGGTCTGCGCCAGGAACAGCATCGGCGGCATGCCGACGCCACCGCCGATGGCGAGCACCCGCGGCCGGCCCGGGTCGGGACTGAACGGCTTGCCGATCGGCCCCAGCACACTGATCGCCTCACCACGCTGGCGTGTCACCAGCTGCCGGGTGCCGACGCCGACCGCCTTGTACAGCAGCTCGATCTGCCCGCTGTGCACGGTGGCACGCAGAATCGACAGCGGCCGGCGCATCGGCAGGTCCGGCCCGCAGCGCAGGTGCACGAACTGCCCCGGCCGGGCGCGCGCGGCGATGCCCGGCGCCGTCAGGCGCAGCAGGTAATGGCCGCCCGGCAGCGCCTCGTTGGCGTCGACGATGGCGTCCTGCAGCAGGATGCTGCCCGGCGCGCCGGCCTCACCGGCCATCGGCGGGTTCCGACAAACGATAGACGACCTGCCCGCCAAGCAGCGTCAGCAGCACCCGGCCGCGCAGCGTTCGGCCCCACACCGGCGTGCAGTGCGCGGCGCTGTGCCAGGTCGTGGCATCCACCGTCCAGGCGCGGTCCGGGTCGACCACGCACAGGTCGGCCAGGGCCCCGACCGCCAGTCGACCGCCGTCGCCGAGCACCGCCGCCGGTCCGCTGGTGACGGCCGCCAAGGCCCGCTGCAGGGGCAAGCCGCCGTCCTGAGCGAGTGCCAGGACCAGCGGCAGCAAGGCCTCGAAGCCGGCCACGCCGGCCGCGCAGCGGGCGAACGGCTGGCGCTTGGCCTCGCCGTCGAACGGCCGGTGGTCGGAGCAGACGGCATCCAGCGTGCCGTCGGCCAGCGCCTCGCGCAGCGCCGCCCGGTCGCCGGCCTCGCGCAGCGGCGGGCGCAGGTGAAAGGCCGGGTCGTAGGCACCGATGTCCATATCCGTGTGGTGCAGGTTCCAGATCGGCGTGTCGGCCGTCACCGGCAGGCCGGCACTTTTGGCGGCCCGCAGCAGCGCAACGCCGGCCGCGCTCGACAGGCCGTGCAGATGGATGCGCGTGTCGCAGGTGGTGGCCAGCGCCAGGGCCAGCGACAGCGCCGCCACCTCGGCGGCCACCGGAATGCCGGTCAGGCCAAGCTGCGCGCTGACCGCGCCCTCGTGCATGCAGCCGCCGGCGGCAAGCTGCGCGTCCTCGGCGTCGACCACCACCGTCAGATCGTGCCCGCGCGCATATTCGAAAGCCCGGCGCAGCACGCGTGCGCCGATAGCCTGGCCACCCTGGCCGACCAGCCGGCAGCCGGCGCGCCGCAGCAGGCCAAGCTCGGCCAGTTGCTCGCCGCAAAGGCCCGCCGTCAGCGCGCCGATCGGCGCCAGGCGCAGCAGGCCGAGCGCCCGCGCGCCGTCGCGCAGGCGGCCGATGACGGCCGGGCTGTCCAGGCCCGCATCCACGCGCGGCGCAACGGCAAGCTGGGTGATGCCGCCGGCCGCCGCGGCCAGCAGCTCGCCGCGCGAGAGCGCGTCCGGGCTGCCGACCTGGCCGGACAGGTCCACCAGCCCGGGCAGCACCCAATGCCCGGAGACGTCGATGATCTGCCCGCGCGCGCTGTCCGGCGCCGCGCCAAGGCCGATGATGCGCCCGCCCTCGATGTGCACGTCCAGCTGCGCGTCGGTGCCGCTGGCCGGGTCGATCAGCCGCCCGCCGCGCAAGGTCAGGCGCGTGATCTCAGACATCGACGTCCGCTCCCCGGCCGGCGGTCTGCGCCAGCACCGCCATGCGGATGGCGATGCCGTTGGTCACCTGCGGCAGGATCAGCGAGCGCCCGCCATCGGCCACCGCGGAGGCGATCTCGACACCGCGGTTGATCGGGCCGGGGTGCATCACCAGCGCATCGGGCCTTGCCACCGCCAGCGCCTTCTCGGTCAACCCATACAGCTCGAAGTACTCCCGATCGGACGGCACGAAGCCGCCGGCCATGCGCTCGCGCTGCAGGCGCAGCATCATCACCACGTCGACGTCGGCCAAGCCCTCGCGCGGGTCGTGACAGACCCGCGCACCGAGCTGCGCCAGGCGTTGCGGCACCAGCGTGGCCGGGCCGACCAGGCGGATGTCGGTGACGCCCAGCAGGTGCAAACCGGCCAGTTGCGAGCGGGCCACACGCGAGTGCAGCACGTCGCCGACGATGGCCACCTTCATGCCGGCCACGTTGCCGCGCCGCTGGCGGATCGTGTACAGGTCCAGCAGCGCCTGCGTCGGGTGCGCATGGCAGCCGTCGCCGGCATTGACCACCGCCACCTGCGGCGCCACGTGGCGGGCGATCAGATGCGAGGCGCCGCTGTCGGCATGGCGCACCACGAAGGCGTCGGTCTGCATGGCCTGCAGGTTGGCGATGGTGTCGAGCAGGCTCTCGCCCTTGGACGCGGACGAGGCCGGCACGTCCAGCGTCACCACATCGGCCGACAGTCGCTTGGCGGCGATCTCGAAGGTGGTGCGGGTGCGGGTCGATGCCTCGAAGAACAACAGCACCACGGTCTTGCCGCGCAGCAGTGGCACGTTCTTGACGCTGCGCGCACCGACCTCGACCAGCGAGTCGGCCAGCGTGAACAGCTCCTCCAGCGTCTCGCGGCGCAGGCCCTCGAGCGTCAGCAGATGGCGCAGGCGGCCCTGGGCGTCGTACTGGATGGCGCCCAGTCGCTGCGCCAGGCCGGACAGCTCGCTCACGCTGCCTCCAGGTCGATATGCAGTGGGTCGGGCCCACTCAGGCGCAGCCGCTGGCCGGGAGGCACGTCCAGTCGCAGGCCGACCGCGTCGGCACAGACCGGCAGCTCGCGCCCGCCGCGATCGACCAGCACCGCCAGACGCACGCAGGCCGGGCGACCGAAGTCGAACAGCTCGCGCAGCGCCGCCTGCACGGTGCGCCCGGTGTGCAGCACATCGTCGACCAGCAGGATTTGCCGACCGTCGACGCTGGGCGGCAGGTTCGAGGGGCGGACCTGGCCCTTGAGCCCCCCAGGCGCAGGTCGTCGCGGTAAAAACCGGCGTCCAGACTGGCCAGCGGGGCGCTCACGCCAAGGCGCTCATGCAGCCAGCGCGCCAGCCACACGCCGCCGGTCTCGATGCCGACCAGCAGCGGATCGGGCAGCGCCAGCGCGGCGCAGGCGCCGGCCAGCTGCTCCAGGCTCGCGGCCAGTTGCGCGTCGCTAATGCTGCTCGGCAAGCCAGGTCTCCACGATGATGGCGGCGGCCATGGCGTCGCGTTCGCGGCGCACCGCCTCGTGCCGCCGGCCATCAGCCAGCAGGCGCGCCTCGGCCTCGTGCGAGGACAGGCGCTCGTCGATCAGGGCCACCGGGGTGCCCGTGCGTTTGCCGAGCGCCGCCGCAAACTGTCGCGCGGCCAGGCTGACCGGCGTATCCGTACCATCGGCCGCCAGCGGCAGGCCAACCACCAGTTGCGTCGGTCGCCAGTGGTCGAGCAGGGCATCGACATCGGCCCAGCCGGCGGCCTGCGGATTGGGCAGCGTGGCCAGCGGCGTAGCGGTGCCGGTCAGCGCCTGGCCGGTGGCCACGCCGATGCGCTTGTGGCCGTAGTCGAAGCCCAGCACGAGGCCGCTCACGCGTGCCCGGCGCGGCCGGCGAGCAAGGCCAGATCGACGCCGATCGAAGCCGCCGCGGCCCGCCAGCGTTGGTCGGCGGGCAAGTCGAACAGCATTTCGGCGCTTCCGGGAGCCGTCAGCCAGGCGTTGTCGGCCAGTTCCTGTTCGAGCTGCCCGGCGCCCCAGCCGGCATAGCCCAGGCAGACCAGGAAATCGTCAGGGCCGACGCCGCGGGCGATGCTCGCCAGCAGGTCCATGGAGCCGGTCAGGCCGATCTGGTCGGTCACCGGCAGGGTGGAGTCCCAGCGCCCGAGCGGACGGTGCAGGATCAGGCAGGCGTTTTGCTGCACCGGGCCACCGCCGTACACCGGCTGACCGGCAATGGCATCGGTGGCCGGTTTCAGGCCAACCTGCTCCAGCAGGTCGCCGAGCGTCACGTCGAGCGGCCGGTTGACGATCACACCCAGCGCGCCCTGCTCGCCGTGTTCACAGACATAGCTCACCGTCTGACGAAAATTGTCGTCCGCCAGCGCCGGCATGGCGATCAGCAGGTGGTGGCTCAGATCGAGGGTTTCGGCCATGGCCGCATTCTAGCAGGGGGGGTCGGTCGCGCCTGATTGCAAAAGGCAGAGTGGGTGGTGGTGCCTGGAGCCCGGCCATATGGGGCGATGTCTTTCATCACGCCCCATCGCCCGTCCACAGCGCCATACAGCGCCCCATACCACCACCTGGGCCGGTTGCCTGTGCGATCACTCGCCCGCCAGGGCACGCCCATCCAGAAATTGCCAGGTACGAGTGATGACCAGCATGTCCGCCTCGGCGCGGATGTCCGGCGGAAAGGGCGCATACGGCGCCGCCCAGCGCACGATGTCCTGCGCTGCCCGATCGAGGACCGGGTGCCCGGAACTGCGGCGCAGGGTGGTGTCGACCAGGCTGCCGTCGGGACTGATGCGCACCGTCAGCAGCAGGCTGCCGGACAGTCCCTCGTTGCGCGCCTCGGCCGGGTAGTTGAGCTTGCCGACCGCCTCCACCTTGCGCCGCCAGGCCTCCATGTAGGCGGCGTATTTGTATTCACGCGTGCGGGCGGTGATGAACTTCTCGCGGGGAATCTTGGCGTAGGCGCGCTGCTGACGGTCCAACCGGGCCTCCAGCTGGGCATAGCGACGGGCGCCGCTGAGGAGTTCATCGGCGCTGGGCGGCTGCGCCACCGGTCCCGGCTGCGGCGCGGTCGCCACCTGCGCAGGCTTCGGTTTGGCGCTCGTCAGCAGCTGGCGCTGGACCGGCGCCGGCGCCGCCACGGCCGGCGTCGGTTTCGGCGATGGCGCAACCGCTGCCGGTGCCGGCCGGCCGGGGGCTACGCTGGTCGGCAGGCGCGGCTTGGACTGGTTGCCGCCGCCGTCCTGGCTGACTTCGGCCAGGTAATCGGCCGTCTTGGGGGGGTGGCGGACGGCGGACGCTGCACAAGCGTGATTTCCAGCCGCGGCGCGGCGGCCGGTGCCGGCGCCTTGGGCGGCGTGATGTGCAATCCGAGCGCCAGCGCCAGATGCACCGCCAGCGCGTACAGCACGGTCAGCGCCAGCCGGCTGCCGGCCAGCGTCGATGGCGCAGGTGGCAGAACGGGCGCGTAGCTCATGCCACGGCGGCGGTCAGCGCCCGGCCAGGCGGCTCTCGATGGCGTCGAACACCTGGCCGGCGATGTTCAGGCCGTAGATGGCATCCAGCTCCCGCGCGCAGGTGGGGCTGGTGACGTTGATCTCGGTCAGATACTCGCCGATCACGTCCAGGCCCACGAACAGCAGGCCCTTCTCGCGCAGCGTCGGCCCGACCTGGGCGGCGATCCAGCGGTCGCGCTCGGTCAGTTCGCGACCCTCGCCGCGACCGCCGGCGGCCAGGTTGCCGCGCGTCTCGCCGGCCGCCGGAATGCGCGCCAGGGCGTGCGATACCGGCTGCCCATCCACCATCAGGATGCGCTTGTCGCCGTGCACGATGTCCGGGATGTAGCGCTGGGCCATGATCGGCCGGGCCTGGTAGCGGGTCAGGGTTTCGATGACGACGCCCAGGTTCGGGTCGCCCTCGCGCAGGCGAAACACCGACGCGCCGCCCATCATGTCGAGCGGCTTCAGGATCACGTCGCCGTGCTCGTCGAGGAACGCCCGGATGTGCCGCTCCGAGCTGGTGACCAGCGTCGGCGGCGTGCACTGGCCGAACCAGGCCGTGTAGAGCTTTTCGTTGACCTCGCGTAGCGCCTGCGGGCGGTTGACCACCAGCACGCCGGCGTGCTCGGCGCGTTCGAGCAGATACGTGGTGTACAGGTACTCCTGATCGACCGGCGGGTCCTTGCGCATCAGGATCACGTCCAGCTCCGCCAACGGGCCGTACACCTCGCCGCGAAAGGCGAACCAGTGCTTCGGATCGTCGAACACCTCGACCAGCTTGCGGTTGGCCAGCACCTGCCCGTCGCGCATCAGCAGATCCGACTGCTCCATGTAGTGGATTTCGCAGCCGCGCCGCTGCGCCTCCAGCATCAGCGCCAGCGTGGTGTCCTTCTTCGGCTTGATGTGGTCGATGGGGTCCATGATGACCCCGACCCGGTACTCAGCCATGGGCGGCCATCTCCCGCGCCGCCGCCAGCAGCGCCAGGCGCGCCACCACGCCGTAGGCATAGAAGCGGTTCGGTGCGGCGTCCGGCGCCTGGCCGCAGTCCGGCGTGTTGCAGGGTTCCACGAAGGCCAGCGGCTCGAAGTGCATGCCCGGCGCGTTCAGATTCTCGTCCGCGCCGCGCCCGGTGTGCACCCGGTAGAAGCCGCCCACCACATGCTGGTCGATCATGTACACCACCGGCTCGGCCACGGCCGGCGGATCGCCCACGGTCTCGAAGGTATAAACACCCTCCTGCATGATGACCTGGCGCACCGCCTGGCCCTCCTTGCTGGCCGCCATGCGCTTGCGCTCCTTGCGGTTCAGGTCGCGCACGTCATCCACGCTGCGGGCGGTCATCACGCCCATGCCGTAGCTGCCGGCGTCGGCCTTGATGATCACGAACGGCTCGCGGTCGATGCCGTACTCGTCGTACTTCCTGCGGATCGAGGTCAGCAGCACGTCCAGGTTGCCGGCCAGGCAGTCCTCGCCGGTGCCGGCCATGAAGTCGACCTCACCGCACTGGCGGAAATACGGGTCGATGAACCACGGGTCAAGGTCGATCCGGGCCCCGAACTCGCGCGCCACGTCGTGGTAGTGACGGAAATGCTCGGACTTGCGCCGCTGCGTCCAGCCGAGCGCCATCGGCGGCACCACCGGCTGGCTGATGCCTTCCAGGATGGCCGGCCGGCCGCCGGAAAGATCATTGTTCAGCAGCACGAAACAGGGATTGAAGCCGGCCACGCCAACCCGGTCGCCCTGGCGCTCGATCGGCTCCAGGCGCAAGCGGGCGCCCGACGGCAGGCTCACGGTCTGCGGTTCGGCGAGATCCGGCAGCAGCGAGCCGATGCGCACCTCATAGCCGGCGCTCTCCAGGATGCGCCGCAGCACGGCGACGTTTTCCAGATAAAACAGGTTGCGGGTGTGGCTTTCCGGCACCAGCAGCACGCCGCAGGAGCGCGGGCAGACGCGCTCGATGGCGGTCTGCATGGCCTGCACGCACAGCGGCAGGAAGCGCTCGCCAAGATTGTTGAAGCCGGCCGGGAACAGGTTGGTATCCACCGGCGCCAGCTTGAAGCCGGCGTTTCGCAGGTCCACCGAGCAGTAAATGGGCGCCGGCGTGGCGCGAAACTGCTCGCGAAACCAGGCCTCGATGGCGACCTGCGCCTGCAGCAACTGCGTCTCGAGGCGCAGCAACGGCCCGGTCAGGGCGGTGGTCAGGTGCGGCACCGTCGACAGGGCGGGCGAGGCATTGTTCATGGCGTCACTTCAGATCGCGTAGCGGCCCGGTATTGAAGCACAGGCCGTGAGTCAGCCTCGCGGCCGAGGCGGGCGTGGGAGCGGCGCCCTCGCCGCGAACATTCCGGCCGCTCGTTCGGCCCGAGGGCGGGCCTCCCACGACCGCCTGCCGTGTCAGGCGCGGTCCGCGTCGCGCGCCCGCACCGGCACCGCGGCTTCCACCCACAGGCCGATTTCCACCGCCTGGCGCGGCGGGATGCGGTAGAAATCGGTGGCCCGCAGCGCGTTCCTGAACATGAACACATACAGCCGTTCGCGCACCCGGTCGAACCAGGGCATGTCGGGCGGCACGATCAGCGTCTCGCGGCCGATGAAATACGTCATGTCGGTCGGGTCCACCGGCAGGCCGTGGGCCGAGGCCGCCTCCATCGCGCGGGGCAAATCCGGGCTCTCGGCAAAGCCATAGCGCACGAACAGCCTGTAGAAGCCCTGCTCCAGCGGCTCCACCACGAGGCGCTCGTCGGGCGGCACACGCGGCGTGTCGCGGTTCTCCACCGTCAGCAGGATCACCCGCTCATGCAGCGCGTGGGCATGGCGCAGGTGGTGCTGCAATGCCGGCGGCGCGCCCAGTTTGGGCGCGGTCATGAACACCGCCGTGCCGGGCACGCGGGCCACCCGCTCGCGCGCCAGGCGCGAGAACAGCGTCGGCAGCGGCATGGTCTCGGTGCGCAGCATGCCGATCAGGTTGCCGCGGCCCCAGTTCCAGGTGCTCATCATGCCGTACAGCACGGCGGCGGCCGCCAGCACCATCCAGCCGCCGGCCGGCACGCGCAGCATGTTGGCGCTGAAGAAGGACACATCCACGATCAGGAACAGACCGGTCCACAACGCCGCAAACAACAGCGGCAGACGCCAGCGCCAGCGCATGGCCAGGAACAGCATGCCGGTGGTGATGATCATGGTGGTGCTGATGGCAACGCCGTAGGCATTGGCCAGCGCCGCCGAGGAACCGGCCGCCAGCACCACCGCCACTGTGATCAGCATCAGCAGGGTGTTGAGCGCCGGCACGTAGATCTGCCCGCCGGTCACGGCCGAGGTCTGAACGACCTTGACGCGCGGGATGACGCCCATCTGTATCGCCTGACGCGTCAGCGAGAAGGCGCCCGAGATCACTGCCTGCGAGGCAATCACCGTCGCCACCGTGGCCAGCGCGATCAGCGGGTACAGCGCCCAGTCCGGCGCCAGCTCGAAGAAGGGCTGTGTGACCGGCACCGGCGAGCTCAGGATCAGCGCGCCCTGCCCGAAGTAGCACAGCAGCAGCGCCGGGAATACCAGCCCGAACCAGGCGTACTGGATCGGCTTGCGGCCGAAGTGACCAAGGTCTGCGTACAGCGCCTCGGCGCCGGTCACCACCAGGAACACCGAGCCCAGGATGCGCACGGCGGCCCAGCCCTCGTGGTACAGGAAAGCCGCGCCGTAGGCCGGGTTGATCGCAGCCAGCACGCCCGGGTGGCGCACGATCTGCACCGTGCCGAGCACCGCCATGACCACGAACCAGACGGCCGTGATCGGCCCGAACCATACCCCGATGCGCGCCGTGCCGCCGCGCTGGATGCGAAACAGCGCCAGCAGGATGCCGACCGTGATCGGCAGCACCAGCGGTGCCAGCTGCGGCGCCGCGACTTCCAGGCCCTCGACGGCGCTCAGCACCGAGATGGCCGGCGTCAGCACGCCGTCGCACAGCACCAGCGCCGCGCCCAGCACGGCCATTTTCTGCAGCAGCGGCCCCAGCCAGGCGCCGCCACGATGCCGCGACGGACGCAGCAGGGCCAGCAGCGCCAGGATGCCGCCCTCGCCGCGGTTGTCGGCGCGCAGCACGACCATCTGGTACTCGATCGAGATCAGGATGGTCAGGGTCCAGAAGATCAGCGACAGCACGCCCAGCACGTTGTCGTGCGTGGCCGCGACGCCGTGCGCCAGGCACTCGCGCAGGGCGTAGATCGGGCTGGTGCCGATATCGCCATAGACCACGCCCAGCGCGCCCAGGCCGAGCAGGCCCATGCGGCGCAGGCGGGGCTGCCCGGAAACCACCGGCGGGTTCACGCGGTCAGGCCCGCCGAAGGCGCGTTGCCGGGTGCCGGGCGATCATCAGCCGCAGCGCACGCCCGTGCCACCCAGGCCACAGTAGCCGCCCGGGTTCTTGGCCAGGTACTGCTGGTGGTAGTCCTCGGCGTAGTAGAACGGCCCGGCCGGTGCGATTTCGGTGGTCGGCGGGCCGTAGCCTGCGTCGGCCAACGCTTTCGCATAGGCGTCGCGCGAGGCTTGCGCCGCCGCCAGCTGGGCGGCATCGAAGGTGTAGATGGCCGAGCGGTATTGGGTGCCGATGTCATTGCCCTGGCGCATGCCCTGCGTCGGGTCGTGGCTTTCCCAGAACTCGCGCAGCAAGGCCTCATAGCTCACCCGCGTGGGATCGAACACCACCAGCACCACCTCGGCATGGCCGGTGGCACCGCTGCACACCTCGTCGTAGGTGGGATTGGGCGTGTGGCCGCCGGCGTAGCCGACCGCCGTGCTGACCACGCCGTCCATCTGCCAGAAGCGCCGCTCCGCGCCCCAGAAGCAACCCAGGCCGAACACCGCCTGCTGCAGGCCAGCCGCGAACGGGCCCTTGATTGGCTGGCCGTTGACGAAATGCCGGTCCGTGACCGGCACGGGCGTGGTCCGGCCGGTCAGGGCCTGGGCCGCGGTTGGCAGTTCCAGCGATTTTCCGAACAGGCGCATGAATACCCCGCAGGCGGCGTGGTTGCGACTCGAAAAGTATAGGCGCGCGGCCGGACCCGACCGGCATTCAGCCCAATTGGGGCACGGCGTACAGGTCGTGCTCGTCGGCGTCTTCCACCTCGACCAGCAGCACGTCACCCACCGCCACGCCCTCGGCGTCGGTCAGATGGACCACGCCGTCGATTTCCGGCGCATCGGCATAACTGCGGGCGATCACACCCTCGTCGCCGACCTCGTCCACCAGCACCTCGATGGTGCGGCCGATCTTGTCCTGCAGGCGCCGGGCGCTGATCGCGGCCTGTTTTTCCATGAAGCGCGCCAGGCGCTCGCGCTTGATTTCTTCCGGCACCGCACCGGGCAGGGCATTGGCGGCGGCGCCGGCCACCGGCGAGTAGGCAAAGCAGCCGACCCGGTCCAGCTGCGCCTGGTCCAGGAACTCCAGCAGCGCCTCGAAATCGGCCTCGGTCTCGCCCGGAAAGCCGACGATGAAGGTACTGCGAATGGCCAGGTCCGGGCAGATGCCGCGCCAGCTGTGGATGCGTTCGAGCGTGTTTTCCACGTGTGCCGGGCGGCGCATGGCCTTCAGGATGTGTGGGCTGGCATGCTGCAGCGGCACGTCCAGGTACGGCAGCAGCAGGCCGTCGGCCATCAGCGGGATCAGCGCGTCCACGTGCGGGTAGGGGTACACGTAATGCAGGCGCACCCACACGCCCAGCTCCCCCAGCGCGCGGGACAGATTCAGCAGGTCGGTGCGCAGCGGCCGCCCGCCGTGAAAGCCGGTGCGGTATTTGACGTCCACGCCGTAGGCGCTGGTGTCCTGCGAGATCACCAGCAGCTCGCGCACGCCGGCATCGACCAGCGCCTCGGCCTCGGTGAGCACCTCGCCGATCGGCCGGCTGACCAGGTCGCCGCGCATCGACGGGATGATGCAGAAGCTGCAGCGGTGGTTGCAGCCCTCGGAAATCTTCAGGTATGCGTAATGCGGCGGCGTCAGGCGCAGGCCCTGCGGCGGCAGCAGGTCGACATAGGGATCGTGTTCGCGCGCGGGCGGCGGCGGCAGGTGCTTTTGTACTGCGGCCACGACCTCGGCGTAGGCATGGGGTCCGGTCACCGCCAGCACGCTCGGATGGCGCTCCAGAATCTCGCTGACGTTGGCGCCCAGGCAGCCGGTGACGATGACCTTGCCGTTCTCGGCCAGCGCCTCGCCGATGGCGTCGAGTGACTCCTGCCTGGCCTCGTCGATGAAGCCGCAGGTGTTGACCACCACCAGGTCCGCCCCGGCGTAGCTGTCGGACAGCTCATAGCCGCCGCCGCGCAGCTCGGTCAGGATGCGTTCGGAGTCCACCAGCGCCTTGGGACAGCCCAGGCTGACAAAACCGATCTTGTGGGAGCTCATGCGGCGGGGACGGGAAACGCGGGGGGCGGCGATTCTATATCAGCGCACCCCGGGGCAGCGGCCGCCGTGGCCCGGCCTTCATGCCAACAGGCGGCCGAGGCGGTCGATGGCCTCGCCGAGGCGCTCGCGGGAGGTGGTGTAGGCAAAGCGCAGGTGCGTGCGCGCCGTGTGCGGGCCAAAGTCGAGGCCCGGCGTGGCGGCCACGCCGGCTTCGTCCAGCAGGCGCAGGCACAAGGCGGAGCTGTCATCCGCAAAACGCCCGCAACCGGCATAGATGTAGAACGCGCCCTGCGGCGTGACCGGAATGTCGAAGCCCAAGCCGCGCAGCGCCGGCAGCAACAGGTCGCGCCGGGCCCTGAACTCGTCCCGGCGCTGGTCGAGCAGCGCCAGCGTGGCCGGCTCGAAGGCGGCCAGCGCCGCGTGCTGGGCCGGCGTCGGCGGTGCGATGAACAGGTTCTGCGCCAGTTTTTCGACCGGCCGCAGCAGCGCTTCCGGCACCACCGCCCAGCCCAGGCGCCAGCCGGTCATGCCGAAATACTTTGAAAAGCTGTTCACGACGATGGCGTCGGCGTCGCAGGCCAGCGCCGTGCAGGTGTCGGCCTCGTAAATCAGGCCGTGGTAGATCTCGTCGGCGATCAGCGCCACGCGGCGTTCACGCAACAGCGCCGCGATGCGGGCCAGTTCTTCACGGTCGATGACGGCGCCGGTCGGGTTGGCCGGCGAGGCCAGCAACACGGCCCGCGTGCGCGGCGTGAGCGCGGCCTCGATCTGCGCCGCGGTCGGCTGCCAGCCGGTGTCCGGGCTGACCGGCAGCTCCACCGGCACGCCGCCGGCCAGGCGCACGAAGTGCCGGTTGCAGGGGTAGCCGGGGTCGGTCAGCAGCACCTCGTCGCCGGGGCCGATCAGCGCCCACAGCGCCAGTTGCAACGCGCCCGAGGCGCCGACCGTGACCACCACCTGCCGCGGCTCGACCGCCACGCCGTGGCGCCTGCGGTAGAAATCGGCAATCGCCTCGCGCAGCGCCGGCAGGCCCAGCGCCAGCGTGTAATGCGTGTGGCCCTCGCGCAGGGCGCGGATGCCGGCCTCGACGATGGGCTCGGCAGTCGCGAAATCCGGCTCGCCGACTTCCATGTGCACGATGTCGCGCCCCGCCGCGGCGGCGGCCTGGGCGCGGCCCATCACTTCCATGACGTGAAACGGGGCGATGCCCGCCATGCGGGCGGCGGGGCGAAAACGGTCGGTCATATGAAACGTGGCGGGCGGCAGAACGGCTGGGGCAGTCTAGCAGCGGCGGTAAAATGCCCCGGCCATGCCAAGCCTCGCAAACACCATCGACGCGCTGCTGCCGCAAACCCAGTGCGGACGCTGCGGCTACGACGGGTGCCAGCCATACGCCCAGGCGCTGGCAGCCGGCGCGTGTGATCTGAACCGTTGCCCGCCGGGCGGCGAGCAGACCATCGCCGCACTCGCGGCATTGCTCGGCCGGCCGGCGCGGTTGCTGGACCCGGAATGCGGACCGGCGCCACCGCCGCAACGGGCGTGGATCGATCCAGCCGCCTGCATCGGCTGCACCAAATGCATCCAGGCCTGTCCGGTGGATGCCATCGTCGGCGCCGGCAAGCGCCTGCACGGGGTAATCGAGCAGGAGTGCAACGGCTGCGGCCTGTGCGTGGCGCCGTGCCCGGTGGACTGCATTCATCTGCTGCCGCAGCCGGCCGAAAGCGGCCAGCGACGGGCCGCACTGGCAGCCATCAACCGGCGCCGTCACGACGCGCGTCAGCGGCGCCTTGCCGCCAAAACCGCCGCTGCGCCGCCGGCGCCGAGCGGTCCCTCGCCCGAGGTCCAGACGGCCCTGGCGCGGGCGCGTGCACTGCTGGCGGCCCGCGGCGCATGAACGCCCACAAACGCCGGCAGATGTACGAACGCCTGCAGGCCGCCCTGCCGGCACCGACCACCGAGCTGCACTACCGCTCGCCGTTCGAGCTGCTGATCGCGGTGATCCTGTCCGCGCAGGCCACCGACAAGAGCGTCAACCAGGCCACCGCCACGCTGTTCCAAGCCGCCAGCACGCCACAGGCCATGCTCGCCCTGGGCGTGGACGGCGTAAAGGCACACGTGCGGCGCATCGGGCTTTTCAACAGCAAGGCCCAGAACATCATCAAGACCTGCCGGATCCTGGTCGAGCAGCACGGCGGCCAGGTGCCGCGCGATCGCGCGGCGCTGGAGGCGCTGCCCGGTGTCGGCCGCAAGACCGCCAACGTGGTGCTGAACACCGCCTTTGGCGAGCCGACCATCGCGGTGGACACGCACATCTTTCGCGTCGCCAATCGCACCGGTCTGGCGCCGGGCAAGACTGTGCGCCAGGTCGAGGACCGCCTGCTGAAGGTCACGCCGCCGGAATTCCGCCACGATGCGCACCACTGGCTGATCCTGCACGGCCGCTACACCTGCACCGCCCGCCGGCCGCGCTGCGGGCAGTGCCTGATCGCCGACCTGTGCGACTGGCCGGACAAGGCCGCGGCGGTGGCGGCGGCCGGCACCGCGCAGGCGGCCTGATGTTCGGCCAGGACCGGGACAGCCTGCGCCGCGCCTATGCCGAGGCGTGGCAGCGCCGTCTGGACGGCCTGCCGCTGGACGCGCAGCAGCAGCGCATCGCCGATGTGGTGGCGCTGCACCCGGAATATCAGGCCTTCGTGCTGGCGCCGGAGGCGCTCGCGCAGGACTTCGACGGCAGCGACGGACGAACCAACCCGTACCTGCACATGGGTCTGCACATCGCCATCCACGAGCAGCTCGCCACCGGCCTGCCGCCGGAAGCGGCGCAAACGCACCAGCGTCTCGCCCGGCGCCTGGGCGACGCCCACGCCGCCGAGCACCGGCTGATCGACTGCCTGGCGCAGACCCTGTGGCAGGCGCAGCGCGACGGCCGCGCGCCGGACATGGATGCGTATCGCGAGGCCCTGCGGCGGCTGTAGAACCCCGCCCCGTGCCAGAGCTTCGATCTCGATCCTCGCATCGGCCACAGCGACCCGCAATGCTTGGCCGCGGGTTTCGGAGTGATCGACGCATCGAGGCTCCGATTCGGGGTCAAGATTGGCTGGGACCAAGCCGCCCTCTGGGGCTGGCGTGCGCACGGGATCTGCGGGCAACTCCGCTGCGCGGGCAGCAAAATGGCGCTCGCGTCGGGGAATAACGAAGAGGCCTCTCGAAGCGCAGGAGCACGGCCGGTCCAGCCGCGAATGCAGAGCCTGGCTGAAAGATCACCGTATCCCGTATGGTTCGAAGAACGCCGCCCCGGCGCCCGGTTACCGGCCTTTGGGCCGCATTTTGAACATTGGAAGCTCATGGCCCTGAAAAAATCCCAGCTTTATTCCTCCCTCTGGCAAAGCTGCGACGAGCTGCGCGGCGGCATGGACGCCAGCCAGTACAAGGACTATGTCCTGACGCTGCTGTTCATGAAGTACGTGTCGGACAAGTACGCTGGCAAATCGGATGCGCTGATCGAGGTTCTCCCCGGCGGCGGCTTCGCCGACATGGTCAAGCTCAAGGGCGACAAGGAGATTGGCGACCGGATCAACAAGATCATCGGCCGGCTGGCCGAGGCCAACGACCTCAAGGGCGTCATCGACCAGGCCGACTTCAACGACGAGAGCAAGCTCGGCAGCGGCAAGGAGATGCAGGACCGGCTGTCGAAGCTGGTCGCAATCTTCGACGGCCTCGACTTTCGCGCCAACCGCGCCGAGGGCGACGACCTGCTGGGCGACGCCTACGAATACCTGATGCGCCACTTCGCCACCGACAGCGGCAAGAGCAAGGGCCAGTTCTACACCCCCGCCGAGGTGTCGCGGATCATGGCGCAGGTGGTTGGCATCGGCGCCGACACCCGGCCCGACCAGACCATCTACGACCCCACCTGCGGCTCCGGCTCGCTGCTGTTGAAGGCCGCCGACGAAGCCCCGCGCGGTATCAGCATCTACGGCCAGGAGATGGACGTCGCCACCTGGGCGCTGGCACGCATGAACATGATCCTGCACGGCCACCCCACCGCCGAGTTGTGGCGCGGCAACACCCTGGCCAGCCCGCACTTCAAAACCTGGGACGACAGCCTCAAGACCTTCGACTTCGCCGTCGCCAATCCGCCGTTCTCGTCCAAGGCCTGGGCCAGCGGCCTCGACCCGGCCAACGACGCATTCGGCCGTTTCGCCTACGGCATCCCGCCGGACAAGAACGGCGACTACGCCTTCCTGCTGCACCTGATCGCCTCGCTCAAGAGCAGCGGCAAGGGCGCCATCATCCTGCCCCACGGCGTGCTGTTTCGCGGCAACAGGGAGGCCGACATTCGGCGCAATCTCATCCAGCGCGGCCTGATCAAGGGCATCATCGGTCTGCCCGCCAATCTCTTCTACGGCACCGGCATTCCGGCCTGCATCATCGTCATCGACAAGGCGCAGGCGCACGTTCGCACCGGCATTTTCATGATCGATGCCAGCAAGAGCTTTCTGAAGGACGGCAACAAGAACCGCCTGCGCGCGCAGGACATCCACAAGATCGTGGACGTGTTCAACCGGCAGATCGAGCTGCCGCGCTACTCGCGGATGGTGCCGGTGAGCGAGATCGGAAGCGTAGCCAACGACTACAACCTCAACCTGCCGCGCTACATCGATGCCAGCGAACCGGAAGACCTGCACGACCTGCATGCGCACTTGAACGGCGGCATTCCCAATCGCGACATCGACGCGCTGGGCGACTACTGGGCCGTCTTCCCCGCGCTGCGCAAGGCGCTGTTCACCGACAACGGCCGCGCCGGCTACAGCGAGGCCCGCATCGACACCCACCAGATCAAACCCGCCATCCTCGAACACGGCGAGTTCAAGACCTTTGCCGCCCGCGTTGGCGCCGTGTTCGACGGCTGGCGCCAAGCCCACCAGCCGCAATTGCTCAGCCTGAAGATTGACGACCTGCCCAAGACCGTCATCCACTGCCTGTCGGAAGACCTGCTGACGCGCTTTTCAGATTTACCCCTGCTCAGCCGCTACGACGTCTACCAGCGGCTGATGGACTACTGGGCCGATGTGATGCAGGACGACGTCTACCTGATCGCCGCCGACGGCTGGCTGGAGGCCGCCAAGCCGCGTGGCGTTGTCGAGGACAAGGACCGGAAGATCAAGGAGACGCCGGACCTTTCCATCGGCCGCAAGAAGTACAAGATGGACCTGCTGCCCCCGGCGCTGATCGTGGCGCGTTACTTCAAAGAGCAGCAGGCCACCCTCGATGCGCTGCAGGCCGCGCAGGAAACCGCCGCCCGCGAGCTGGAGGAGTTCGTCGAGCAACATGTGTGCGAAGAAGGCCTGTTGGAAGACGCCGTCAACGACAAGGGCAAGGTCACCAAGGCCAGCATCAAATCGCGGCTCAACGAACTGAAGGCCGTCATTCCCGCGCCCACCGTCATTCCCGCGCAGGCGGGAATCCAGGAAGACCAGGAAGAACACGACGCCCTCACCCGCTGCCTGCAACTCATCGACGCCGAGTCCGACGCCGGCAAGGCGGTGAAGGACGCCCAGGCCGCGCTGGACGAGAAGGTGCTGGCCCGCTACGCCAAGCTCAGCGAGGCCGAGATCAAGACGCTGGTGGTCGAGGACAAATGGTTCGCCAGCCTCCAGGCCGCCATCGCGGGCGGGGTGCAGCGACTCACCCAGCAACTCGCCGGGCGGGTAAAGGAGCTGGAAGAGCGCTACGCCCGGCCGCTGCCGGAACTGGAACGCGACGTGGAGACGTTCAGCGTCAAGGTCGAGGAACACCTGAAGCAGATGGGCCTGGCCTGGGCATGAGCACCGAAGCCATGCAGGTCAAGGACGCGAGCGGCCGCTATCTGGCCAAGGCCGCAGTGCAGGAGGTGCCGCCGGGGTACAAGCGGACCGAGGTGGGGGTGATTCCGGAGGATTGGGAGGCAAAAACACTTGCCGAGCTTGGCGCCTTCATGAAGGGCAAAGGTATCAGGCGCGATGACGTTGCTGATGACGGGGTTGCCTGTATTCGCTACGGCGAGATTTATACGCGCTACAACAACTATGTCCGCTCGCCTTCATCCCGTATTCCTGCATCAGTGGCAGCTAGTTCACAGCGGATGAACGAAGGTGACTTGCTGTTCGCGGGTTCAGGTGAAACTGCGGAGGAGATAGGGAAGTGCGTCGCCTATCTTGGGGAAGATGAGGCATACGCCGGGGGTGACATCGTCATCCTGAGACCGTTCAGTCAAGACTCACTTTACCTTGGGCACCTCCTTAACCATGAGGTTGTCGCTGAACAGAAGGTCCGTTTCGGCCAAGGCGACGCAGTCGTTCACATCAGCGCCAGAAATTTGGCAATGGTGAAAGTACCGCTTCCCCCCGCCCACGAACAACGCGCCATCGCCGAGGCGTTATCGGATGTGGATGGCTTGCTCGGAGCGTTGGAGGCGCTGATCGCCAAGAAGCGGGCCATCAAGCAGGCCGCCATGCAGCAACTCCTCAGCGGCAAAACCCGCCTGCCGGGCTTCAGCGGGGCGTGGGAGACGAAGCGGTTGGGGGATGTCATAGACAAGCTCGTCGGAGGTGGAACACCGAGTCGCAGCAATCCAGGGTTCTGGGGCAACGAGATTCCATGGGTCACCGTGAAGGACTTTGCGACTTTCCATCCCCAGCAAACGCAGGAGTCGATCACCAAGGTAGGACTAAACAACAGCGCATCGCACTTGATCCCTGCTGGCACGCTGATCACGTCAACTCGCATGGCACTCGGCAAGGCTGTGATTTTTGAGGTTGATGTCGCCATCAATCAAGATCTCAAGGCGGTATTTCTGAAATCCAGCGCGAACGTCCGGTTCCTTTTCTACTGGTTCGAGTACAGCGCCAAGATGATCGACGATCTCGGCAGCGGTAGCACGGTGAAAGGCATTTCAATCGCTCAGTTATCAGGTCTTCCGTTCCCGCGCCTATCACTTGGAGAACAAACCGCCATCGCCAGCGTCCTCTCCGACCTGGACGCCGAAATCGCCGCGCTGGAACGCCGCCGCGACAAGACCCGCGCCCTCAAACAGGGAATGATGCAGCAGCTGCTCACCGGCCGAATTCGGCTGGTCAAGTCATCGCAGGTGGAGGCTCCGACGTGCTGAACACCTTCGCCAAGTTCCTGCTGGTTTCGACATCCCTGGCGCCGGTGCTTGGCGCGGTGGCAGTGAATCAGTTGGCGCATCAGGAACATTGGACCCGCTGGGGCGCGTGGCTAGCCGTGGCCGCGCTGCTAGTCTTTCTCTGCTGGGCAATGCTCCGCTATGCGGCAAAGAACGCGCAGAAGCATCTTTTCCATATCAAGGAGTTCGAGCGCAATGACCAGGAGGTACTGGCTTTTCTTTTGGCGTATCTGCTGCCGTTCGTATCCGCAGAGAACATGGACTTTACCGACGAATGGCTGACTGGCGCGTACATCCTCGGCGTCATTTTTCTGGTCATTGCGCATGCCGGCGCCTTTCACTTCAACCCGGTGATGGGGCTGCTCGGATATCACTTCTATGCCGTCAAGAACGGCGATGGGGTCTCTCATTTGTTGATCAGCAAGGACGAACTGCGACGGCCCGGCAAGGACGTGCAGACGGTGCGGCTCGCCCACAACATCTATCTGCAAGCGGGAGGCATCGATGCTTGAGAATTTTCAGCTTGCGGCAATCGTCAAGCAAGGCGCCCAAACCCGCTTGCTGAGGATACCGCTGCACCAGGCGTTGCAGGATGCCCTCTCACAAAGTTGGCAAGACCAGTACGACGCCTTTGTAGCAGACGTCGATGAGATTGACTTCAATGCCGGTTACCAACCGGAGGAGCATGAGCGCTTCCGCCTGCCGGACTTCGCGCTACCCGATTGGCTGGCAAACGAGAATAGCCAGACCGTGCCCGATCTGGATGCCATCACCGATAACGAAAATTTGGTTGATGCCATCAGGGGGATAGTCGGCGTTGCTCGCAATGATCGGAATGAGGAGCTGATGCTGTTCCAGAACTTCAGCAAGGCTCACGTGATCCAACCGGGGCGCTTTCTGTTTTTGCAGAACAACACTTACGAGACCACGCAACGCCCCGGCCTAACGCTCGACGGCAAGTTGAGCGCCGTCTACCTGCCGGCCGACAACAAGCTGTTGTTCCACAACTTCCGGACCGTCAATACATTCCTACCGCTAGCCGATTTTTATGAGGAGGCGTCGGAGCAGGAGATTCGGGGGGTTCTGAACCACGATCGCCTGACTCCGGAAGACCCGGATGCCTTGGCGACTGGTGCCAATCAATGGTTCCGCAAGCGCTTTGCCATGCTCAGGGATTCCGGCATCCTCGATCGGTTCACAGCGCAACAGATAGCGAACCATTCAGAGGGCTTCGAAGTCGATATTCACCTGGATGGTGACCAGATCGTCTTCCCGTCGGATCGAGCCCAGGCAAAGCGCCTGCTTCAGTTCCTGAACGAAGAGATCTTTCGCGGCGCCATTACAGAAACGCTCTACGAGACCAACTCGAAGCGTGAGGCCGACTGATGAGCCCAGTCGGCCAGCGTGAAATCCTCACCCAACTGCGTGTGGTCCAGTTCTTCCAAGACGCGTTCGGGTACGCCTACTCTCCACTCACAGCGTTCGCTCACCAGGGAGAACACATGGGCACGGGGACGCGGGACATGATCCGGCGCTGTGTGAACGCCGGGCTCCAGGAGCCGGAGTTCGCGGAAGCGGATGGTTTTGTCACGACGATCCGGCGCGCACTGCCACAGCCGCGGAGCCGGCGTAAGGCCCAAGAGGCCCAAGTAACGCTGCTGGCCTGGGAAGTGGACATGCTCAGGGTCTGTGCCGGGCACCCGGCCACAGGCCAGGACCTGCTGGCCGCCGCCGGATACTCGTCCCGTACCGGCAATTTCAAGCGGGGTTTGGCCAAGCTCCTCAGCGAGCGGCTGCTGGAGATGACGATACCTGACCAGCCCCGCAGCCACAGCCAGCAGTACCGGCTGTCTGCGGCCGGCGAGAAGAAGCTGAAGACGATTGCGCAGGAGCAGAAGCGAAGATGAGCACGGTTGGCCAGCGCGAAATCCTTACCCAGCAGCGGGTGGTGGCGTTTTTCCGGGACGCGCTCGGTTAC
The DNA here is from genome assembly GCF_001697225.1 of Immundisolibacter cernigliae. Lineage (GTDB taxonomy): Bacteria > Pseudomonadota > Gammaproteobacteria > Immundisolibacterales > Immundisolibacteraceae > Immundisolibacter > Immundisolibacter cernigliae. The sequence continues at coordinate 1,890,947 of NZ_CP014671.1, forward strand.
GCCTACCTCGGCCACTGGCAGGACCGACCCGACAACGGAAACGTCGAGGAAGCGCAGCTCACCAACTGGCTGGCGCGCCAGGGCCACAGCGACAAGATCATCGGCAAGGTGCTCCACGAGCTGGGCAAGGCGGCCGCGCTCGGCGGCAGCAAGACGCTCTATGACGCCAATCGCGAGGTCTACGGCCTGCTGCGCTATGGCGTAAAGGTACGGCCCGAGGTGGGCGAGCAGAACATTACCGTGTGGTTGATCGACTGGGCCAACCCAGCCAGCAATGACTTCGCCATTGCCGAAGAAGTGACCGTTTCCGGAGAGAACACCAAGCGGCCGGATCTGGTGCTGTACGTCAACGGCATCGCGCTGGGCGTGCTGGAGCTGAAACGCTCCACGGTGTCGGTGGCCGAGGGCATCCGCCAGAATCTCGACAGCCAGAAAAAGACATTTATCCGGCCGTTCTACGCCACGGTGCAGCTGGTGATGGCGGGCAACGACACCGAGGGACTGCGCTACGGCGTGATCGAGACGCCGGAAAAATACTGGCTGCGCTGGAGGGAGCACGGCGCGCCATCCGACATCATGGCGGCGGCCGGCGAAAACGCGCTGCTGCGCGAGCTGGGGCAGCTGTGCGGCAAAGCGCGGCTATTGGAGATCGTGCACGACTTCATCGTCTTCGACGCCGGCATCAAGAAGACTTGCCGTCACAACCAGTACTTCGGCGTGCGGGCCGCGCAGCAAGCGGTCGCCCGCCGCGAGGGCGGCATCATCTGGCACACCCAGGGCAGCGGCAAATCGCTGACCATGGTCTGGCTGGCCAAGTGGATCCGCGAAAACGTGGCCAACAGCCGGGTGTTGATCATCACTGACCGCACCGAGCTGGACCAGCAGATCGAGACGGTATTCAAAGGCGTGAGCGAGGCCATCTACCGCACCAAAAGCGGAGCCGACCTGGTGCAGGTGCTCAACGCCAGCGAGGAATGGCTGATCGGCTCGCTGATCCACAAGTTCGGCGCCGGTGACGAGATCGGCGACAAGGACATCGAGGCCTTTGTGGCGGAGATCAAACAGAGCCTGCCCAGGGGCTTCCACGCCAAGGGCGAGGTCTTCGTCTTTGTGGACGAATGCCACCGCACCCAATCCGGCAAGCTGCACGATGCGATGAAGGCGCTGCTGCCGGGGGCGATGACCATCGGCTTTACCGGCACACCGCTGCTCAAGAGCGACAAGCGGCGCAGCATCGAGACTTTCGGGCCCTACATCCACACCTACAAGTACGACGAGGCGGTGCGCGACGGCGTGGTGCTGGACCTGCGCTACGAGGCCCGCGACATCGACCAGAACATCACGTCGCAGGCCAAGATCGACCAGTGGTTCGAGCTCAAGACCCAGGGCCTGACCGATGTGGCGAAGGCTCAGCTCAAACAGCGCTGGGGCACGATGCAGAAGGTGCTCAGCAGCCGGGACCGGCTGGAGCAGATCGTCGCCGATATCCTGATGGACATGGCCACACGCGACCGGCTGCAGAGCGGCCACGGCAACGCCATGCTGGTGTCCGGCAGCATCTACTCGGCCTGCCGTTTTTTTGAGCTGTTCCAGCAGACTGATCTGGCGGGCAAGTGCGCGATCGTCACCTCCTACCAGCCGTCGCCGGCTGACATCAAGGGCGAGGAGACCGGCGAGGGTCTGACCGAAAAGCTGCGCCAGTACGACATCTACCGCAAGATGCTGGCGGCGCACTTCGACGAGCCCGAAGACACGGCCATGGTCAAAGTGGAGCGCTTCGAGCAGGAAGTGAAAAAGCGCTTCATCGACCAGCCGGGGCAGATGAAGCTGCTGATCGTGGTGGACAAGCTGCTGACCGGTTTCGACGCGCCACCGGCAACCTACCTCTACATCGACAAGCAGATGCAGGATCACGGCCTGTTCCAGGCCATCTGCCGGGTCAACCGGCTGGATGGCGAGGACAAGGAATACGGCTACATCATCGACTACAAGGATCTGTTCCGTTCGCTGGAAGGCGCCATCAAGGATTACACCGGCGAGGCCTTCGCGGGTTTTGATGCGGCCGACGTGGAAGGCCTGCTGAAAGACCGCCTCAGCCAGGGTCGGGAGCGGCTGGAAGAGGCGCGCGAGGCGATCAAGGCGCTGTGCGAGCCGGTGGCGCCACCGCGCGATACCACCGCCTACGTGCGCTACTTCTGCGCCGCCGAGAGCGGCAACGCCCAGCAACTGAAAGACAACGAGCCCAGGCGGGTGGCGCTGTACAAGCTGGCGGCGGTGTTCCTGCGCGCTTATGCCAACCTGGCCAACGAGATGCGCGAGGCCGGCTACAGCGAGGCCGAGACCCAGGTGATCAAGGCCGAGGTGAGTCACTACGAGAAGGTCCGCGAGGAGGTCAAGCTCGCCAGCGGCGACTACATCGATATGAAGCTGTACGAGCCGGCCATGCGCCATCTGCTCGATACCTACATCCGCGCCGAGGAGAGCGAGAAGCTATCGGCTTTCGATGACCTGACGCTGGTGCAGCTGATCGTCGAGCGCGGCGAAACGGCTGTTGAGTCGCTGCCCAAAGGCCTGCGCGAAGACCGCGAGGCGATGGCGGAGACCATCGAGAACAACGTCCGCCGGCTGATCATCGACGAGATGGCGGTCAACCCGAAGTACTACGAGAAGATGTCCGAGCTGCTGGATGCGTTGATCGCGCAGCGCCGGCAGGCGGCCGTGGAGTACAAGGCCTACCTGGCCAGGATCGTCGAGCTGACGAAGCAGGTCAGCCAGCCGCAGAGTCAGGCGTATCCGGTCCCCATCAACAGCCCCGCTCGGCGCGCGCTGTACGACAACCTGAAAGGTGTGCAAGGGCTCGAAGAACGGGTGCGGCAACACGACCAGATGGCCGACTCCGCTGCCGACGCGGCCGAGATCGCCGCACTGGCCGTGGACAACGCCATTCGCCGCGTGAAGAAGGCGGATTGGCGCGGCAACCGCTTCAAGGAGCGCGAAGTCCGCAACGCCATCAAGGCAGAACTGGGCGGTGACGATGCGCTCGTGGACGCGATGTTCCAGATCGTGAAGGCCCAGCGTGACTACTGACCGCCAACAGATCGAAGTAGGCGGGATCGCCATCGACGTGGTTCGCAAGGACATCAAGAACCTCCATGTCGGCGTTTACCCGCCTTGCGGGCGAGTACGGGTGGCCGCGCCGCTGCGCCTGGATGAGGAGGCCGTGCGGTTGGCGGTCGTTTCGCGCATGGGGTGGATTCGCCGCCAGCAGGCCGAGTTCGGGCAACAGGATCGCCAGTCGCAGCGGGAGTTCGTCACCGGCGAAAGTCATTACTTTCAGGGGCGGCGCTACCGGTTGGACGTGGCCGACCACGACGGCCCGCCGTCCGTGTGGCTGGCAAACAACACGACGATGGCGTTGCGTGTGCGCGCGGGAACCGATACGGCGAAACGCGAAGCTGTGCTTCAGCGGTGGTATCGGGCGCGGCTGAACGAGCAACTGTCACCGCTGATCGCCAAGTGGGCGCCCAAGGTGGGCGTGGCCGTTGCGGAAGTGCGCATCAAGCAGATGAAAACACGTTGGGGTAGCTGCAATGCCCAGGCTGGGCGCATCTGGCTGAATCTGGAGTTGGCCAAGAAACCGGCGTTGTGCCTGGAGTACATCCTCGTGCACGAACTGGTTCACCTGCTCGAACGGCACCACAACGAGCGCTTTCGCGAGTTGATGGATAGGCTGATGCCGCAATGGCGCCTGTACCGAGAGGTATTGAACCGAGCGCCCCTGGCGCATGAAGATTGGCCTTACTGATGCGGGCACCGCGTGCAAAGTGTCGCCCTTTGCCTTCAGGCCAGGCCAGGTCCCTGCGCTCGCCGACGACGGCGGGCAAGATCAGAAATGCGGGCTAAACTGCCCGCCGATTCCGGCCTTGGGCCGCACTGGCACGGCCCGCCGATGGACTTTCATTGTTTGCTGGCGCGCCACGCAGAGACGCCTTCAGGCGCGAATGCCTTTGTTGATGCCGCCCGAAACGGCCGGAAATTCGCGGCTAAAGCCGCTCCTACGGTCGTGCCCACGCCAATGGATACCCTGGGATGAATGCACCCTCGCCCAACACCGCCCCCGACCGCTTCGCGCTCGACCACATGCGCCGCCTGGTGGCCGACCTGTTCGCCTACCGCCCGGCGCTGTACTGGATCGATTTCATCCTGAGCGCCGGCCTGGGCTACGCGCTGGCGCTGGCGTATCTGACCGGCAGCGGGCCGGTGTGGGCACAGGCGCTGGCCTTCGTCGGCGCCGGCGTGCTGCTGTTCCGGGCCGGCACCTTCATGCACGAGATCGTGCACATGAACGGCCAAGTCATGCCCGGTTTCCGGCTGTTCTGGAATCTGTTCTACGGCATCCCGCTGCTGATGCCGTCGCTGATGTACCGGAACCACCTGGATCACCACAACGTCAACCGCTTCGGCACGCCGCAGGACGGCGAGTACCTGCCGCTGGGCAGCGCGCCCACCGGCGAGACCATCAAATACCTGATCCAGGTGCCGATCCTGCCGCTGCTGGCGGTGCTGCGCTTCCTGGTGGTGACGCCGCTGTCCTACCTGCACCCGGGCCTGCGGCGCTGGGTGATGCGCCGCGCCTCGTCCTACGGCAGCAACCCCTACTACCAGCGCCAGGTTCCGGCCGACGAGCCGCTCGCGCTGTGGGCGCTGCAGGAGTGGGCCTGCTTTGCCTGGCTGGCGTTCCTGACCGGCCTGTTCGTGACCGGCGTGCTGCCGTGGGCGCTGCTGGGCAAGGTCTATCTGTTGATGACCTTTGCCATCGGCCTGAACTGGCTGCGCAATCTGGCCGCTCACAAGTACGTCAACACCGGCGAGCGCATGAGCCTGCAGGGTCAGCTCGAGGACTCGATCAACATCACCGGTCAGACCTGGCTGACGGCTCTGCTGTTCCCGATCGGCCTGCGCTACCACGCCCTGCACCACCTGTTCCCGGCCATGCCGTATCACTCGATGGGCGAGGCGCACCGGCGGCTGATGGCGCAGTTGCCGCCCGATGCCGCCTACCGGGTGACCGACTATCCCAACTTCTTCGCCGCCGTTTCGCAGCTGTGGCGCGGCGCCCGGCAAAGCGCCGGCAACGGCGCGCTGATGCAGGACTGGCGCCGGCTCGGCGCACCCGGTGGCTGAACCGGCAAGCGTCGGCGTCATCAGCAATCCGGCCAGCCGGCACAACGTCCGCGGCGGCCTGGCGGCGATCAAGGCCGTGCTCGCCGGCCATCCGGCGATCCCGCACCGGCTGGCCCAAACGCCGCAGCAGATCGAGACCGCGCTCGGCGAACTGGCCGCGGCCGGCGCGAGCTGCGTGGTGCTCAGCGGCGGCGACGGCACCGTGCAGGCGGCACTGACCACCCTGTCCCTGCGCTCGCCGTTCGCATCCCCACCGACGCTGCTGGTGCTGGCCGGCGGCACCACCAACATGAGCGCCTACGACCTTGGCAGCCACGGTCGCCCGGCGCGGCTGCTGCGGCGTCTGCTGAGGGGCCGGCTCGCCGTCACGCGCCGGCGCGTGCTGTGCGTGCGCGAGGCCGACGGCACCACCCGCTGCGGATTTTTCTTCACCGCCGGCGGCCTGCCGGCGGCGGTACGGGATTGCCGCACGTTTCGCGAGACCAGCACCCTGCCGGGCATGCGCAGCGCGCTGGGCACGGCGGCATGGATCAGCGGACGACTGCTGCGCCTGCTCGCCGGCCGCGAACCCTTCGAAGCCTTGCCGGTCAGCTGGCAGCCGGACGCCGAACCGGCCCGCCGCTGCGAGGCGCTGCTGCTGCTGGCCAGCACGCACGAGCGCCTCGCCCTGGGACTGACGCCGTGGTGGGGCCCTGGCAGCGGCCGGATCAGGACCACACTGATCAGCCGGCCGGCGCGACGCCTGGCGCGGGCGCTGCCGGGACTGCTGCGCGGGCGCCCGCCGGCCTTTGCGAATGCCGCCACCGGCTACGAAAGCCGGGCGGTCAGCACCTTGCACCTGACTCCTACCGGCGGCTACGCCCTCGATGGCGAGGATTACTTCCCGCCCGCCGGCAGTGAGCTGGCGATCAGCACCGGCCGCGAATTCGAGTTTCTTCAGCCATGAGCAGCGCCGACCGCGACGCCCTGCGTGAGGACATCGACCGCCTGATCGACGCGCCTGCCCCGCCGGGTGCCCTGGCACTGGCGCAGGCGCTGCGCGCGCGCCACGGCGACACCGTGGCGGCGGTGCTGTTCTACGGCTCGAACTTTCGCCGCGCCGACGACCGCGAGGGCCTGCTGGACCTGTACGTACTGGTCGACGATTGCCGCGCGGCGCTCGCCAGCCGCCTGTCCGCGCTGGCTTGCCGGCTGCTGCCGCCCAACGTCTATTACCTGGAACTGCTGGTCGATGGCCGCACCGTGCGCTGCAAGTACGCTCTGCTGGAGCTGCCCGTCTTTGGCCGCTACATGACCGCCCGGCAAAGCTATTTCTGGGGCCGCTTCGGCCAGGCCAGCGGCCTGCTGTACGCACGTGATGCAGCAGCCCGCCAACAGGTGACGCGGGCACTCGCACAGGCCGTACTGACCCTGCTCGGACGTGCCTTGCCGCTGCTTCCTAATGAAGTCGACGAAGCCACCTGGTGGCAGACGGCACTGGCCGCCTGCTACGGCGCGGAGCTGCGCCCGGAGCGGCCGGGGGCGGTCGAGGGACTAGTGCGCGATCTTGCGCCCTGGCGTGAACGACTCACGCCGCCGGCCGCCGCCTGCCTGGCCGGCGTCAGGCCGCAGGCCGGGCACTACCGGGTAGAGCTTGCGCCCGGCCGGCGCCGCCTCGGGCGCCTGGGCTGGGTGGTACGCCGCCTGCTCGGCAAGACGCTGAACGTGGCGCGCCTGATCAAGGCCGCGTTCACCTTCGCCGGCGGTGTCGACTACCTGCTGTGGAAGGTCGAGCGCCACTCCGGCGTGCGCATCGAGCCAACGCCCTTCCTGCGCCGCCATCCGCTGCTGGGCATCTGGGGCGTGGCCTGGCGGCTGTGGCGACGGGGTGGGTTCAGATAGCGCCGGGCGACCTGCGCGCGGGCGCAGTCATCCGGGCCGGAAGATTCGCGGCGAGGGCGCCGCTCACAGTGGGCGTGGGAGGCCCGCCCTCGGGCCGAAGATCGTCGACGCAAGCCCCGGCCGAATACCGACACCTCAGCTGGCAAACCAGCGCACGGCGCGGCTGTCGGTGGGGATTTCACGCCCGACCTGCTCCAGCCACGACACCAGCGGGCCGCGTTGCCGCGCAACGACCCCCTGAGCGACCCGCACCCACAGCAGCAGCGTCGACAGCACCGTCCAGCCGGCCACCAGCCACAGGCCAAGTGCAGGCTGGCCGACCAGGGCACACAGCGTCAGCAGCAGCAGGTTCGGATTGCGCCGGGCGGTGATCAGGCGGTTGTAGGAATCAAACGGCCGCCATACGAACAGCGAGAACCTGGCGCAGAGCCCCTGGAAGCCGCCCTCGGCCAGGCGTCCGCCGATGTAAGCGGCCACGATCACCCAGATCAGCGTCTGCGTCGGCACGCTGCCCTCGGGCAGGCCCAGCGCCCAGGCGGCATACCAGAACGGCGGATGGATCAGGTCGATGCCGTGGTCCAGGATGTCGCCAAAGCGGGTGGACTTGACCGTCACCCGCGCCAGCTTGCCGTCGACCGTGTCCAGAAAGGTCATCAGCCAGGCACAGACCAGGCCCGGCAGCCACCAGCCGCCCCAGAAGGCAAAGCCGGCGGCAACGGTCAGCGCCAGGCCGGTCAGCGTCACCTGGTTGGGCGTGATGCCGTGGCGGGCGCACCAGCCGGTCGCCGCCCGCGCCGGCGCCGGCCACCACCACTTGGTGATGAAATCCGTGACGCCCTTGTAGGCGGTACCGAACAGGCGCCGCTCCAGATCAGTCTGCCCGGCGGGCGTAACGTGCAGCACGTAGGGCGTAGAAACCTTGCGCAGCTTCTTCTGATAGCCCGTGGTCAACGTGGTGGGGAGTTCGACCACGTAGCCGTCGGCCGGCTGCTGTTCGGCCAGCACGGCCTGCGCCCGCGTGGCACCGCCCACCGGCGCGTGCAGCGCCACCAGCGGGCCATCGGCGCTCACGCGCAGCGCCACGCCGGGCGCATCGACCAGCGCCGCCACCACCCGCTCGTCGAACAGATAATCGGCGCGCAGGCACAGCACGCTGCGCTGCGGCGGCGGCGCGGCGGTGTCATCCAGCACCTCGATGCCCAGCTTGCCCAACACACGCCGCAGGCGCTCGCGCCCGCCAAGGCCCCACAGACGGACCGGCGCTTCGCCGGCAAGATACGCGACCGGTTTCACTGTTCAGACCCACTCATCGGCTGGCAAAAAAGCGCGCAATCGTATATCAAGCCTGCGCCGCCGCATCCCGCCGCGCCCGCCTCACTACCCTGCCTTTCGTGTCCAGTATCGAACCGAACGAGCCAAACCCCGCCGACGCCCCACCGAGCGAATGGGCGCTGGCGCATTTGTCGGACCTGCACCTGACCGATCCGCTGGCAGACGCCGACGCGCCGCTGGCGATCAAGCAGCGCCTGGGCCGTGCCTCCTGGCGTCGCCGCCGCAGCCTCATTCATCAGCCGGCGGTGCTGGCCGCCCTGGCCGCCGACCTGCACGCCCAGGCGCCGCGCCAGATCGCCATCAGCGGCGATCTGGTGCAGATCGGGCTGCGGCGCGAGTTCGAGCAGGCCGCCGACTGGCTGGCCGGTTTTGCGCCGCCCGCGCGCCTGCTGCTGGTGCCGGGCAACCACGAGGCCTACGTGGCCAACACCTGGCAGGCCGGCCGCGAGTGCTGGCGCCCCTATCTGGCGGGTGCGGCGGATGGCGCACCGTGGCTGCTGCGCCGCGACCGGCTGCTGCTGATCGGGCTGTCGAGCGCCGTGCCGAGCTGGACTGGCCTGGCCACCGGTACGCTCGGCAGGACGCAGATCGCCGCCCTGGACGCGGCGCTGCAAGCGGGCGCCGACGAAGGGCTGTTTCGAGTCGTCGTCATCCACCATCCGCCGGCGACCAATGTGGTCAGCTGGCGCAAGCGCCTGACCGATCATCGCCGCTTTGCACAGGTCATCGCGCGCCGCGGCGCCGGCGTGATCCTGCACGGCCACGCCCACCGCGCCACGCTGTCACAGCTGGCCGGCCCCGCCGGCCCGGTGGCGGTGGTCGGCGCGCCGTCGGCTTCGGCACTCGACCGACGCCCCGACCGCATGGCCGGCTACAACCTGCTGCGCATCCGGCCATCGGCGCACGGCTGGCAGCTGCGCCTGAGCCGGCGTGTTTTCCGGCCGCAAACGCAGGACTTCGACTGGCAGGAACACCACGACCTGGCCAGCCACGGCTGAGACGCCCGCATGCGCCGTGGCAGGGCCGCCGCAACCGGCGCCTTGCCATGCAGGCGCGATGATCGCCCGGCACAGCCGGGCCCCTACACGTGAATACCGCAGCGCTTCCCTATCGCAAGCGGCGCAGCAGACGACCTGCAAACAGCAGGATCAGCGTCGGCAGGGCCAGCGCCGTCAGCGGCGCCGGCAGGTGCAGCAGCAGGCCCAGGTAACCGAGCGTCTGGCTGACGAAATACAGCCCGATGCCGGCCACCGTGCCGGCCAGCACACGGCGACTGAGCGTGCTCGACCGGTTGCTGCCCAGCACCAGCGGGACGGCCACCAGCATCATGGCCAGCGTCACCAGCGGTTGTGCCAGCTGCTGCCACAGGCGCAGCTCTTCCTGCGGCACCTGCTCGTTACGGGCGCGCAGATCGCGCACGTAGAAATACAGGTCGATCGGCGACAGGGCTTGCGGCGGTATCACCAGCACGCCCAGCTGCTGGGCATTGAGGAACGACGACCATTCCAGCTGCGCCAGCTGCTGCGCGCGCGCCGGCGGCGGCTCGAACTGCTTGACCACCACGTCCTGGAGCCGCCACACGCGGTCCTGCTCCAGACTCGCGCGCTGGGCGTGCAGATAGCGCTGCAAACGCCCGGCGGCATCGAAGTCATACACCGTCACATCGGACGGGGTGCGCCCACGCAGCATGCGCCCGACGTTCAGGAAACTGCGCCCGTCGCGCGACCAGAAGCCGCCGCGAAAATCCACCGACACATCCTCGGCCAGCGCCGCGGCGCGCATGCGCTCGGCGCGCATCTCCAGCGGCGGCGCCACGAACTGGGCCATCAGCAGCATCAGCATCAGCAACGTCAGGCCGGGCGCCAGCACCATGCCGATCAGCCGCCGCAGCGGCAGGCCGGCGGCGCGCATGGCGAGAATCTCGTTGCCGTCCGCGAGCAGGCCCAGCGGCACCAGCGTGCCCAGCAGGGCGATCACCGGCGTGGCATCCAGCAGGCGGCGCGGCAACATCATCAGCACGTACAGGAAGGCGTCGACCAGCGTGTAGGCGCCCTCGACGTCGTCGAGCTGCTGGATCAGCTCGATGAAGCTGAACAGCGCCACGAATACCAGCGCCACCAGCAGGTAGCCCTGCGCCATGGCGCGGGCGATGTAACGGGCAAGAATCATCGGTGGCGGCGACGCCGCCACTGCGGCAGCACGATCAGCGCGGCCAGCACCACGCAGCCGAGCAGGGGAACGAGCAACACCCCGGGCCAGGGAGCCAGCTCGCCGTTCTCCACCGCATCCATCACCACCGCCAGCAGGTTGTAGTACACGATGCAGCCGAGCAGGCCGACCGTCAGCTTGCTGGAGCGGCTGCGCCGCGGCGGCATGCGGCTGATTGGCACGCCCAGCAGGCCCAGCAGGACGGTAGAGAACGGTGCCGCGATGCGCCACTGCAGTTCGGCCGTGTCCTCCGGATCCGCTGACGCCGCCAGCTCGTCGTTCGCGGTGGCCTTGCGGCGCTTGCGCACGATGACCTGCTCCTCGTCCAGGCGCAGCGCCAGCGTACGGTAGCTGATGATCATGTCGCTGCCCAGGCTGTCGCCCGTGCCCGGATCGAGCTGGTAGTAGTGGCCGTCGAGGAATTCCACGACCTGCCGCCCGTCGGGGTCGGTGAGCTGGCGTGCCCGCTGGGCGAACACCACCCCGTCGGCCTGGCCGCCGCTGTCGGCGTGGGTGAACACCTGCAGCCGCTCGTCACCCTCGGCCGCCTCGCTGAACATCACCAGACCGCCGGTGAAATCGGCATAGAACCGGCCCGGCGGCAGGCGCGTCAGGTCGAAGCGGCGCTCGGCGCTGGCCTCCAGCCGGTAGACGTTCTGATACAGCTGCGGGCGCACTACCAGCGATGCGACTGCCACCACCGCCGCCACCGGCAGCGCCAGCCACAGCACGGCCTGGAACAGCCAGCGTTCGCCGATGCCGCAGGCTGCCAGGGCGGTGGTCTCCTGATCGCGCTGCAGGCGCCCCAGGCCGAGCGCCACCGACAGCATCAGCGCCATCGGCACGATGGCATCCAGGCTGATGAACAGCTTCAGCCCGATCAACACCGCCGCCAGGCTGCCGGGCAGTGCGCCGCTGGCCGCCTCGCCCAGAAAGCGCGCCGAGCTGTAACCGGTAAAAACCAGCAGCAGGCTGCCGCACACCACCGCAAACGGGCTCGCCAGCTCGCGCAGCAGGTAGCGTCTGAGGATCATGGCAAACGGTAGGGGCGTGGCCGGGACGGGATGGATCGGGGGCCGGCAGTCTAGCAGGCCGCATCCGGTCATTCGCCAGACCGCCACCACCGGCGGGCAGCCAGTCGCCCTGACCCGCCGCTGCGCCAGCCGGACCGCGAAAGCCGCTGTGCTAGGCTTTGCGCCCGGCGCAGGCTTGCCTGTGCCCGGCATGCCGACCGCCCTGCCGGGCGTCCTGCCCCTTTCCCGGTCGTCGCCTGACGGCCATCTCGTTTCGCGGAGTTCCGATCCAACCCATGCAGGCCGTCATCCTGAGCGCCGGTCAAGGCCGGCGCTTGCTGCCCCTCACCGCCGATCGCCCCAAGTGCCTCATCGACCTGCACGGCAAGACGCTGCTGCAATGGCAACTGGACGCGCTGCTGGCCGCCGGCGTCGGCCCGATCACCGTGGTCACCGGTTACGCCAGCGAGGCAGTCGAGGCGGTGATCGCCAATCACTACGCCGGACAGGCGGTGCAGGTGCAGTTCAACCCGTTCTTCCAGGTGGCGGACAACCTTGGCAGTTGCTGGATTGCCCGTGCCGCCTTCGAGGGCGAGCTGCTGCTGCTCAACGGCGACACGGTGTTCGAACCGGCGATCGTGCAGCGCCTGCTGGCGGCGCCGGCGGCGCCGATCCGCCTGACCATCGACCGCAAGGCCCAGTACGACGACGATGACATGAAGGTCATCGTCGACGGCGAGCGGCTGCTGCGCATCGGCAAGCACCTGCCGGTGGATGCGGTGGATGCCGAATCGATCGGCATGCTGCGCTTCGGCGCCGATGGGGCACGGCATTTTCAGGCGGCCGTTGAACGCGCGCTGCGCGAGCCGGACGGCCTGCGCTGGTGGTATCTGTCGGTGATCGACCGGCTGGCCGACGAGGGCCTGGTCGAGACCTGCTCGATCGAAGGCCTGCGCTGGGCCGAGGTGGATTTCCCGCGGGATCTTGACGCCGCGCGGGCGGTGGTGGCCGAAGGCTGATCCGTCCCCGCGCCCGGACCCGACCTGTTCGCGGCGCGGGCACCGCTCACACAGCGCTTCTGCGGTGTGGGAGGCCCGCCCCCGGGCGAATGTCAGCCGAATGCTTCGGCGTTTCCTTAGCCGGCGCCGGCCAACAGTCGCTCGACCAGCTCGAAATCGGCCACAGAATCGACATCCACCGCCGCTCGCGGATCGTCCAGCAGCACGGCGCCGAGCTGCGCCCCGACCCGCCGCGACAGGCGGCCAAGGCCCGCCTCCAGGGTCAACCAGCCGCACAGGTACGCCAGCAGCGTGCCCGGCCCGAGCGCCGCCGCCAGCCGGTGCGGTTTCTTGCGCTGCTGCTCGATACGGCGCCAGAACTCGGGCGCGCGCCGGCCGGCCGGACTCAGAAACGCGAACAGATTGCAGCCGCAGTAGGCGCCGTCTCGGAAGCGAAGCGCCGTGCGACGCGACTGCGGAAACGCCGCCTGCACCGCCGCATGGCGGGCCAGGCCCACCACGGCATCCTTGCCGGTCGCCTCGGCGGCGCCGCAGAAGGCATCGACCCAGGCCGCCTGCAACAAGGCGTGGTCCGCCGTCGTGAGCAGCACCGGCGTGCCCGCCGGCACGCTGGCCAGACCCGCCAGCGCGCTCTGGCTGGGCGAGGGCGCCGGCGCCAGCCAGGCCAGCTCGCCGCCGGCAATCCGCCTCGCCAGCGGCGGGCAAGCGGCGATCTGCTCCTGGGTCGGGCCAACCAGCGTCACCCGGCTCACCGCCGTGCTGGCCGCCAGCGCGTCCAGCACGCGCAGCAGCATCGGCTGGCCGGCCACCGGCACCAGCGCCTTGCAGGCTGCGCCCGCGTGGCGGGCCACCGGATCGTCCGGGCCGCGGTCGCCGGCCAGCACCACGGCGTGAAACAGAGTGCTCAAAGCGCCTTGCCGTAGATGCGGTAGCGCTTGTAGCAGCGGCTGCCGAGCGACTCGATGATGCTGCGCATGCCGCGGTTGTCCTCCAGAATCCACGACATCTCGGCCTGCGTGACACCGCGCCGCAGACCGGTCTGGCGAACGGCATCGACCACCAGCATCGCCAACGCGGCGCCCAGCCGGGTGCGCTGCAGGCGCTGGCGCACGCCCAGCAGCGCCACCCGCACGGCCTTCGGGTGGCGTACCTTGAGCCGCCACAGCAGCCTGGCCCAGCCAAACGGCAGCAAGCGACCATGCAGGTCCGCAATCGCCTCGTTGAGGTTGGGCAGCACGGCGATCATCGCCACCGGCTCACCGGCCACCTCGGCAATCTGCACAAAGCCCGGATCGACCAGCCAGCGCACCAGCTGGCCGAGCTGCCTGAACTCGGCCGCGGTGAACGGCACGAAGCCCCAGTTGCCGGCCCAGGCATCGTTGAAGATGTCGCGCAGGATGGCGATGTCGCGGTCCAGGTGCTTGAGGTCCAGCGGCCGCAGCGTGACCTGGTCACGCTCTCGCTCGAGCACGCGCTGGGCTGCCGGCGAGAACCGAAAATCCGCATCGACGATGTAGGCCAGCAGATCCTTGGCCTTGGCATAGCCCTGCTCCTGGATACGCGGCCCGTAGTACGGCAGGGCATGGCCCATCATCACCATCGGCGGGGTGTCGAAGCCGTCCACCAGCACCCCGCATTCCTCGTTGATGGACAGGTTGAAAGGTCCGCGGATCTCGGTCATGCCCTGGCCGCGCAGCCAGTCTTCGGCAGCGCCCAGCAGGGCCGCGAATACCTGCGGGTCGTCTTCGGCCTCCAGCAGCCCGAAATACCCGACCCGCTCGCCGTGCGTCTGCTCGTACAGCGTATCCACCTGCGCGCTGATGCGCCCGACCACCTGGTCACCGCGCTTCGCCAGCCAGGCCTGCCAGCGGGCGTGCTCGAACAGCGGATTGCGGGCCGACAGCAGTTCATGTCGCTCCAGCAGCAGCGGCGGCACCCAATGGGGATCGTTCCGGTACAGGCGCTGTGGCAACGCCCAGAAAGCACGCTTGGCCGACCGTCCCATCAAGGGCGTGACGGTCAACGACGCCGGGCCGTTCATGCGCACAGCCGGCGCGAGGCAAACAGACGAAAGCGGATCATCGACCACCTGGAGGGCAAGGAAAACGCGGCACAGCCGGCCGCGCGATTTTTCGCACACATGTTAGATACGTTATATTCCGCGGCAATTTTACGATTGTGACGAAATCATGTATCCGGCTTCACGGCCCATGCATGCGGTCATCGACGCCAAAGTCACAAAGGGTTCAACTTGCTCGCCGTACCAGCCCAAGCCTTGTCTGCCTTCCGATCGGCGGTACATACACCGCCCCCTGACAGCCCGGCATGAACGCCACGGCGCGAAAATTCGGCGACCCGACCACACGCATCGCCACCTGCGGTGCGTGGACCGTGTTGCTGCGACCACGCCAGCCTACGCTGGGCGCGCTGGTGCTGGTGTGTGAAGAACCGGTACGCGCGTTCGGTGATGTGAGTGCGGCGGCCTACGCCGATCTTGCCCGAACCACCCGCCGCGTCGAAGCCATGCTTGGCGCCGCATTTGCTTACGACAAGATCAATTACCTGATGCTCATGATGGTGGACCCCGACGTGCATTTTCATGTCCTGCCGCGCTACGCGCAGATCCGGCACTTCGCCGGACATGCGTTTTCCGATCTGGCCTGGCCCAACGCCCCCGATCTGGGTTTCGATCATGCCATCGACGCCGCGACGCAGGCCGCCCTGATCGAGCGCCTGAAAGAGGCGTGGCAATGAGCGGTGCGGCCCAGGCCAACCCGGACTTCGGCTACGGCGCGGCCACGGCCCGGCCCACGCCGACGCACAACACCCTGCCGGTGCGTTTTGCCGACTTCGATACGCTCACTGACGCACTCGATTACGCGGCCGCGGGCACCACCGGCAGCAATTTCTACAATGCGCGCGGCGATCTGGCGCTGGCGCTGAGCTATGCCCAGCTGCGCCAAGACGCGCTGGATCTAGCGCAGCGCTTCGCGGCTCTGGGCCTGCCCCGGCAGGCACGCGTGGCGCTGGTGGCGGAAACCGACCCGGATTTCGTGCGGCTGTTTTTCGCCTGCCAGTACGCCGGGCTGGTGCCGGTGCCCCTGCCCGCGGCGGTGCACCTGGGCGGGCGGGAGGCCTTTGTGCGCCAGCTGCGCACCATGCTGGACGGTTGCCAGGCCAGTGTGGCGATCGCGCCGCCGGACTTCGGCCCCATGCTGCACGCCGCCGCCGTCGATGTGCCGCTCGCCTTCTGTGGCACGCCCGATGAGTTCCGCGCGCTGCCGCTGGCGGACAACCCACCGGCATCGTCGCAGGCTGACGAGCTGGCCTATTTGCAATACACCTCCGGAAGCACCCGTTTCCCGCGCGGGGTGATGATCACCCACCGCACCGTGATGCAGAACCTGCAGGGCATCGTGCGCCATGGCCTGGCCATCAGCGACGCTGATCGGTTCATGTCCTGGCTGCCCTTCTATCACGACATGGGGCTGGTCGGACTGGTGTTCTCGCCGCTGGCCGCGCAGCGTTCCGTGGACTACCTGGGCACGCGCGATTTCGCCATGCGGCCGCGCCAGTGGCTGGCACTGATGTCGCGCAATCGCGCCACCATCGCCTTCAGCCCGCCGTTTGGCTATGCGCTGGTCGGGCGCCGCTTGCGACCGACCGATGTCGCCCAGTACGACCTGTCGGCCTGGCGCATCGCCGGTGTCGGCGCCGAGACCATCCGCGCCGAGACGCTGGAACAGTTCGCAGCGGTACTGCACGACAGCGGCTTTCGCGCCGAGGCCTTCCTGCCCTGCTACGGCATGGCCGAGTGCTCGCTGGCGGTCAGTTTCGCGCCGCTTGGCCTGGGCATCGACACGGACACGGTGGATGCACAGGTGCTTGGCCATCAGCGGGTGGCCCAGATGGCCGACGCGCATACCACCAGCGTCAACCGCTTCGTCAACTGCGGCGCGGTATTGCCGGGACATTCCCTTGAAATCCGCGACGAGGCCGGCCGCCGACTGCCGCAGCGGCGTTGCGGAACCATTTTCGTGCGCGGACCCAGCGTCATGTCCGGCTACTTCGGCGATGCCGCCGAAACCGCCCGCGTCCTGTCACCGGACGGCTGGCTCAATACCGGCGATGTCGGTTATCTGGCCGACGGCCGCCTGTTCATCACCGGCCGCGAGAAGGATCTGTTCATCATCAACGGGCGCAACATCTGGCCGCAGGATCTCGAATTCCTGGCCGAACAGCAGCCGGAACTGCGCCCGGAAGATGCCTCGGCGTTCGCCGTGCCCGACGCCGACGGCGACGACCTTGCGGTGCTGGTGGTGCAATGCCGCGAGCACGACCCGCTGCGTCGCATCGACCTGGTCATGCGCCTGCAGGGCCTGATCAAGGCCGAGCTTGGCATTCCCTGTTTCATCGAACTGGTGGCCCCGCACACCCTGCCGCGCACCTCCTCGGGCAAGCTGTCGCGCTCCGGCGCCCGCCGCGACTTCCTGGAGCGCAACGGCAATCAGGCACCGGCGCCCAGTCGCCTCGCCAAGAGCATTGACTGACGCCGGCAGCCGCACGGTCGCCATCACCGGCGCCAGCGGTTTTGTCGGCGCCGCCCTGGCCCGCCATCTGGCCAGCCAGGGCTGGCGCTTGCGGCTGCTGGTGCGGCCGGGCTCGCAAAGTCGCTTGCCCCGGATCGACGTCGCCCATGTCGTCACCGGATCGCTCTGCGACGCGAACGCCCTGCGGCAGTTGCTGGACGGCGCCCAGGCACTTGTGCACTGCGCCGGGGCGGTCCGCGGCCTGACGCGCGCCGACTTCGACCGCGTCAACGTCGACGGCGTACAGGCGCTGCTGGACGCCACCGGCCCGGCGCAGCGGGTGGTGCACATCTCGTCGCTGGCGGCGCGTCATCCCGGCCTGTCGCACTACGCCGCCAGCAAGCTGGCCGGCGAGCGGCGGGTGACCGACCAACTGCCGCCACAGCGGTGGGTCGTGCTGCGCCCGCCGGCGATCTACGGCCCGGGCGACCGGGAACTGCGTCCGCTGCTGGACCGGATGATGCGCGGCCTGGCGCTGCTGCCGGGCCCACCGGACGCACGATTCTCTCTGCTGCACGTCCACGATCTGGCCCGCGCCGTCGGCTGCCTGTTGTCGGGCGACGCCGGCTGGGGCCAGACCCACGAGCCGGACGACGGCCACCGGCCAGGCTACGGCTGGCAGGATCTGCTGGACGCCGTCGCCCGGCTGCGCGGCGCGCCGGTGCGAGCCGTGCGCGTACCCGGTCCGCTGCTGTCGGCGCTGGGCGCCTGCAACGAACTGGCGGCCCGGCTCGCTGGCCGCGCGCCGATGCTCAGTCGCGGCAAGGCACGCGAGCTGCGCTGGCCGGACTGGCTCGCCGGCGGCAACGCCAGCCTGCTCGGCTGCGGCTGGCGGCCGGAAATCACACTCGATCAGGGGCTGCGGGACACGCTTGGCTGAGCCGGGCCGCTATACTCCCGCCGCCAGCCGCGCCAGTTGCGCGCAGGGCAGCAGGCGAGCGGGAGGAACCACATGGCAGTCAGCGCACAGCGCATCCTCGAAACCCTGCAGGATCGCCTGAACGCTCTTACCGGCGGCAAGGCGGTCAGCGGCGACACCGATCTGGTCGGCGACCTGGGACTCGATTCCCTGCAGGTCATGGAATTACTGATGGAAATGGAAGACGCATTCGACATCTCGATCCCGGTCAACGTGATGGCCGACGTGCGCACCGTCGGCGAGCTTGCCGCCGCCGTGCAAGCCCTGCTCGCCTGATCCGGCGGCCCGACATGGCTCTGTTCGACAAACTCGCGAGCGCTGCCGCGGTTCGCCGCGACGTGATCAGCTCCGGCGGCCTGGTGCCGTTCGGCGTCACCGTGGAGCGCATCCTGTCGCCCACCGAGGGCATGGTCGCCGGCCGTCGGGTGATCCTGGGCGGCACCAACAACTACCTTGGGCTGACCTTCGACCCCGAGTGCATCGAGGCCGGTGCCGCCGCGCTGCGCAGCGAGGGCACCGGCACCACCGGTTCGCGCATGGCCAACGGCAGCTACGCCGGCCACCTGGCGCTGGAACACGAACTGGCAGAGTTCTACGGCTGGCCCCAGGCGATCGTGTTCTCGACCGGCTACCTGGCCAACCTGGGCATGATCGGCGCGCTGGCCGCGCCGGGCGACGTGCTGGTCATCGACGGCGACTGCCACGCCAGCATCTACGACGGCTGCAAGCTGTCCGGGGCGGAAGTCATCCGCTTCCGGCACAACAATGCCGCCGATCTTGACCGCCGTCTGGCCCGCCTGGGCGAGCGCGCCCAAAATGCCTTGGTCATCGTCGAGGGTATTTACAGCATGCTGGGTGACCAGGCGCCACTGGCCGATATTGCCGCGGCCACACACCGCCACGGCGCCATGCTGATGGTGGACGAGGCGCACTCGCTGGGCGTGCTGGGTGCCAACGGCCGGGGCCTGTGCGAAGCCGCCGGCGTCATGGACGGCGTCGACTTCGTGGTCGGCACCTTCAGCAAGAGCCTGGGCGGGGTCGGCGGTTTCTGCGTCAGCCCGCACGCCGAGCTTGGCCTGGTGCGCTACACCAGCCGGCCGTACATCTTCACCGCCTCGCCCTCGCCGGCCACCATCGCCTCCACCCGCACCGCGCTGGCTGCGCTGCGCAGCCGCCCGCAGCTGCGCCAGCGGCTGTGGCACAACGTGTCGCGCCTGCACGCGGGCCTGACCGCGATGGGTCTGCCGCCGGCGGCCGAGCCGAGCCCGGTGCTGGCGGTGCTGCGGGACAGCCGCGACCAGGCCCTGGCCGACTGGCAGCAGTTGCTGGATGCCGGTGTGTACGTGAACCTCATGGTGCCGCCAGCCACGCCGGGCGGCATCAGCCTGCTGCGCTGCAGCATCAGCGCCGCCCACACCGACGCGCAGATCGACCAAATTCTCGCCGCCTTCCGCGCCCTGCCGGGCGCCGGTCACGCTGTCGCGGGGCAGGCTGCTCTGGCATGAGCCAAGCCGCCTCGCGGTCGACCCCGCCGGCACAAGCGCCCCTGCTCACCCCGGTGGTTTTCGAGGCGGTGGCCGGGGCCGCCGCCAGTCCGTTGCCGCCGGTGCGCATCTTTCTTGGCACCGAACCGGCCCAGCACCGGGCCGAGCGGGTGTTTTTCCACTCCCTGAAAAAGGTCCGCGATCCGGCGCGCCGGTACGAGGTGTACCGCATGACGCGCCTGCCGGGCTTCGCGCAGGGGCGCTGGCGCACCGGCTTCACCAACTTCCGCTTCGCCATTCCGGATCTGGCCGGTCGCCACGGGCGCGCGATCTACAACGACGTTGACGAGATTTACCTGGCCGACCCGGCGCCGCTGTTCGACCTGCCGATGGGCGAGGCCGGCTATCTGGCCCTGACCCCGGCCGATACCGCCGTGATGCTGCTCGACTGCGCGCGCATGGCCGAGGTGTGGACGCTCGAGCGCGCGCAGCGCCTGGGCAAGAAGACGCTGCTGGAACTGGCGGCCGAGAAGCCCGGCCTGTGGGCGCCGCTGCCGGCGCAGTGGCACGCCCGCGACATGGAGTACCAGCCGGGCTTCACCGCCTGCCTGCATTACACGGCGCTGAACCAGCAACCCTGGCACCCGGCCCCGGAGCAGTATTCCTACCACCCGCATCCGCTGGGCGAACTGTGGCGCGACCTGGAGCGGGACGCCGACGCCGCCGGCTACGAGATCTTCTGCGCCGCAGCGCCGAGCCCGGCGTTTGCCGGCGCGGCGGCGCGTCTGGCAGCGGCGCCGCGTTGGCAGCTACCGGCCGATGTCGCTGCGCTGGCCGGTCGCCCAGGCAGTGTGGCGACGGTGGGTCCGCTCGATACGAGCCCGCTCGACGGGCTCGACGTGACGGCGTTTGCGATCGATGCGCTGGGCGACACCAAGGCCGACCTAGTCGCCGCGGCCCATCTGGAACAGTGCCCGGCGGACGATCTGCCGTGGCTCATCGACGCGCTGTTCGCCGCCGCCGGCACGGCGGTCTACCTGGCCGTGGCGCCGGTCGCTGCTGAACAGCCGGCGGATACCGAGGCCTGGTGGCGGGCACGCCTGCGCACCGCGGCGCGCCGCCACCCCGGCCGCATCTGGCGGCTCGACGTGCTGGATGCCGCCGGCCAGCGAACGCACGGCTGGCAGGCCGGCGAGGCGTGCAGGGCATCCCCCACGATATGGCGACTACACGGCAAGCACGCCGGCGACAACGCGCAGATCGATGCCTTCGCCGACGCCGTAGGCTGGCCAAGTCGGCTGCACCGCCTGCGCTTCTCGCCGCTATCGCGCCTGCCCGGCTGGCTCAAGGGCGCGAGCCGTTTGGGTCTGGTCGGCAGCGAGCCGCCGCTCGGACCGTGGCCCGATCTGGTCATCGCCGCCGGCCGGCGCAGCGCCAGCGTGGCGCGCTGGATCGTCAGGCAAAGCGGCGGGCGCACGCGCACGGTGCTGCTGGGCCGGCCGCGGGCGCCGCTGTCGGCCTTCGACCTGGTAGTCACCACGCCGCAGTACGGTCTGCCGGTGCGCAGCAACGTGCTGCACCTGCCGGCACCGCTGGCGCTGCCCGCCACCGCCGACGACGCCATGCTGGAGAGCTGGCGCGCGCGCTGGGCGGTACTGCCGCGGCCGTGGATCGGGCTGTTGGTGGGCGGCGACCGGGCGCCGTATTACCTCGATGCCGACGCCGCCCGGCGGCTCGCCGCGGCGGCGCGGGCGCTCGCCGCCCAGCACGGCGGCAGCGTGCTCGCCACCACCGGCCCGCGCACGACGCCGGCGGCGGCCGAGGCGCTGTTCGCGGCGCTCGGCGAGTCCGCCTTTCGCCACCGCTATGTGCCGGGGCAGGCGGACAACCCGTACCCGGCCCTGCTGGCACTGGCCGACCAGTTCATCGTCACCGGCGACAGCGCCTCGATGCTGGGCGAGGCGGCGGGCACCGGCAAGCCGCTCGCGGTGTTCGAACCGCCCCGGCGACGCACCGCCGCGAAACGCCTGCTGCACTGGCTCGAACGACACCTGGGCCTGATCGAGCGCGGCGCCGGCAGCCGCGGCACGGCCCGCCAGCAGAATCGCCTCGGCCGGTGCTATGACGGCTTACTCGCGGCCGGTATCATCAGCCGTGATCGCGATCTGACCGCCCTGCGACAGACCCTTGGCCTGGTCACCCTGCCGGCCGGGCCCACGCCGCCGCTTCTCGACCCTCACCTGCTCGCCCGCGCCCAGCGTGCGGCAGCCGACAGGGTGCGCGAACTGCTCACCGCCGAACATCCCATTTCGTGATACCCATGTCCGACCTTCGCTACCTGGACAAGGCACGCCTGGATGCGCTCGATGCTGCGTATTTCCAGGCCCGCCGACCCTTTCCGTGGATCAACCCGGAGGCGCTGCTTACACCCGCCGCGTTTCAGACCCTCTACGAGACGCTGCCGGACCTCGAATTGTTCGAGAAAAACTTCGGCGTGGAACGCAAATACGGCCAGCAAAGTCACGACCGCTACGCGCTCGACTACCGACCGGACCTGCCACTGGAAGCGCCCTGGCACGAGTTCGTGACCGAACTGAACGGACCGGTCTACACGGCGTTTCTGACCCGCATGCTGGGCGTGCGCAGCGTGAGCCTGTCCTGCCACTGGCACTACACGCCCAACGGTTGCTCGGTGTCGCCGCACTGCGACGCCAAGCGCAAGCTCGGCTCGCACATTTTCTATTTCAACACCGACAAGGACTGGGATCCGTCCTGGGGCGGCGAGACGCTGGTGCTGGAATCCGAGCACCGGCTGGAGCCAAGCTCCGCGCCGACGCTGGATGCGTTCAAGCGCATCACCGCCAGCGAGGCCATCGGCAACCGTAGCCTGCTGTTTGCCCGCACCGACCATTCCTGGCACGCGGTGCGGGAAATCCACTGCCCGCCACAGGCCCTGCGCAAGGTGTTCATCCTGGTCATCGAGCCGGGCGCCGCCTGGTGGCGCAAGCTGCTGCCGGCGCGACTGGCGCGCGGCTATTGAACGGACAGACCGACCCGCCACGCCTGGCCTTGCTGATATCCGGCCTGGGCCTGGGCGGCGTGCAGCGCACCATGCTGACCCTGGCCGGCGGGCTGGCCGACCGCGGGCTGGCAGTCGACCTGCTGGTACCGGACGATCGGGGCCCGTTTCGTGACCAGGTGCCGGCGAACGTGCGCCTGGTGAACCTGTCGCGCTGGTGGCTGCGCTTGCCGGTGATCCGCACCCGCAAGCGGCGCAAGGCGCTGCTAATGGCCCCCGCGGTGGCGGCCTACCTGCGCCGCGAGCGCCCGGACGCGCTGCTGTCCGCCTCGCATTACGTGAATCTCGGCGCCCTGTGGGGTCGTGATCTTGCCGGCACCGGCACCCGGCTGGTCATCAGCCAGCGCACGCAGCTGTCGGTGGCCATCACCAACAGCAAGCTGCCGGTGCTGCACCGCCGGCCGCTGCTGGCCTGGCTGACGCGCCGCTACTACCCGCGCGCCGACGCCATTGTGGCGGTGTCGGACGGCGTGGCGGACGATCTCGCCGCGGTTGCCCGGCTGCCGCGCGAACGCGTGCAGACCGTCTACAACCCGACCGACGTGAACTACATCGTCCGCCGAGCCGCCGAGCCGGCGCCGCATCCGTGGCTGGAAGACGGTGGCCCGCCGGTGATCGTGGCGGTGGGCCGGCTGGCAGCCCAAAAGGACTTCACCACCCTGCTGCGGGCCTTCGCCCATGTACTGGAACGACGCCCGGCGCGGCTGCTGATCCTTGGCGAGGGAGGCCTACGCCCGACACTGGAGGCGCAGGTGGCCGAGCTCGGCCTCGGCGCGGTGGTGGCCATGCCCGGCTACGCCGAGAACCCGTTCTCCGCACTGGCGCGGGCCGATCTGTACGTCATGTCGTCCCGCTACGAGGGTCTGCCCGGCGCGCTGATCCAGGCCCTGGCCTGCGGCTGCCGGGTGGTCAGCACCGACTGCCCGTCCGGGCCGGCGGAGATCCTTGATCATGGCCGTTTCGGCCGCCTGGTGCCGGTCGGGGACGCGCCGGCTTTGGCCGAAGCCATGCTGGCGGCGCTGGAAACGCCGCCCGATCCACAGCGTCAGCGCGAGCGCGCGGCGCAGTTTTCCGTGCCGCGGGCGGTGGATGCGTATCTCGATCTGCTGCTGGGCGATGAGGCTGTCAATTTCCGGCAAACGGCAGGCTGAACCTTGGCCCGTATCGCCATCTTGGTCTCGTCCTGGCCGCGCGGCGCGATCCAGCGCCTGATGCTGAACCTAGCGGCGGAGTTTGCCGCCGCCGGCCATCGCGTCGATTTGCTGGCGCCGCGCGGACAGCCGCCCGCCGAGGGTCTGCCGGACGGCGTGCGGCTGCTGGAACTGGCGCCGCGCCTGGCCAGCCTGCCCGGTGTGCGGCGGCACAAGCGCTGGTTCGTACCGCTGGCCCTGCCGGCGCTGGTTGCGTATCTCGGGCGCGAGCGACCGGCCGCCCTGCTCAGCGGTGGCGAGTGGCCGAATGTGGTGTCGCTGCTGGGGCGCCGTCTGGCCGGCGGCTCGACCCGCATGGTGGTGTCCGAGCACATTCATGTCGGCGCCTCCACCGCCGGCACCGCGCAGCGCAAGCGCCGCCACCTGCTGCCCTGGCTGATGGCACGCCTGTACCCGCGTGCCGCGGCCGTCGTTGCCGTGTCCGAGGGCGTGCGCCAGGACCTGCTTGCGCGCTTTCCGCTGTCTCCGGCGCAGGTCCATACCATCTACAACCCGGTCATCACGCCGGCGCTGCTGGCCGCGCGCGATGCACCGCTGGACGATCCGTGGTTCACGCCCGGTGCGCCGCCGGTGCTGCTCAACGTGGCGCAACTGCGCGTGCAAAAAGACCAGGCCACACTGCTGCGGGCTTTTGCCCAGATACGCCAGCAGCGCCCGGCACGCCTGCTGATCCTGGGCGAAGGCAACCAGCGAGGACCGCTCGAAACCCTCGCCCGGGAGCTTGGCATCGCCGCCGACGTCCGTCTGGCCGGCTTCGTGCCCAATCCGCTGGCCTACATGCGCCGGGCAGCGGTGTTCGTGCTGTCCTCGGCCTGGGAGGGCTTGCCGACGGTGTTGATCGAGGCACTGGCCTGCGGCTGTCCGGTGGTCAGCAGCGACTGCCCGTCGGGGCCGCGGGAGATACTGGACGGCGGCCGCTACGGACGACTCACGCCAGTAGGCGACGCAAATACGCTGGCCGCTGCCATCGTGGCCAACCTGCATGCGCCAATCAACCGCGTCGGACTGGAAGAGCGCGGCATGGCATTCAGTGCCGCGTCTGCAGCCGGGCAGTATTTACGCCTGCTGCTGCCGCAATCGATAAATTTGTCTGCCCCCAACAGCTAATCACCGGAGCGTGATGTGGCGAAAATCAATGTCTTTGCATCGACAGCGCTCCCGAGACTGCCGCATCAGGCCGCCTACCTGGACGCCTTCCATCGCTCGCTGCGCGATGCCGGTGAGGATGTTGAATGGGTACAAGGCGGCTACCAAGCCTGCGATATTGCGGTGGTGTATGGTTATCCCAAACCCGACAGTCGGTCTGCGTGGGCATGTCGCGCCGTGTACGCACAGCACACCGGTCCCGTGGTGATCGTGGAGTCACCTTTTCTGGGCCGAACGCCATACATAGAGAAAAACGGCATTCGCGCCTTTATCCGGCGCATCCGCGGCAAGCGGAACCTGGTTGACCAGCATCTCTACTCCCGCATAGGCATCGACGGCGCGTTTCAGGACGATGCGGATTTTTGCAACGCGGGCTCCCCGGCGGATCGCTGGAATCTGCTGAGTCGTGAATTCTGCCTGGAGCTGCGCCCCTATCGCACGACCGGCTCGCATGTGCTGATCGTCGGTCAGAAGCCAGGTGATGCCTCCCTGCGCGGCTGCAACATCGTTGATTGGATGATTAACACTGTCACAGAGGTGCGGCGCTACACCGACCGGCCGATTGTGGTGCGGGCCCATCCGGCGGCACTCCCGACGGATTTCCCGAAGATGAAAAAAGCCTGCGGCGCCAACCGAAACGTCCAGCTCGATATTCCGCCAACAGGCACCATCAACGACGCCCTGCGCGACTGCTGGACTGCCGTCACCTATTCGTCGAGTGCGGCGATCAATGCCTTGCTCAATGGCACACCCGCCATCTCGATGTTACCGGCCAGCATGGCTTGGCCGGTCACGGATCACGACCTGTCGAAGGTCGAGAATCCGACCTTGCACGAGCGCGAGCAATGGCTATACGACCTTTGCTATGCGCAATGGTCCGTGGAAGAGACCGCGCGCGGTATGGTGTGGGCGCGATTGAGAGACAAGCTGCTTCAAAAACTCAACCAATAAGCCAGGCATCGCCCTCAAGCCGCTCCTTGACTCGCTCTGTGGCGTGCAGCCGATGCCTATCTTGCGGTGCTGCTGCCCGAAGGGCTGTGAAATCGCGGCGGGGCGCCGCTCCCACTGGGTGCACTTGAACCGATGTCGGCCTCAGTCCCCGACCACGATGCGGGCAATTTCCGGGCTCGGGAACATCAGTTCCAGCCAGTTGTCAGCCAATGGCTGGATCACTTCCACGAACAATCCGGCCAGCGACTGGCCGCCGTCGAAGTAGGCAAAGGCCATCAGGCCCGGGATGCTGGCGGACTGGCCGACCACGATGCCGCGCGGCGCCAACTCGGCCGCCGCGCGCTGGAAGTCCTGCGGCGGCGCCAGGCTGACCATGATGTGATGCACGCACTCGCCGCGCCGGTCGAGCGCGTCGCGGTAGACGGTGGGGCCGCTGAGCGGCTCGACCAGTTCGAAGCAGGCGCCGCCGCGGCGGCCGATGGCCAGCCGCGCCGTATGTTCGACTGGCTTGCCGTAGTACTCGCAGCCTGGCATCTGCGCGCTGTCGATGCCGATGTCCACCCAGACCTCGACGCCCAGCAGCGCGCGAAAGCGTGCCTTGGCGGCGTCCAGGTCACGCACCATCACCGACACCTGATAGAGCTTTTGCACCGGCAGGATGGCGTCACCGGGCAGGTGCAGCGGCTCGCCGTGCGGGATCAGCGCATCGGCGTCGGCGAACACCAGGCCCAGGCCGCCCAGCGCCGTGCGGCTGTCCAGCAGCCGGCGCCGGCCGCCATGCTCCTCGTGCTCGGCCACGGTGCCCAGACCGGTGGCCGCCTGCGCCTGGGTCAGCGCCGCCCAGTCGGGGGCCGGGATCACCACGTGGCTCGGCCCCTCGCCGCAGCGGGCCAGTTCGTCCGCCCATAGCCCTGACTGCGGCTCGATCAGCTCGAAGCCGACGCCGTTGGCGTAACCCACCGCCTGCCGGTGGGCGTACTCGTTCCCGTCCGCAGTGCGCCCGGCGCAGTCGGCGACGCGCCAGTTGTTGATGCCGAAAAAGCGTGCGTACTGGGCGGCGGCGGCGCGGCAGTCGCGCGTCAGCACGCCGACCCGGGCGATGGCGGTTACCGGCAGCGGCATGACGAACTCCTCACAAATTCGGCGGGATGAACAGCATGGCGATCATCATCATGATGCCGATCGGCACGCCGACCATGAACGAATAGCCGGCAAAGCGCCCGAAGCGGATACCGGTAATGGCGACGATGGGGATCGCCATGTACGGATGGATCAGGTTGGTCAGCGAGCCGCCGTGCATGTAGGCGATCAGCGTGGTGGTGACCGACACGCCCAGTTCGCGCGCCGCCGGAATGACGTAGGGCGCCTCGATGATCCACTTCGAGCCGGCCGAGGGCACGAAGAAATCCATGATCCCCGAGTAGACGTAGATCACCAGCGGGAACATTTCCTGACTGGAGAAGCGCACGAACAGCCCGCTCAGCCAGTGCCCGAGCTCGGTGCCGGTCATCAGGCCGAAGATGCCGCCGTAGAACGGGAACTGCAGCACCACGCCGTAGGCCGAATCAAGCCCGCGGCGCACCGCCTGCACGAACGACAGCGGATTGCCGTGCAGCAGCAGCGCCAGACCCAGGAACACGGCGTTGTAGGCGTTGATGTTCCAGGCGCGGGCGAAACCCTGCGTCTGCATGTTGTAGCCGAGCGTGAACAGCACCATGCCGCCGGCCAGGTAACACCAGACGCGCCGGTTCTCCAGCCAGCTGGCGGGCGTGGCGCGCTCGGGCTCGATGCTGGGCGGCTGCGGCAGCATGGCGTCCAGACGCTCCTGATCGAGCGTCACCACCGGCGTCCTGCCGCGCGGATGCAGGGCGCAGATCGCTGCGATGCTGATCACCGACAGCAGCGCCAGCAGCATCAGGTTGAAGTGCGCGAACACGGTCTCGGTGACCGGGTACAGGCGATCGACGATGGGGTTGCCGGCGGCGGGCTTGATCATCGGGTTGTCGGGCGTGGCCATGATCAGCGCGGCGGAACCTGACAGCGCCGCGTTGGTGACGGTGCCCACGCCCATGAAGGCGGCCGCGCACAGCACGCGGATGTCGGTTTTCGGATTGCGCCGCGCCACGAACGGGATCAGCAGCGCGCTGACCACGAAGCACAGCGCCCAGTTGAGCAGGCCGGTCAGGGTGGTGGTGACCGCCAGCAGCAGCACCGCCTGCACCGGTTTGTCCGGATTGGGGATGCGCGCCAGGCGGTCGAACATCCAGAAGCCGGGCCGCGACATGACGCAGGCATAGGCCGCGAACACCGAAATCGAGAACTGCATGGTGATCTGCAGCAGACCCCACATGCCGTTGCCCCAGGCGGTCACGGCATGCAGCGGCTCGACACCGGCGCCGAACACGCCCAGAAACAGGGCGATGGCGGTCAGCACCATGCACACCACCCAGGCGTCCGGGATGTAACGCTCGGCCACGCCCGAGGCGGCGTTGCCGGCGCGGCTGAAGGCTTCCAGCAAGGCCATCTCCCCTCCTTTCGCGTTGTCCGGCGCCGGTCTTGGCGCCGCGCCCGGTCAGGCCGGGATTTTCTTCTGCAGCCGGGCGTTGAACTTCTCGGCGTCGACGACGAAGCGCTCGTGTGTGCCCTCGGCAATCGTGTCCACGCCGTCGTGGGCGCTGACGGTGAATTTCAGACGCTTGCCGTCGACCTCGTCCAGACGCACCTGCACGGTCACCGTCAGGCCCGGCGGCGTGGCCGCCAGGTGCGACACGTTGATGTGCGTGCCCACGCTCTGCTCGGCCGGCCAGTCCAGGTGCGGCTTGATGGCGTCGATGCAGGCCCACTCCAGCAGCGCCACCATGTAGCCGGTGGCGAATACCCGCGGCATGGCCTGGAAGTCGGCCGCCTCGGGGTAGATGTTGGGCACCGTCTTGGCGTCGGTGACGGTGAACTGGAAGCTGTGTTCCAGGCCGGGTTTGAGGCTGTCTTTCATGGCAGATTTCCGGTCAGTCGAAACGCGCCAGGGCGTCGATCAGCGTGGTCGGCGTACCGGCAGGCGGCACGATGATGGGGTTCAGGTCCAGCTCCTGAAGGCTGCCGCGGTGGTCGTAGGCGAACTGCGACAGGCCCACCAGGGTGCTGACCAGCGAGGCAGTATCCAGCGCCGGCTTGCCGCGGTAGCCGTTCAGGATCTTGCGCACGCCGATGCGGTCGATCATGAGCTCGGCCTGCTCGGGCGTGATCGGACACAGGGCATGCGCATGCTTGTCGAACAGCTCGGCCAGCACGCCGCCAGCGCCCAGGGTGAGCACCGGCCCGGCCACGTGGTCGTGCACGACGCCGGCCAGCAGTTCCAGGCTGTCCGACAGGTCCAGCATGGGCTGGGCGATGATCGACCAAGTCTTGAGTTTCTGCTTCTTGGCGATGGCGGTCAGCGCCTTGACCGCGGCCGCGCAGGCGGTGTCGTCGGCAATGCCGACCTTGACCGCGCCGTGTTCGGTCTTGTGCGGCAGGCCGGGCGATTCGAGCTTCAGCACCGCCGGGAACGCCGGCTTGCCCTTGCCGGCCTTGCCGGTGTGATCCAGCAGCGTCACATGCCCGGCGCAGTGCAGGCCGTACGCGGCCAGCGGCTTGACCATGTCCGGGAAGGTCGCCACCGCCGGGCCCTTCCAGCGCTTGGGTTTGTCGTTGCACCAGCCCTGCGGCAGATAACCGGGTTTGTCGAAGTAGTCGCGCATGGCCGCCAGGCCACGCGCCAGTGCCTGCCCGCCCTGCACGTTGGGCAGCGGGTCGCTGTCCAGCCAGTCGCGGTAGGTGTCCTTGAGCGCACTGGTCTCGATGCAGCTGGCGATGATCGGCTTCTGGATGCGGCCCTGCCAGGTTGCGACCGGGGCATAGAAGCGCTCGCCGCCATCCCAGTTGCCGAACATGATCGACACCGCGTCGTAGCCTTCATGCTTGATCATTTCGTCCGCCATCTGGAAGTAGACCTCGGCAAAACCGTAGATCTGTGCCGTGATGTCGAAGGGGTTGTTGAAGGTGACGTTCTCGACCCAGCCGGGCAGCAGCTTGGTGACACTCTCGGGCAGGGGCGGCGTTTCGATGCCCTCGTCGGCGAAGTAGTCACCCATCAGCGCCGACCAGCCGCCGGAGATGCTGATCAGACCGGCCGTACGCACCGGCCGCCAGCTGCGCGGCGGGGTGACGGCGAACACCGAGGCGCGGTCCAGCGCCTCGTCCAGCGTGTCGACCGGGATGGCGCCGGCCGCCTCGATGGCGGCGCGCGTGATCGCGCCGGTGGTGGTGATGGCGCCGGTGTGGCCCAGCGCCGCACCGCGGCCGGCTTCGGACCTGCCGATTGCGACCACGATGACGGGCGTGTTGTTGGCCCGGCATTTCTGTACTGCTTCAACGAAGTGTGGGTAGTCGCCGAACTGCTCGACGTAGGTCACCACCACCCGCGTGTCGGAATTGGTGGCCAGGAAATTGAGCGCATCGGTGAGCGCGAAATTGACCTGATTGCCGGTCGAAATCTGGAAGCTGATGCCAAGACCGCGGTCCCAGGTCAGGCAGCACAGCGCGCCCAGCACGCCGCTGGACTGGCCCAGCAGCGCCACCGTGCCGTGCCGGTAGGGGCGGTTGATGGGGCCGGTCCACAGGTGCAGGCCGGCGCCGGCGTTGATGTAGCCGTTGCAGTTGGGGCCGATGATGATCAGGCCCAGTTTTTCGGCCTGCGCCCGCAACTTGGCCAGCGGCTCCGGCTGCTCGAAGCCGGCCGCCAGCACATAGGCAGCCTTGCAGCCGGTGGCCGCCACCTGTTCCAGCATGGCCGGCACATGCTTGGCGCCCAGCAGCACGGCCGCGATGTCGGGTTTTTCCGGCAGGTCTGCCACCGACTTGAAGGACTGGAAACCCAGCACCGAACTGCGCGAGGGGTTGACCACGTACACGCGGCCCTGGAAACCGTGGCCACGCAGGCCATCGAGCAACTGGCGCGACCACAGGGTGTCCGGCGAGGCGCCGATAACGGCCACCACCTTGGGATTGAAAAACGCCTCGACGGTGGCGGCGTCGTAGTGAGCCGCGCGCACAGCAGTCATGAAACCTCCTTGACGAAAAACGGCCGCGGGCCGGGCACCGGCTGGCACCCGGCCCGCGGAATGAGATTCAGTTGAGCTTGAGGATGGCCTCGATCATGGCCCGCGCGGCGGCTTCGTCAAGCTGCGGGTGGGCAATCATCGGCGTCGGCCCCCATACGCCACCGCCGCCGTGCAGGACTTTCTGCGTCAGCTTGTCCACGGCCTGCGGGTCGGTGCGGTACAGCCCTGCCACGACGCGCAGCGGCGGGCCGATGCGGGCGCCGTTCACGTCGTGGCAGGAATAGCAGCCGTCCTTGATCAAGGTATCCGGCAGGCCGGCGGCCGCAAACGTTGCAGCCGCGCTTTCGGGCGGCAGGGCGGCGACCGGCTCGGCTGGCGCCGGCTGGGTGGCAGGCGCCGGGGCAGTTGCCGGCGGCGGACTTGCCGGCGCGCTGCTGGCCCCGGCTTGCGGCGCCTCCTGATCCTTGCCGCAGCCCGCCAGGCTGGCCACGGTTAGTACCCCCACGAGCAAGCCCTTCATTGACATGCCTGACACGTCGCTTCCCCTCCCGTAACTCGGTGTTTTGGTGACTATCAGCTCGCCAAGAGGCGCCGTTCCATGGTTTCCGACAACACGTCCAGGTGCTCTGCGCCCAGGCTCTCCTGCACATCCGCACCCTTGAACAGCTCCACGCAGACCGCCGCCTCCATGAACATCAGGCCCAGGTACAGCAGCGGCTTTTGCTCGGCCGGCAGCGCGTCGATCGAGAATTTCGACAGATGCTCGGCCAGCGCCTCCATGCGCGGCAACAGCGTGCGGTAGTAGTCGGTCAGCTCGACCATGCTGGAGGCAAGGCGCTTGCGCATCCGGGCATCTTCCGTCGGCAGCGCCCACGGCATGAAGCGCTCCAGATCGGCAAACTCAACGGGCAAGGTATTGGACATGGCGACCGGTCTCCTGCTTGTCGATCAGCGCAAGGCCGGCATCACGTCGCGCGCGAACAGTTGCAACGTGCGCGCCACCTGCCACTCGGCCTGGCCGCCAAAATCGGCCATCAGCGCCAGCTCCTGGAAATCGTAATGACGCTCGCGAAAACGCTGCAACCAGGGGATGAACTGGCTGGGCGTGCCGACGAAGGCAATGTCGTTGGCCAGCACCGACTCGAAGGTGTATTCCTTCATCTGGTTCAGGAAGCCGCCGGCGTAGAAGTGGAAGCCACCGCCGCGCAGACGCTCCTTGACCTCCTCGTTATTGATCGATTCCTGCGGTACCACCAGGTTGGCGTAGCTGCGCATCATCGGCTCGCGCGCCTCGCGCAGGGCAGTGGCCTCGTCATCGGCCAGGAACACCGGCACCACCAGGCCGACCTGCGGCGTGTTGCCAGCTTCCTTTGCCGCCGCGGTATAGGCATTGACCGCTTCGGTAAACAGCGGCGGTGGCGCCGCGCCAACCACCACACCGCCGCCGCGCCGGCCAGCGTCGCCAAACACGCGCGCGCTGGTGCCGGTCTGGAAGATTTTCAGGCTCGGCTGCAGCGGCTTTGGCACCACCTCGACATCGCGCACGTTGTAGTGCTTCCCTTCAAAAGAGAAGCGCTCGTTGCTCCAGGCGCGCTGCAGGATTTCGAGCGATTCCTCGTACAGGCCGATGCTGTCGGCCATCGGCACGCTGGCCGGGTCGTACAGCCAGCCGTGACCGCGGCCTACACCGACTTCCAGCCGCCCGTCCGTGAGGTGATCGCACTGCGCGATTTCGGCGGCCAGCACCATTGGATTGTGTACCGGCAGGGTGTGGCACATGGCCCGAAAGCGGATGTTTTTCGAGCGCTGCGCTGCGGCGGCGAAGAACGCCAGTGGGTTGACCGAAATGGAGAAGGTGGGGAAGAAGTGATGTTCCAGGGTCATGAATACGTCATAACCGAGCGCATCGCCCAGCTCCACGCTGCGCAGGGTCTCGTCATAGCGCTGCTTGTAGTTGGCGCCGGGCGAGGCCTGGATTTCGTTGTAGATACCGAACTTCACGTGAGTCTCCGTTAACGCCCGACCAGCCGCTCGACGGTGCGGTACAGGTGCCGCACAGCCGCTTCCTGGTCAGACAGGGTGATGTTCTTGATGGCGCCGGAATTGAGCGCCCGTTGCGTGACCTCGTTGGTATACAGGTCTTCCCGGGACAGGTCGCGCAGCACGATCTTGCTGAACTCCTGGCTGATCATCTCGGCCGCCGACTTCGGCTTCGGGAAGTAATAGGCCAGCTCGTACACAGTTTCGTTCTGCGACACCGGCCAGAAGGCATCCAGGTAATACCAGCCGGCGCCGACATTGATGCGCGAGAACGGGAACAGGATGTTCAGCTCGAAACCCCAGTCGGCGCTCTTGTCCTGCTGGGTGCCCGGATAGGCGCCGCGTCCGCCGGTGCCCTGCGTGAACGTGGAGCCGAACTTGAAGGCGATCTGCTCGGTTGGCGAGAGGTCGTGCGCCGGGTTGCCGGGCACCGACAGGTGCTGGTTGCCGTTTGGCTGCAGCTTCATGTGGCTGATGTTGCAGTACGGGTTGTCGGTGCCGGTGAAGGCATCCGGCGCCGAACGCTTGTGCACGAAGGCGACGTGGTAGCCCTCCTGAAAGGCGTTCATGGTCACCTTCCAGTTGGCCTTGACGTGGTAGCGCCAGCGCCCGGCGCAGATCATCTGGTCGAAGGGAAACGGCTTCAGGTCCTGGTTGAAGTCGCCCATCGCCTGTTCCAGCGTCTGGCGCGGCGCGTCATCGAAATTGACGAACAGGAAGCCGGCCCAGGTGTCCAGGTGCACCGACGGTAGGCCCATCTTTGACTTGTCGAGGTCGAAGAACTGGCCCTCGTCGGGCACGAACTGCACGGTACCGTCGGTGGCGTAGGTCCAACCGTGAAAATCGCACTGCCAGCCCTTCACGCAGCCGTCGGCGGCGCGCACCAGCCGGTTACCGCGGTGGGTGCAGACATTGTGAAACGCACGCACCTGTCCATCCGGGCCGCGGGCCACGACCACCGAAGTGCCCAGCACCTCGATGTCGCGCACAAAGAAATCGCCCGGATTCGGAATCTCGTCGGCGCGCTTCAAAAGGTTGAACCACTGATGGCGAAAGATCGCCTCGCGCTCACGAGCAAAGAACTCCGGCTCGATGACCGGCGCGGTGCTGACCGGACCGGTGTCCAGACCAAAGGCTTGCGTGTGACCACACTGTGGCCGGCCTGCGGGTGCGTTCATGTCTCCTCCATGCCGGGTCCGGCGGCGCCATCGGGCGCGCCTGACCGGGCGGTCATTTACCGTGCGCGGTGTGGAAATCTAACATGGCGATCAGTCCAGGGCGGACAAAAGCAGCGCGCCGTCAGGGTTTGAGCGTATCGGACCGCACCGCGGACGCGCGGTGATTGCCGGTCAGGGCCATGGCGACGTCCAGTTCCTGGCGCAGGATGGCCAGCACGCGCTCGACGCCGCCCTGCCCGCCGGCGCCCAGGCCGTACAGCGCCGCCTTGCCGATCATGCAGGCACGCGCGCCTAGCGCCAGGGCTTTCAGGATGTCGGCACCGCTCCGCACGCCGCTGTCGAGGATGACGTCCGCGCTGGTACTCACGGCATCGACCACGCCCGCCAGCGCGCTGATGGTGGACGGCGCGCCGTCCAGCTGCCGCCCGCCGTGGTTGGACACGATGATGCCGTCAGCCCCGGCGGCAACCGCCTGGCGGGCATCGTCCGGATGCAGAATGCCCTTGACTAGCAGCGGCAGGTCCCACTCGGCGCGCAGCCAGTCCAGATCGGCCCACGAAATACTGGGATCGATCTGCGTGTTCATGAAGGTACTCAGCGCGATGACGTTGCTGTCCTGGCCGCCCCAACCGACCAGGTTGCCCAGCGTCAAGCCACGGTGCGGCGCCATGCGCCACAGCCAGGCCGGGTGGCGCAGCAGATCGAGCGCGGTGCGGCGCGTGAAACGCGGCGGCACGGTGAAGCCGTTGTGGATGTCCTTCTCGCGCTTGCCGCCGCGGGTCAGGTCGACCGTCACCACCAGCGCCCGGTAGCCGGCGGCGCGGGCACGCTGCAGCAGGCTGCGGGCGAATTCGCGGTCGCGAAAGATATAAAGCTGGAACCACAAATTGCCCGCCGCAGCGTCCATCACCGCTTCCAGCGAATGGCTGGCGGCGGTGGACAGCACAAACGGAATACCGGCCGCCCGGGCGGCGCGCGCCAGGGCCAGCTCGCCTTCCGGGCGCACCAGGCCGCACAGGCCCATGGGCGCGATCAGCAGCGGCAGGGCAAGCTGCTCGCCCAGCAGCGTGGTGGACAGATCGACCTGGCTGACGTCGGTCAACACCCGCGGCGCGAAACGCAGCGGCTCGAAGTCGGCGGTATTGGCCCGCAGGGTGATCTCGCGCTCGGCGCCGCCGTCAACGAAGTCGAACACCATGCGCGGCAGGTAGCGCTTCGCCTGGCGGCGCAGGTCATCGACACTGGCGCAGACAGCGCTCACGGCTGGCGTGACTGGCCCGCCTCGGCCAGGCGATCCAGATACCGCTGCCATAGTGTGTCCTGCTCGCGGCCCAGGCGGTATAGATAATCGAAGCTGAACAGGCCGCTGTCGTGGCCGTCCGAGAAGGTGATCTGCAGCGCGTAATGACCGATCGGGTCCAGCCGGGTGATGGCGACGTCCCGCTTGCCGGGCACCAGCACCGCCTGGCCAGGCCCGTGGCCCTGCACCTCGGCCGACGGCGAGTGCACCCGCAGATACTCGGCCGGCAGATGGAACGCGCTGCCGTCGGCAAAGCGCACCTCGAGCGTGCGCGTCGCCTGGTGCAGGACAATGTCGGACAGGTCCGGCGTCGCGGCGGCCATTCAGGCGCCCCAGTCCCGGCACAGGGCGAGCAGGTCGGCCGGCGAGTCGATGCAGGCGTCGGCGCCCCAGCGGGTCACATCTTCACCGGGCGCGATATAGCCGTAACCGGCCACCACGGTGCGTGTGCCGGCGGCCTGGCCGGCGGCGATGTCGCGTGGATCGTCGCCCACGAACACGCTGGCCGCCGGCGCCACTCCCAGCCGCTCGCAGGCCAGCAGCACGCCTTCGGGATCGGGCTTTGGCAGGCGTAGCAGGTCGGGCGTGATCAGGCAGTCGGCGTCCGGCCACACACCCAGCGCCCGCAGCAGCGGCGTCGCGAAGCGCTCCAGCTTGTTGGTGACGATGCCGATGCGCAGACCCCGCCCGCGCAACTGGTCAAGCACGTCCTCAAAGCCATCGAACACCGTTGCCTGGCGGGCGCAGGACTCTGCATAAATGGTCAGGAACCGATCCCGCAACCGGGCGTAATCCGCGTCCTGCGGTCCGATGTCGAGCGCACAGGCGAGCATGCCGCGCGCGCCCTGCGGTACGTAGGGCCGCAGCTCGGACACGGCCAGCGGCGCCATGCCCTGCTCATCGCGCAGGCGGTTCAACGCGTGCGCAAGGTCCGCCGCGGTGTCGGCCAGCGTGCCGTCCAGGTCCAGCAGGACCGCCGCCAGCGGCGCTGCCTGGCGGGCGGCCACACTCACGCGGCGACGGCGTCCTTGTGAAAGCCCTTGCCGGACGCCAGATTGGCGGCCTGACGCATGGCGGTCAGCATCATCTCGTGGCTGGCGATGCCCTTGCCGACGATGTCGAAGGCCGTGCCGTGCGCCACCGACATGTGGATGTACGGCGTGCCCAGGATCATGGCGCAGTTGCCGACGAAGCCCCAGGTCTTTACCGCGATGTGGCCCTGGTCGTGGTACATGGCCAGCACCACGTCGTACTCACCGTCGATGCACCAGCGGAACACGCTGTCCGGCGAGGCCGGGCCGGTCACGTTGATGCCCTCGGCCCTGGCCCGCTCCACGCCGGGCGCAATCTGGGTCTTGTCCTCTTCGCCGTAGGCATGGGCATTCAGGCCCGCCACCACGATGCGCGGGTTGGGAATGCCCCAGCGCGTGAAATCGTCGTGGATGGTGCGCAGCGCCTTGTAGACCAGATCCGGCGCGATGATGTCGCACACCTGACGCAGCGGGATGTGGTCGGTCAGGTGCACGACACGCAGGGGGCCCGTGATCAGGAACAGATAGGTCTTGCCGACTTCGACGCTGACCACCTGATCGAACTTGTCCGCCATCTTCAGGGCATCGGTGTTGATCGGGCCCATGATGGTGGCCTGCACCTTGCCGGCCAGGGCCAGCGCGTCCATTTCCTTCAGCCAGGCGGCGCAGGCGCGCCCGCACTCGGCGTTGGCCTTGGCTGGGGTGATGAATTTCGGATCCAGCTGGCCGGTGTCGTAAACGTCGATCACGGCCGGGTCCAGACCCGCACCCTCGACATCGCTGACACGGCGGACCTTCAACTTCAGCCCGAGCATGTCTACCGCCTGCTGCACGGATTCGGTACAGCCAAACACCACCGGCCGGCACTGCTCGTACATGCCGCCCAGCGCCAGTGACTTGACCACCACTTCCGGCCCGATGCCGCACGGATCACCGGTCATGGTGGCGACCACGGGTTTGTTGGACATGGTGTTTCTCCTTCAGTTATGTATCGGTGGCGATGCAGATGCCGACCCGCCGCGCAACGGCGGCACGCGGAGGGCGGCCAGAATCGGTCGGCGCCCGCGCGTCGCGCGGGCGCCGACCGATGCTCGTCAGTCGTTGCGAACCAGCGCCAGTTTCAGGAACAGGCCCTTGAGGTTGTAGTCGATCTTGTTGTCCACCAGGGCGGCGACCCGGTTCAGGGTGCAGACCAGGTTGAATTTCTGGCCGTGAATCATGTAGCCGTCGGCCGGCATCAGGCTGTGCGGGTTGGTCTTGCGGTCTCGGTAATAGTCGATTTCGAGCACGCCCTTGATGGACAGGCCCATGGCTTCGGTTGTCAGCATGAGCTGGCGGGCCCGCTCCTCGCTGTCGAAGCCCAGGTACTCGACCAGCCGCGCCGGGTAGGCGATGGCGTTGATGAAGCGCGACTCCTGCCAGCGCAGCGCCCCCACCACGCCGTCCAGTTCCATCAGATCCTGCAGTTTCAGCGGTTCAGACATGGCCTGTACGTGCTCCGTGCGTTGCACCCGGGCACCGGCGCCCGGGCTTTGAAGATGTGTATGCCGTGCATGGTAGTTCAGCAGCCCGGTCAGCTGCCACCGGCAGACCGCAAGCACTACCTGCCAAACGATCGTTATGCTTAAATCAGCGCCCCGCCGATCGCGGGTACCCAATCCTCAAGAGCCTTAAGGGGGCCCTCATGTCCAGTTACGAGTGCATCAACCTGACCATCGACGGCGACGTCGCCACCATCCAGTTCAACCGCCCGGAAAAGAAGAACTGCATGAGCCCGACGCTGCACAACAACGTGCGCAATGCCTTGGTGGAGGTGGAAAAAGCGCGCGTCAAGGTGCTGGTGATCACCGGAATCAAGGACGCGTTCTGCGCCGGCATGGACCTCGAGCAATGCTTCTTCGAACCCTTCGACGATCCGCAGCGCATGGCCGCCATCAACGACGACGTGTTCACCTGGTTCCAGCATCTGAAGAAGTTCCCGGCGGTCACGATTGCCAAGGTCAACGGCTGGTGCTTCGGTGGCGGCATGGAACTGGCCGGCATCTGCGACATCGCCATCGTGGCCGATGAATCCACCTGGGGCTTGTCCGAGGTCAACTTCGGCATCTTCCCCGGCGGCGGCACATCCTGGGCCTACGCGCACAACATCCCGTCGCGCAAGAAGGCGCTGTACTACGGCCTGACTGGCGAAACCTTCACTGGCAAGCAGGCCGAGGAAATCGGTTACGCCACCAAGTCGGTGCCGCTGGCGCAGCTGGACGCCGAGACCGACCGCGTGGTGAAGATGCTCAGCCGTCTGGGCCGCACCGTGCTGCGCAAGACCAAGGAGGTCTACGAGAAGGTCAAGTGGATGGACTTCGAGGCCGCCGTCGACTACGAGATGGCCAAGCTGTGGGAACTTTCGCGCGAGACCAACGACGACTGGATCCGCACCGCGCTGGCCTCGTTCAAGCGGCGCGAGTTCAAGCCCGGCACGCAGTCCTACAAGCTGACCAAGGACGTCTGAGTCATGGACTTCTCGCTCAGTCAGGATCAACAGATGCTGGTCGACCTGTGCGAGAAGATCGCGCAGGGCTTCGAGGACAGCTACTGGCAGAAGATCGACGAGGAGTACGGGTTCCCGCGCGAGTTCTGGAGCACCCTGGTCGAGCAGGGCATCCTGGGCATCACCATTCCCGAGGAATACGGCGGCAGTGGCCTGGGCATGGTCGAGATGTGCCTGGCCGCCGAGGCGCTGTCCAGCAATGGCGGCGACTGCGGCGGCATGTTCGTCGGCGGGCCGGTGTTTGGCGGCTGCCTGATCAACTCGGCCGGTACGCCCGAGCAGAAGGCCAAGTACCTGCCCGGCATCGTCAAGGGTGATCTGTGGTCCGGTGGCTTCACGGAGCCGAACTCCGGCTCCAACATCACCACCATCCGCACCGAGGCGCGCAAGGAAGATGGGCACTATCTGGTCAAGGGCCAGAAGATGTACATCTCCAACATCAAGGTGGCCAGCCACATCGGCATCATGTGCCGCACCTCGCCCTACGACCCGGCGCGGCGCACCGAGGGCGTGTCCCTGCTGGTCGGTGACCTGCCCAATCCGGGCATCGAGGCACGGCCGCTCAAGAAGATGGGCAGCCACTTCATGGACACCAACGCGGTGTTCTTCGACGACTTCAAGGTTCCGGAAAGGAACCTGGTCGGCGAGGAGGGCAAGGGCTGGAAGGCGCTGTACGCGGTGCTCAATCCGGAGCGGCTGGCGATTGCCGCCAGCTGCATCGGCACCGGCAACTACCTGATCCGCAAGGCCGTGCAGTACGCCAGCGAGCGTTCCATCTGGGGCAAGCCGCTGGCCACCCACCAGGGCCTGCAGTTCCCGCTGGCCGAAGCGCGCATCCAGCTCGAATGCGCGCGCCTGAAAGTCTTCGAAGCCGCCTGGCTGTACGACCAGGGCAGGGAATGCGGCGTGCAGGCGACGTCGGCCAAGTACGCGGCGGCGCATGCCTCGCTGTATGCAGCCGATCGGGCCATCCAGACCCTGGGTGGCGCCGGCTACATCAGCGAGTCGGGCATCGAGCGGCACTACCGCAACCTGCGCCTGAACCGCATCGCGCCGGTCACCGACGAGATGACGCTCAACTACATTGCCCAGCACGATCTGGGCATGCCACGCTCGTACTGAGCCAGGCACCCGCGGCACCGGCGGGACACACGGCGGTTCACGGACGAACCGCCGACGTTTTCGTCAGGACGACCCACCGCGGCTTCCAGAGGGGACACGATGACACGCGACACCAACCTGCGCGAAATGCTGCACCGCGCGGCCAAGTGGTTTCCGAACAACGAAGCCGTGGTGGACGACCTGTACCGTTACACCTACGCGCAGCTGAAGGATCAGGTGCAGCGCATGGCCAAGCTGCTGCACACCCGCGGCGTGCGCAAGGGCGACCGCGTGGCGCTGCTGATGTACCCGTCGGTGCAGCACGTGGTGGCGCTGTTCGGCGCCTTCGAGCTGGGCGCCATCCCGTCCGCATTGCACCTGCGCGAATCGCCCAAGATTCTGGCGGCCGTGCTCGAACGCCTTTCCCCGCGGGTGCTGGTCTACGACGGCGCGCTCGACGAACTGGCCGAGGAGCTGCGCCGCCTGGCGCCCCTGGTCAGCCACGGCATCCGCGCCGTATCGGAACTGACCCCGCCGGACAAGATCGGCGGCCCCGATCCGATCATCCCGCGCGACCTGGCCGACTACACGCTCGATTTCGAGCCTATGCCGATCTTCAGCCACGACACGTCGATGATCGCCCTGTCGTCCGGCACCACCGGCGTGCCCAAGGGCATCATGCACACCCACCGCACGCAGATCGAAAGCGCGCGTGGCGGCGCCTTCGTGTTCGACGCCAACCCCCACGCGGCCATCATCAACGCCTCCACCACGGCATTCATCGGCTGGTACAACTGCACCATGCCGTACCTGAACGCGGGCGGCAAAGTGGTGTTCATGGCGGTCTGGGATCCGAAGCGCTTCCTGCAAAAAGTGCAGGACGAGCGGGCGACCTTCGTATTCCTGGTGCCAACCGTGTGGCGCATGCTGTTCCGGGAGAACCTGGACCACTACGACCTGTCGGCTGTGCGCAAGGCCGGCTACGCCGGCGAGCCGATGGACACCCGCACCATGGGCCTGGTGCGCGACAAGATCTGCAACAACGTCATCAACATCTACGGCACCACCGAAACCGGCTCCTGCGCCGGCGGCACCATCATGTTCAACGAGGACTACCGCGACCCCAGCAAGCAGGAAAGCGTCGGCAAGCCGTTCATCAACGCCGACGTGCGCGTCATCCGGCCCGGCGGTGCCCTGACCGATGAAGTGCCCCCCGGCGAGGAAGGCGAGGTCATCATCCGCGGTCTTTCGGTGGCCGATCAGGTGTGGGACCAGCCGGCCCTGGCCCGCAAGATCTTCGAGGACGGCTGGTGGCGCTCCGGCGACATGGGCGTGCTGGATGAGGACAACTACCTGTACCTGCGCGGGCGCATCGACGACATGATCATCTCCGGCGGCATCAACGTGCTGCCGAGTCAGGTCGAGGAGGCCGTGCTCAGCCACCCGGCGGTCAGCGAGTGCGTGGTGATCGGCATTCCGGACGAACAATGGGGCCAGCGCATCGTCGCCTACGTGGTGGCCAAGGAGCCGGTGACGCCCGAGCAGCTCAAGGCCTACGTCGAGGCCACCGACCTTTCCCACTACAAGCGCCCGCGCGAATACCGCCTGGTCACCGAACTGCCGCGCGGCAACACCGGCAAGGTCAGCCGGCGCATGTTGCGCTCACAAGTGGCCGGCAAATAAGCCATGACAACGCCCTCCGCCAAGCCGGACCTGACCACGATCGACCTCGACCGCCCACCGACCATGGCGCAGTTCGGCGGCTACATCGCCGAATCGGCGCCCAACTTCGCGCGCCTGGTGTTCCCGTTCGACCTGCGCTGGTGCAATCCGCGCGGCTCGGTGCAGGGCGGCGTGATGGCCGTATATGTTGACGAAGCAGTCGGCTACGCCATGATGGCGACCTTCCCGGATCTGAAAACCGTGTGGACCACCACCAGCCTGACGCTGAACTACCTGCGCCCGATCACCGGCGGCGACATCACCGCCATCGGCAGGGTCATCCGCGTCGGCGCCCGCACCGGCTATGTGGAGGGCGAAATCCTGGACGCCGAGGGCAGCCTGTGCGTGAAGGCGGTGTCCGGCTTGCTGATCCTGAAGCGTCCCGACGCCGCCTGAGCTCGCGTTCAACGCCGGCGGCGGATGGTTCTGTCACGGCGGAGGGCGCCGCAACCGACAAGGAGGAGAGCCATGCCCGACACCGAACACCACTCGCTGGATGCCGTCGTCATCGGCGCCGGATTCGGCGGCATGTACGCCCTGCACCTGCTGCGTGGACTGGGACTGAAGGTGCGGGCCTACGACGACGCCGACAGCGTCGGCGGCACCTGGGCCTGGAACCGCTACCCGGGCGCGCGGGTGGATTTTCCCGGCGGGCCCTACTACTGCTACACCTTCTCGCGCGAACTGGTGCGCGACTGGGACTGGCCGGAAAGCCAGCCCGACCAGCCCTCGGTGCTGGCCTATCTGAACCATGTCGCGGACCGCTTCGACCTGCGGCGGGACATCGAACTGCGCGCCCGCGTCACCGCCGCCCGCTATGACGAGGCCGCGCAGCGCTGGCAGCTGGACATCGCCACCGGCGAGCGCGTCAGCGCGCGGTTCCTGATCTGTGCCACCGGCGCCCTGTCGGCCGCCAACCGTCCCAACATTCCCGGCCTGGACCGCTTCGCCGGCGAGTGCTACCACACCGGCCTGTGGCCGCAGCGGCCAGTCGACTTCGCCGGCAAGCGGGTCGGCATCATCGGCACCGGCTCGTCCGGCGTGCAGGCCATCCCGGTCATCGCCCGCACGGCGGCGCACTTGAGCGTGTTCCAGCGCACGCCCCAGTACGCCATCCCGGCGCGCAACCGCCCGCTCGACGCGGCGTTCAGGCGAGACACCCGCGAACAGTGGCCGCTGCTGCGCGCCATGATGCTGGAAACGCTGGCCGGCACGCCGTTCCCGTCGCCGACCCGCTCGGCGCTGGAGGATTCCCCACAGCAGCGCGAGGCGCTCTACGAGGAACACTGGCAACGGGGCGGGCTCGGCATCGCGTTTGGCACCTACGGCGACCTGATGAGCAACGCCGAGTCCAACGCGACGCTGTGCGAGTTCGTGCGCGAAAAAATCCGTCGCGCGGTGCACGACCCGGACATCGCCCGCCGCCTGCTGCCCGATTACCCCATCGGCACCAAGCGCCTGATCCTGGACGAGGGTTACTACGAAACCTACAACCGATCCAACGTCACCCTGGTCGACCTGCGCGAGAACCCGATCATCGAGATCACGCCGCAGGGCGTGCGCACCGAGCGCGGCGAGCATGCGCTCGACATGCTGGTCCTGGCCACCGGCTTTGACGCCA
Organism: Immundisolibacter cernigliae; assembly: GCF_001697225.1. Taxonomy (GTDB): domain Bacteria; phylum Pseudomonadota; class Gammaproteobacteria; order Immundisolibacterales; family Immundisolibacteraceae; genus Immundisolibacter; species Immundisolibacter cernigliae. The sequence goes on from NZ_CP014671.1 coordinate 1,934,600, forward strand.
TCACCGGCGCGCTGACGCGCCTGAACCCGCGCGGGCGCGGCGGCCTGCCGCTGGCCGAGGCCTGGGCCGGGCGGTTCAGCACCTACCTTGGGCTCGCCGTGCGCGGCTTTCCGAACCTGTTCATGATCCACGGCCCGGAGTCGCCGTCGGTGCTGTACAACATGCCGCTGGGCGCCGAACGACAGGCCGAGTGGATCCGCGACTGCATCGCCGACCTGCAAGAGCGCAGCCTGGGCGGCATCGAAGCCGCCCCCGGCGTCGACCTGGAGTGGGGCAGGACCGTGGCCGACATCGCCGACCAGACCCTGTTTCCGCGCACCGACTCCTGGTACACCGGCGCCAACATACCGGGCAAACACCGCCAGTTTCCGGTGCACCTGGACGCGCCGCAGTATTTCGCCACACTGCAGCAGGTGGCCGCCGCCGGTTATGCGGGTTTCAGCCTGGAACCGGCACGCTGACACCGAAACGATGCGGGCATTGGCGGGTGCTGGCTGACGCGGACTCGTTCGGCCCGAGGGCGAGCCTGACATGACAGGGCGCCGCCGTGGGAGCGGCGCCCTCGCCGCGAAGCTTTAAGGAAACGCTGATCAATCCCCCGAAACCAGCGCTATGGACATGACGGCGCTGACGCGTGACCGCCCCTGGGGAAAAACGGCCCGTTTTCGGGTGTGGATCGGGCCAATGTGCGTGTTCTGGCCGGATATTCCGGTTTTGGGCTCCCTCAGGACGCACGGAGGGTGTGCCGCGCCCGAAGGCGCCAGCCGGCAATCACCACGTTGGCCAGGCCGAACAGCGTGAACAGCTGCGCCTGGTTCTTGGCCAGCCCCCGGTAACGCGCCTTGCGGTGCTTGAACAGGTTCTTGATGATGTGAAACGGATGCTCGACCTTGGCCCGCAGGCTCGCCTTGACCTGTTCGATCCGTTCCTGCAGGCGGCCCAGCGCGTCATCGGGCAGGGCCCGGCGCACGCCCGGGCGCAGCGCCACGTGCCAGGTGACCGGCGTGTCCCGATTCTCCGGGCGCTTGGCTACGCCCTGGTAGCCGGCATCGCCCAGCGCGTCCGTTTCCTGCCCGTGCAGCAGGGCGTGCGCCTGGGTCACGTCGTTGACGTTGGCCGGCGTGGTCAGCACCGTGTGCACCAGCCCCGAGTCCAGGTCGACCCCGATGTGCGCCTTCATGCCAAAGTGCCACTGGTTCCCCTTCTTGGCCTGATGCATGTCCGGATCGCGCGCCCGGTCGCGGTTCTTGGTCGACGGCGGGGCGGCGATCAGCGTCGCATCCACGAGGGTGCCCTCACGCAGCAGCAGGCCCTGGCGGGCCAGGTGATCGCGAATCGTCTCGAAGATCACCCGGCTCAGACCCTGATCTTCCAGCAGGCGGCGGAACTTCAGCAGCGTGGTCGCATCCGGCGCCGCCTCGCGGGCCAGGTCGATGCCGATGAAGCAGCGGATGGCGTGGCTGTCGTACACGGCGTCCTCGATGCCCTCGTCCGACAGCCCAAAGCACTGCTGCGCCACGTACATGCGCAGCATGCGCGACAGCCCCAGCGGCGGGCGGCCCGGGCCCTTGCCGGCCGGGTAGAACGGCGCCAGCGCCGCCTCCAGCTGCGCCCACGGCGTCACCGCCTGCAGCTGCGCCAGGAAGCGCTCGCGGCGCGTCTGCTTCTTCTTGCCGGCGTACTCGAGGTCGGAAAAGCTCGTTTGCATGACGTCTGCTCACCACCGCTGCGGACCAGGTCACATTGTCTCAGGACCAAGGTCTCATGCCTCCAACGGGAGGGAATAAATCAGCGTTTCCTTAACAGTACCGCGCGCGAGAATCGCCCGCTCAGCGTCCCGCCGTGCGCAGGTTGGGCGTTGCAATGCATCCGGGCAGGCTGCTCACCAGGGCCCGTCCAGCGGCGGCAATACCGGCGACATCGAGACCGAACTCGGCCAACTGCGCCGCCGGATCGCCGTGCTCGACCAGCCGGTCCGGCACCGCCAGCAGCCGCGCCGGCACGCTGATCCCCTCGCCCGCCAGGGCCTCCAGCACGGCGCTGCCAAAGCCGCCGGCCAGGGCGTGTTCTTCCACCGTCAGCAGCGCCCCGCAGTGGCGCACCAGCTGCGCGATGGCCGGCAGGTCGAGCGGCTTGACGAAGCGGGCGTTGAACACCGCCGCCTCGATGCCCTGCGCCGCCAGGCGCTCGGCTGCGGCCAGCGCCGGCGCCACGCGCGTGCCCAGCGCCACGATGGCCAGATCGTCACCCTCGCGCAGCAGCTCGCCGCGACCGATTGGCAGCGCCCGGATGTCGGCATCCAGCGGCACACCCAGGCCGTTGCCGCGCGGGTAGCGCAGCGCCACCGGCCCCGGATATTCGATGGCGGTGCGCAGCATGTGCCGCAGCTCGTTCTCGTCCTTGGGCGCCATCAGCACCATGTTGGGCAGGCAGCGCAGGTAGGCGATGTCGTACAGCCCCTGATGCGTGGCGCCGTCGGCGCCCACCAGCCCGGCGCGGTCCAGCGCAAAGGTCACGTCCAGGTTTTGCAGGCACACGTCGTGCACGATCTGGTCGAAGCCGCGCTGCAGGAAGGTCGAGTAGATGGCGGCGACCGGCTTGCGGCCCGTGGTGGCCAACCCAGCCGCAAAGGTCACGGCGTGCTGCTCGGCGATGCCGACGTCGAAGAACTGCTCCGGCAACGCCTCGGCAAACCGGCTCAGCCCCGTACCGCCGGCCATGGCGGCGGTGATCGCCACGATGCGCGGGTCCGCCTGCGCGAGCTCCAGCAGGGCATCGGCAAAGACGGCGGTGTAGGACGGCGCCGGCGCGGCCGGCTTGGGCATCTGGCCGGTCGCGGCATCGAAGGGCGTCACGCCGTGGTACTTGAGCGGGTCCTGCTCGGCCGGCGCGTAACCGGCGCCCTTGCGCGTGATGGCGTGCACCAGCACCGGTCCCTCGCCGTTGCCGAGCATGCTGCGCGCGTTACCCAGGGTTCGCAGCAGTGCCGGCAGGTCGTGTCCGGACACCGGCCCGATGTAACGGAAACCGAAGGCCTCGAACAGCGTAGCCGGCGTCAGCAAAGCCTTGGCGGATTGCTCCGCGCGCCGCGCCAGCTGCTGCAGCGGTTGCGGCAGGGGCGCCAGCATGTCCTTCGCCAGTCGGCGCAGGCGCCGCGCCGAGGGCGCCGACAGGGTGCGCGACAGAAGGGCGCCGATCGCGCCGACGTTCGGTTCGATGGACATCTCGTTGTCGTTGAGCACCACCAGCAGATTGGACTGCTTGATGTGCCCGGCGTGGTTCAGCGCCTCCAGCGCCATGCCGGCGGTGAGGGCACCATCGCCGATCAGCGCCACCGCGCAGGCATCCTCCCCGGCAGCCTGAAGCCCGCGCGCCATGCCCAACGCCGCCGAAATCGAGGTGCCGGCGTGGCCGGCGCCGAAGGTATCGAACGGCGACTCGCTGCGGCGCAGGAACTTGGCCGGGCCGCCCTCCTTGCCGATGCTCGCAAACTGTTCGCGCCGCCCGGTCAGCAGCTTGTGCGCGTAGCCCTGGTGGCCAACGTCCAGCACCAGGCGGTCGTGCGGCGTGTCGAACACATAGTGCAGCGCCAGCAGCAGTTCCACGGCGCCCAGACTGGATGCCAGATGCCCGCCGCTGCGCGCCACCTGGGTGACGATCTCCTCGCGCAATGCCGCGGCCACCTCGGTCAGCGCGGACGCCGGCAGCTCGCGCAGGTTGGCGGGCGTGTGGATGCTATCGAGCAGGTTCGTGTTCATTGGGGGACTCCTGCGGCTGACATGAGGGAATGTGCCCGGCCGGCCGGCCGGTGGCGGCCTCTTGGCGCAAGTCGTAGCGGCGCTCGCAGTAGGCGGCATCCTCCGCCCACAGGCGCCGGGCCGCGAAACGCATGTACGGCGCGATCAGCGCGCCGAGCCGGCGCGCCACGGCAAAACCCGGCCGCGATGAGGTGGCGAACACCGCCTCGGTGATCTGACAGCGATCCGTCCCCAGCGCCGTGCCGTGCGTCTCCACCACCGAGCCCGCGCCCTCGCCGTCGACGATGGTCATGGCGATGCAGCGCGCCTGCGGGCAGTCAAAACGTGCGTCGACCTCGATTGCCAGGGGACCGGCGACGCGAAAGGCCACGCGCACGGTGATGCTGTCCTCAGCGCGCTCGAGCACCGCCAGGCGGGCGAAGGAATGGCGGTGGAAGTGCGCGCCGTGCCAGGGATCGAGGCGGTTCTCCAGCACCTCGCGCGGCGTGCAGCGCGCCGGCAGCGTCATCACCGACACCAGCGCCTGCGCCGGGCGCAGCGGCAACACCGGCGCCGGCAGCAGCGCCTCGCCCGGCAACTGCACCCACACCAGCACGCCGTCGTCGTGCGCCGGCAGCAGCGGGCTGCACGGCGCCGCCACGTCGAACGCCAGGCCGTGCCAGGGGCAGGTCAGGCGCCCGTCCGCCACCTGCCCGTCCGACCAGCGCGCGCCCAGGTGCGGGCACCGGTCGTGCGTCGCGTACACGCCCTGTGCACTGCGCCAGAGCACCAGCGAGTGACCGAGCACCTGCACCGAAAGCGGCTTGTCACCCAGCGCACTGGAAGCCGCCACTACGTGCCAACCGCCCGCCGGACGCGCCAGCGCCCGGCGCAGCGCGCCGGCGATCCAGCGCGGCTCGGCCGCCTGCCAGTCCGGCTGCTCGGCCGCGGGCAGCACGCCCAGGTCCTGCCCGAACAGCCACAGGCGACGGCCGTGCCGGTCTTTGGTGCGGCGCATCAGGCGGCCCTCAGCGGCGACGCCAGCAGGCCGCGCTGCGGCCCGACCCACAGCGGCGCCGGGTCCACCTGGCGGGTGGCCAGCAGCGCATTGGCCGCCAGCGTGCCGGAAGCCACGGCCCGCTCCATCAGCGCGCAGGCAAACGGCAGGCGCACGTGATCACCGGCCACCAGCAGCGACGAATCGGCCGTAGTCACGCCCGGCCGTGTGGCGGCGCTGCCGGGCGGAAAGGCCGGGCAGTCGGCGCGCAGCAGGAACTGCTCACCGAGCACCTGCGCCGGCGCGGTTTCCGGATACACGACGTGCAGGGCGGCCAGCAGACGCTGGCGCAGTTCGGCCTCGTCGTCACAATCAAGACCGTAGCCGTGCAGCTCCAGCACCGCGCCGCCGTGGCGCGCGGCCCAGTCCCGGCTCGGCTCGTGGAAGGCGCTGTACACGGACACGTTGTCGAGAATGTCGTAGCCGGCGGTGCCGGCGAAAGCGGCGCGCCCGGCCGCCACCGGCCGGTCCAGCCACAGCCGCCATACCGCGAACGGCCGCGTGGCCTGCTGCGCGCGCAGTGGGCCCGAAACGGCGCCGGCCAGCGCGGGACTGGCATCCAGCAGCGCCCGCAGGCCCGGCACGTCGAGCGTCAGCACCACCGCATCCGCCGCCAGCGTGTCGTCGCCCGCCCGCACCTGCCAGCCGGCATCCTGGCGCCCGACGGCCTGCACCGCACAGCCCAGGCGCAGCTGCACGCCAAGCGCCGTCAGATGTTGCTCGAACGGCTGCCACAGCCATTGCCCGAACGGCCGGCGCGCCACATCGAACACCAGCCCCTCGCGGTTGCCGAAGAAGTAGTAGTGAAACAGCATCAGCAGGTCGGCGGCCGAGAACTCGCCGGTCGGGTTGAAGAAGCTGTGCGCGAACACGTCCAGCAGGCGCAGGCGCGCCGCCGGCGGGAAATTCAGGCCCTGCAGCCACTGCTCGGCGCTGATGCCGTCCCAGCGCGCCGGCGTGCGCCGCGGATGCCAGCCGAGCATGGCCAGCGCGTAGCCGACGCGCACCCGGCGCAGGTCACGCAGGCCAAGGCCCACCTGGCGCATCAGCGGCCACAGCGTCAGCAGCGGATTGGCCGGCAGATTGGCAAAGCTCAGCGGCCCGGCCGGCGTCAGGATCGGGTAGTCGGTGAGCGGCAGCAGGCCATCGAGTGCCGGGTCTACCCGGCGCAGCAGCGCACGCAGGTTGTAGTAGTGCCGGAAGAAGGCGTGAAAGCCGCGGTCCATTTCGAAAGTCTCGCCGGCGACCTGCACCGGCCAGGCCGCCAGCCGGCCACCGAGGCCCGCCTCGCGTTCGATGAGCGTCACCTGCGCGCCGCGCTCGGCCAGCACACAGGCCGCCGCCACGCCGGCCAGCCCGCCGCCGAGCACCGCCACGCGCAGCGGCGCTTCGAGCCGGGCGCGGCCGAAACGCGACTGCTCGAAGACCTTCACGTCGGCCGCCGGGCAACGAAGGTGTGCACGATCTGCCGCTGCCACAGGCGTCCGGGAATGACGCGCAACAGCTCGAAACCGGCGTTGCGGATGCGCGCCGCCAGCGCGTCGCGGCGGTCGAAGTCGAGCACGCTGCGTTCCAGGTACTCGAACAGCTGCGGCGCACCCGACACGGCGGCGCAAAACGGCCGCACCACGGCCCGGCACATGAACGTCCACAGCCGCTCGGCGCCAGGACCGGCCAGGCTGTAGTCGTGGACGGCCAGCAGGCCGCCGGGCGCCAGCAGGCCGCGCAGCTGCGCCAGCGACGCGTCCGGATCGGCCACGTTGCGCAGGCCGTAGCTCATCAGGATGCCGCCGAACGGACCGTTAAGACTGTCTTGCGGCACCTGCGCATCGCCGTGCACGAACTCGATCGGCGCCAGCGGCTTGCGCCGCGCCTGTTCGAGCATGCCCAGCGAGCCGTCCAGGGCGACGATCGGCACGCCCGGATGCGCCCGGCGCAGCGCCTGCGTCGAAAGACCGCTGCCGCAGCACAGGTCCAACAGCCGCGGCTGCGGCAGCGGTGCCAGCGCCCGCGCCGCGTCGCCGAGCATGCCCATGTAACCCGGATTGAGCCGGCACATCAGGTCGTAGCGCGGCGCCACGGCGTCGAAGGCGTTCGGGACGGCGGGCTTTTCCATGCTCAGAAGTACTTCATGTCGATGATGATGGGCTGTCCCGGCACCGGCACCAGGCGCGCATCCTCGAAGCGCGGCGGGCCGAACAGGATGCGCGGGTTTCTGGACACCCCAAAGCCTTCCTTTGGCATGCCGAACAGGCCGGTGGCCATGCGCTTGTCGCCGTCCTCGTCGTGCAGCACCGCCACCGCCAGCGCCTGACCGTCCGGCACGTCGCTGAAGCGGGCCTGCACCTGATCGGCGTCGATCGGCACTTCCACCCGCATGGCGGCCAGCTCGCCGCGGCCCGGGAAACCGCGCGGCTCGATGAACAGCGCAAACAGCACGCTGCCTTCGTGGTTGCGCAGACCGCGTGCGATGACGTCCACATCCATGGCCTTGCCCTGCCCTGCCAGACCCAACAACAACACCAGCCCGACGCCGCGCGCTACAGACACAGCTCGGGCCCGAACTCGACCTGCCGCGCCGGCACGCGGGTGGCGGCGCGCGCACCCACCACGGCGCCGCACTGACCGGCCAGCGCCAGCAGCACCTGCCCGGCCTTGCGCCAGCCGGGCAGGTAGGCGCGCCCGGCGAGTGGCTGGTAGCCCTGGCGCGCCAGCGCCGTACCGATGCCGCGGTAAATGCCTGCCGCAGCCCGCACCGCCAGCCCGCAGCGCCAGTCGAGCGCGCCGATGCCGCCCATGCCGACCCGGTAATAGGCGTCCGCCCGCGCCAGCACGCCTCGCACCTGCGCCGGCAGGCGGGCGGCAAGCTCGGCGTCGATCGGCCCCGCCAGCGCCGCGCGCACGGCGGCCTCGTCGGCAAAACCCAGCGCCCGGTACGGCAGGTACAGGCGCCCGCGCTGCCAGTCCTCGGCCACGTCGCGGCAAATGTTGGTCAGTTGCATGGCCATGCCCAGCTGCGCCGCCTGTTCCAGGGCGGCGTCGTCGGCCACGCGCATCACGTGACACATCATCAGCCCCACCACGCCGGCCACGCGGTAGCAGTACAGCGCCAGCGCCGCGTGGTCGGCATACAGCGCCGGTTCGAGGTCCATGGCCATGCCGGCCAGCAGTTCCTGCGGGTAATGGCGCGGCAATGCGCAGCGGCGCACCAGCTGCGCGAAGGCTTCCAGCAATGGGTCGGCCGCCGGGCGGCCTGCGTAAACGGCATCGAGCTCGGCTTGCAGGCGCGCCAGGCCGGTTGCCGGATCGGCCGCCAGATCCACCGTGTCGTCGGCGCGCCGACACCAGGCGTACAGCACCAGCACGTCGGCGCGCACCGCCGGCGGCAGCAGCCGCGACGCCAGCGCAAAGCTCTTGGAGTGGTGCTGGATGAAGGCGGCCAGCGGCGCGTTCATCGCGGGAAATCCTCGTCCACCAGCGTCATGGCGGCCTTGGCCGAGTTGATAACGCCTGGCATGCCGGCGCCCGGATGCGTGCCGGCGCCGACCAGATACAGGCCTGGAATGTGCCGATCGCGGTTGTGCGGGCGCAGGTACGCGCTTTGCCACAGCACCGGCGCCAGCGAGAAGCCGTTGCCGTGAAAGGCGCCCAGCTCGCGCTCGAAATCGCGCGGTGTCATCCAGCGCTTGACCGTGACGTGCGCACGCAGGCCGGGCATGGCGTGCGCCTCCAGGTAGGCCAGGATGCGCTCGGCGTACTCGGCGCCGACACGGTCCCAGTCGATGTCCGCATTGCCCAGGTGCGGCACCGGCGACAGGGCGTAGAAGGTGTCGCCGCCGGGCGGCGCCAGCTGCGGGTCGGTCACCGTCGGCGCGTGCAGGTACAGGCTGAAATCGTCCGGCAGGTGGTGCCCGTTGAAGATCTCGCGCACCAGTTCGCGGTAGCGCGGGCCAAACAGGATGGTGTGGTGGCGCACCTGGTCGCGGTACAGGCGGTCGGTGCCGAAATAGAGCACGAACAGCCCCATCGACCAGCGCGAGCGGGCCAGCCGCCGGGCCATGCGCCGGCCGCGCGGCAGCTGCCCGTACAGCCGGCTGTAGGTGTGCATCACATCGGCATTCGAGACCACCAGATCGAAGCGCTGCTCGCCGCCGGCGTGCGTCAGGCAGTGGTGGCGGCCGTCCAGGCGCGCACTGTGCACCGGGCAGGACAGGCGCAGCTCCCCGCCCAGCTCCTCGAACAGCGCCACCATGGCGCGCACCAGGGCGTGCGTGCCGCCGCGCACGAACCAAACGCCATGCGTGCGTTCGAGATGATTGATGAGGGCGTAGATGGCGGAGGTGGCGAACGGGTCGCCGCCGACGAACAGCGGGTGAAACGACAGCGCCTGGCGCAGCTTGTCCGAGCGCACGTGCCGGCGCACCGCCCCGTACACGGAGCGCTCGGCGCGCAGGCCGACCAGCTTGGGCAGTGACCGCAACATGCTGGCCAGCGTGACGAACGGCGCCCCGGCCAGGTTCTCGTAACCCTCGCGGTACACCGCCTCGCTGTAGCGGGCAAAGCGCGCGTAGCCGGGCCCGTCACCGGGCGCGATGCGCTCGATCTCCTGCGCCAGCTGCTCGGGGTCGGCAAAGGCCTCGAAGTGCGTGCCGTCCTCCCACTGCAGGCGGTAGAACGGATCGAGCGGCAGCAGCTCGACGCGCTCGTGCAGGCGCGCGCCGGCCAGCGCGAACAGCTCTTCCAGGCACTGCGGCGCGGTGACCAGCGTCGGGCCCATGTCGAACACGTGCCCGCCTTCACTGAAGGTGTAGGCGCGTCCGCCGGGCAGGTCGCGGGCCTCGAAGAGGGTGGTGCTGATGCCGCGCGCCTGCAGGCGGATGGCTGCCGCCAGCCCGCCAAAGCCACTGCCGATCACCGCCGCATGCTGCTCAGCCATATGCGCGCTCCAGACCGGCAAGATCGGTCATCACGTCGCGCACCGCCGCCTCCGGCAGCGAAGCGCCGGCAAGCAGGTCGCCTGCCCTGGCCAGGGTTTCATGCGCGCGGGCCAGACCGGCGTCGCCGACGATGTCGGCCAGCAGCGCGCAGATCGGTCGCCAATCGGCGCCCCCAGCGCACGCGCGGGCTAGCTCCGTCAACATCCGGTACTCCTTCTCGTCACAGTGCTGTGCGGCGATGGACCAGACCCAGGTCGGTCGCCCGAAACGCAGGTCCTCGCCGGCCTTGTCGTGCCGGGCCGGCAGCACGGCGGTGAGGTCGTCCAGCATTTGCAGCGCCACGCCCACCTGCTCGCCGAACCGCATGAGCAGCGCCACGCGACGCGGGCTGCCGCCGGCGCTGAGCGCGCCAAGCCCAGTGCACAGCGCCGTGAGGCAGCCGGTCTTGAGGCGGCTTTGTTCCGCCACCAGCGACGCCACCGAATGCTGCGGCAGGGTCCACACCTGCACGCCAAGGTCGAGCGCCTGTCCGCGGTGGCAATCCAGCAGCGCCGCGGTGATCAGCTGCGCAGCGCGGCGGCGCCGCGACGCCGGCAGGGGCATTTCCTCCAGCAGCGTGTAGGGCCAGAAATACAGCCAGTTGGCGGCGTTCAGCGCCCGTTCGGGGCCGATCAGGCGGTGCAGCGCCGGACCGCCGCGGCGGCACTCGGCGCCGTCCTGGATGTCGTCCACGATCAACGACGCGCTGTGCAGGATTTCCGGCAGCAGGCACAGCGCCTGCGATGGCTCGCCGCGCCCGTCGACCAGGCGCCAGCCGTGGTTCAGCAGGCGCGCGCGCAGCAGCTTGCCCGGCCGGGACAGGAACTGCGCCAACGGCCGGTACAGGGTCTCCTGCCAGACCAGGCCACACACCCCCTCGGCGCCAGGCAGGTCACTGACCCGGCGCTCGAAGAACGCGCCCAGATCGAGATCGGCCAGCGCGTCGGCGGCACTTGCGGCGCGGCGCTGCTGCGGCCCGACGGCATGGGGACGTTCCGAGACCATCGAAAGCGCGGACGCCGAGACTGCCAGGGCTTTCATCAACCGACCTCCGAGGTGTGCTGCCCGGCCCGCCAGGCACTGCCAAAGCCGCGCGGCGGGCGCCCGACCAGCAGACGCGCCACATCCAGCGCCGTGCTCTGCAGGCTGCAGAAGCGGGCGATCACCGGCAACGGCAGATGGTAAAAGCGCGCGAACGGCTGCCACATCAAATCCGGCCGGAAGCAGCAAAACGCCAGCCAGTTGAGCACCAGCCCCAGACGAAAGCGCCGCCGGTGGCGCCGCCATTCGGTCCGCAGGGCGGGCAGCGGGTCGCGCCGGTGACGCGCCAGCAGCGCCGCCAGGCGCAGCGCGCTGGGCGCGGAATAGCCGGTAGCCGGATGAAACCAGCCACCGGCATAACCGACCGTAAGCGGCATCCGCGGCGCCGGCGGCATGCCCCGCCAGGGCATCGGCAGCAGGCCGCTTTCCTCGCGCAGCACGGCACTGATGCGCCAGCCGCTGGCCGCCGCGTAGGCGTGGATCGCGGCGCGTCGCTGCGCGGGGTCCAGCTCGGGTGTGCGGGCGAAGGCGGTGTCCTCGATCAGCAGCCGCCGCGGCGCCAGCGGCAGCACGTACATGAAACGGAACTGCTGCCCCTGCGCCACGCAGGCGTCCATCAGCACAGGCCGGTCCAGACCGCTGTCGGCATCGAGCTCAACCTCCAGGCCCAGGAATTTCTGATATCCGCCGCCCTCGGCACGGCCCGCCATAG